>REAB01000153.1 GCA_004293645.1 Cytophagia bacterium | reverse complement strand
AGTTTTGAGTTTGGATTCACAAAAATAAAAACCTCGTTGCTCTTTTCAAGCTAATACTCCAAAAATCATATTGCCAGCACCATAAATGTACCACTACCACCGTTTTAACTGTTTTATTGTCGCTTAGTTGCTGGAATTGTGCCGACTTGTTGGTTATTTTTCTTGTAAAGCAATGATTTTCAGTAACTTAGCTTTTGGTATTGTACTCCAAATTTGGGCTACTATTTTGATGCTGGTTTTTTGGTTTTGATACTATTTTTGATGGTATTTTTGATGGTGTTTTTGATTATGTGGCTTGAATACTGCCCCGTCTATCCACTACGCAACTCAATGAACTGGCTAAAATCCTTGTAGCCCGCGTAAATGTGTGAGCGGTCGCCTGTGTTGGGGTTAATGGCCTCGATGCGTTGAAGGGTTTCTTTACCCGCTTTGTCGTTATCCAAAAACACGTTCACTTTTTTGGCCGTTTTTAGCCGCTCTAAGGCTTTATTGAGGTTTGAGGTAGAATTTAGCACGATAGTAGTATTGTGCGGCACATAGTAGCGGAAATACACGCAGGCACTCAAAAAATCAAAGAAACCCTCAAAGACGTTCACCACGTCGCTGTTTGCGGCCTCAATGGTTGTTATCCAGTTTGGGGCGGTTGCGCATTTAAACGATTTGCTTCGTAGTGCGTAGCCGCCTTTGTCGTTGCCAAAACCAACGGCATAAAATCCACTTTTGCCGCCATTCGTGTAGTGAACTTCTTTGAGGTGCTTTTTTGCTATGTGTTCGGGAATACCGCGACCCGCTACGTATTGTAATAACGCCCCGTGTTGCAATGGGCGAACGTCAATGATGCCAAACTTACCTACTTGGTAGTTTGGGTCTTTGGGTTGTTGTTGGCCGCTAAAAGAAAAAGCGACGGGGGCGCGGTCAAGTTGCGACGGGTCAAAACTTTGTAAGGTCTTGACGGCCTCGGTGAAGTTGCACCCCGTGAGGTACTGAACCAAACTTATTACGTCGCCCTTCCCGCCCGCGCCACTAAAATCTGCAAAAACGTTCTTGGTTGGATTAACAAAAAACGACGGGTTGGCCTCGGTGCTTTTGGGCGAAAAGTAAACCAGTTGGCCGCTTGATTCCTTCACGGGGTTGTGGCCAATAGACTGCAAGTAATCAATTATTGATACTGCTTTGATTTGCGCTATTTGTTTGGGTGCTATCATCTTTTTCTTTTAGCGGCCAAATGGTTAATTCTTAGAATTGTATAATTTTTGACACTTATTTTGGCGTTTTTATTCCGTGCGCACAAATAGATTTTCTCGTTTTAATCTACTCGTTTACTCGTTCCGAAAATTGGTGTTGATAATCAAGTAGTTAGAAGCAAAAAAACGAGTAAACCCCTCCTTACTCGGTTACTCGTATCTACTCGGTTTTTGACCTAAAAATACCTAAAAACGAGTAACCGAGTAGATACGAGTAGATAAGTATCTACTCGGTTTTTTGATAGTTAATATATTGATATACAATAATTTATAACCTAACGAGTAAACGAGTAGATTAAAAACCAGTTTCAGACACAAAATAGCCTTTTTGGGTATAATTATGTTCGGCACTCCATTTTGAACTAACTTGGAATCCTAACATTTTCATTGCGTTGCCAATTTGGTAAACTGATAGTTTCCCGTATCCACTTTCTCGAAGTCTTTTTTCTATGGTAGATGCCGTATGAAACTCGGCATTAAGCTGCCCTTTTTCTGACGGCAAAAAGTGGCGGGCTATTACTTCCATTTCTGCCGAAACACGCATAAAGCGACGGTTTAACAGTTCGTTTTGCTTTACTTCATCTTGCGATAGTTCGCCCTTGAAATCGTCGCAAAAAAGGCTGTATGCTTGCCCCCAAACTTTATCAATATCTATTTGAGCGTAACCGTTTTCGCCGCCGCCGTCATGGTTGATAGATAAAACCTCAAAAATGACCCATCGAACTGAACCCGTTTCGTCGCTCAAAAAATCGTGTTTGTTGGTAGTGGCCACAAACGACGCTCGACGCGCAAAGGATACCTCGGTACTGCTAAACAAAGGGGCATATTTTACGTAGTTTTCGGACAAAGTGGCCTTAAACTCGTTATTGAGGTCTTTTTTGTCGAACTGGGCTAACCCATCTAAATTGATGATAAAGTTTTGCACCAAAGAAAATTTGGCTTGACGACCACCGTGAAAATCATAATTTTTTTTGTAGTAGGGGCGTAACTTTGGCGGCACTAAAAAATCAAAGAACGACGTTTTGCCGTCGCCTTGTTTGCCCACAAGCGTAAAACATTGCTTGTTAAATTGGGGCGTTCCCAATGATTGCGAAACAACCCGTACCAACATTTTCTTAAACATGGCTTCAAACCATTTTTGGTCGTTGGTTTCTACGTAGGTAGATAGTTCTTGTATGTAGTCGCGGTCATTGTTTGTGTGCTTTGGTAGTGCCTCAAAATAGGCTTTAAACGGGTCGTATTTTTGAATCATTGACGACCCCAAAAGGGCTTTCAGTTCTCCATCAAACTTGGAGAAGCCCGCTTTAAATAGTTCGTATTTGAGTTCACTATCGTTGATAGGCTCAAAGGGTTTTTGGCTATCCTTTGGCCGCTTTTCTATGCTATTGGTAATGACGTTGATACGAACATCGTAACGCCCCAAAAGAAATTTTTCTATTTCGTCAATCCGTAAAGATTTACGGCCATTAACTTGCTTACTATCAGTATTTTCCATATATTTGTACTGGTTAATTAAGTTGCTCATTTTTATTGAATGATTAATTGTTAAAGGCGACCTTGTGAGGGGGGGCGCCTTTTTTTGTTGCTAATCGCGGTGGTGTGATAGTGTTTGACTAAGAAACCTTGAAATTTCTAACTCTATTCGTAGCCTGTTTTGTGTTATGGCTATTAAAGCAGAAAGTTGCCCCCCCTGTCCCTCTGTTAAAACTGGGTACACCCATTCATTCAAAAAGTCATTTAGCGGTGTATAATATTCGTCAATCGTATTACTGTGCAAATTCGCTATCGTGGAATCGTTCGATGGGTAAGCACGCCTTACAAATTGTGGTGCAGGTACTGGATTCATTTTGATATGTTGTTTAAAAGGTTAATTGACTCTTTTACGTGGTTAATAATGTGATTTAAACGCTGTATTTCTTTCTCTTTTTCGCTTTGGTAGTCTTCAAATTCTACCTGTAAATTGTTGAGTTTTAAGTTTAAAATGGCATTCCGTTGTGTCAAAACAGGGTACTCTTTTAACATTCTTTCAAAGACACTTTGGGCGGTTTTTAAGTTGTGGCGGCTCATAACGTCATTCATGGTTTTGTTCATTTCGGGCGTTATGTCGCGTACCATTATGGTCTTGAACTCTTTCATCTTGTTAGCGTTTTTGTGTGCTTAATATGTCAATGCGTTCCCGCTCCGTCGCGTTGCCGCTTTTGCCCATTCGCTTTTGTTAGCAAAACCAAGCATCTAAAAAACGGCAGCACCTCGAAGCTGCCGTTTTTTGTTAGCAAAAATCAAAGCTATTGATTGGTTCAAAAACCATTTCGCGGGCTATCCTTTGATTATTCACTTTGGCGTAATACTTTACTGAATTTAACGACGTATGACCCAAAACAGCTGCCGTTGCTTCAAGGCTCATGCCTAATGTGTTGAGGCAATAATCGGTAAAGGTTTTGCGGGCTATCTTGGTCGTAAGATTGATCGTAGGTTTGTGTTAACAAAATAAAATTTGGCAAAAAGAGCATACCGTTAAGAAGCTGGTAGTAAAATACCGAAAACATGGAGGTACTCTTTTTGCT
>REAB01000152.1 GCA_004293645.1 Cytophagia bacterium | reverse complement strand
CATTTTCTACATTAAACAACATAATGTTTAATGTAGTTCCGAAAAATTGAGTCTAAACTTAGAGATTAATATTGCGCCAATGTATTATCTTTGGGCGTTGATAATCACGCCAATATCCATTCAGAGCCAACACCCACAATGAAAAAAACAAGCCTCTTCTACCTTCTGCCTTTTACCCCCCAACTTTCCCCTTTCACCTTTTTACTCTTTACTTTTCACTTTTCACTTTTCACTTTCAACTCGCCGCTGCAAGCACAAGTTAAACCCCAGACGGCCAGCGAGATACTATTGAATTTGAAAAAACTCAACGTCTGCGGTAGCGTACTGCACGTAGCCGCTCACCCCGACGACGAAAACTCGCTGCTGCTGACCTACATGGCCAAAGACCGCTTGGTTTGGACGGGCTATTTGGCGCTCACGCGCGGCGATGGTGGCCAAAACCTCATTGGCTCGGAGCAGGGCGAGTACATTGGCGTAATTCGGACGCAAGAACTCCAAGCCGCCCGCCGCGCCGACGGGGCCGAGCAGCTTTTTGCGCGGGCTTATGACTTTGGGTTTTCAAAAACCCGCGAAGAAACCCTCAAATTTTGGGGCGAAAGCAAGATTCTGGGCGACGTGGTCTATCTCATTCGCAAGCACCAACCCGACGTTGTCATTACGCGCTTCCCGCCCGATGCCCGCGCGGGCCACGGCCACCACAACTCTTCGGCTTATTTGGCCGAAGAAGCCTTCAAACTATCGGGCGATGCCACGAAGTTTCCCGAACAATTGGCCTACGTACAACCCTGGCAGCCCAAGCGCATTGTTTGGAACACGTTTTCGCCTGGTTTTCAAAACTCAAAGCCCGCCGACAGGGGCAGTTTTGTGCCGCTCGAAATTAGTGGTTACAACCCGCTTTTGGGTAAATCGTACACCGAATTGGCCGCCGAAAGTCGCAGCAATCACAAATCGCAGGGCTTTGGCGTGCCCGCCACGCGCAACGTCCGCATCGATTATTTTTTCCACAAAGGCGGCGAACCCGCCCAAAAAGACATTTTGGAAGGCATTGACATGACTTGGAACCGCGTAAAAGGCAGCGAAACCGTGGCCCAACTCATTGACCAAGCCATCAAAAACTACAACGTGAGCTATCCCGTGGGTTCGGTTCCTGTTTTGGCCAAAATTTACGAAGAGTTGGGAAAATTAGATGCCGATAATTTGTACGTTAAAATGAAGAAAAAAGAAACAGAAGATTTGATAATCAGCTGTTTAGGGCTTTGGATAGAAACCAATCCTGTTGATTATTCGGTGGCGGTGGGCGATAAAATAGAAGTAAAAATTTCGGCAGTAAAACGGGCTGAATTTCCTGTTAAGCTCACACGCGTGCAGTTTTTGGGGGCAAAATTAGACACTACGCTCAACCTCGACCTGAGGCTCAACGAAACGACTACGCTGCCCATATTGGCCCAAATTCCAAAAACCACCAAAATAACGCAACCCTACTGGCTCGAAAAACCCATCAAAGACAAGGTGTTTCAAATAGACGACCAGCGCAAAATTGGCCCACCCGAAAGTACGCCCGAACTCCAAACGGCTTATACTTTTCAGATTGACAGTCAGTTTTTTACGTTTACCAAACCTTGGATTTACAAATTTACCGACCCCGTTGATGGCGAAATTTACCGCCCTTTTGAAGTACGCCCCGAAGTAACGGCCAACGTAGCCGAGCCAGTCTATGTGTTTGCCGACAACAAACCCAAAACCGTGGAAGTAATTTTGAAAGCCCAACGCCCCAACGCCAGCGGGAAGCTAACATTCTGTTTACCAAATACTTGGAAAGTAACGCCCGAGAAAGCGGCGTTTGAAATGAAAGACAAATACGAAGAAAAACGTTTTACATTTACGCTTACGCCCCCCGCCAGCAACGAGCAAGGCCACGTCATCATGATGATAGAAACGCCCAGTGGCACTTCTACCAAAGGCATCAGAACGCTGCCGCACAAGCACATTCCAACCCAAACGATTTTCCCTGAGGCCGAGGCGGCTGTCGTAAAACTCAGCGTAAAAACCACCGCCAAAAACATTGGCTACATCGCAGGCGCGGGCGATGAAGTACCCGCCTCGCTCCGCCAAATGGGCTGCCAAGTTACGTTGCTCGACGAAGTAGAATTGAACAAAAACTTGGCCGTTTATGATGCTATTGTGGTGGGTATCAGAGCTTACAACACCGAAGACCGCATGGGCTTTTTTCAGAATAAACTCATGGAATACGTCAAAAATGGCGGTACAATGGTGGTGCAGTACGCCACGAGCGGCGGCTTTTTGGGCAACGGTTTGAAAGTGAAAGACATTGGCCCCTACCCTTTTAAGATAAGCCGCGACCGCGTAACCGACGAAGAAGCCAAAATGACGCTGCTCCAACCCAACCACCCCATTCTGAACACGCCCAACAAAATAACCGAAGCCGATTTTGCGGGCTGGGTGCAGGAACGTGGCATTTATTTTGCCCAAGATTGGGACAAAAACTACGTGCCTCTTTTCCGCTGCGGCGACCCCAACGAGGCCGAAAAAGATGGTAGCCTTATCTATACCCAGTACGGCAAAGGCCATTTTGTCTATACGGGTTTGTCGTTTTTTAGAGAACTCCCTGCGGGCGTGTCGGGCGCGTATCGGTTGTTTGCCAACCTGATTTCGTTGAGCAAAAAATAGTAGCAACGCTACGCGCACGTTCGGCATTTAACGTACCAATAAACTTACACTTGTCTGCCGTTTTCGAGGAGAAACGTTTGGGTTACGCAACTCGGCACCTCGTGGGCATAGTGCGACACGTAAATGAGGGTACGGGTAGATGCTTCGCAGAGGCGGTTGATAATGTCCTTAAAATGCGCTACCGCCGCAAAATCTAAGCCCTGACAAGGTTCATCGAGAATCAACAATGGTGGATTTTTGACCAATGCCCGCGCCAAAAGCACCAAACGTTGCTGCCCTTTTGACAGGCTTTTGAAGGGTTTTTCGAGCCAATTTACCACCTGGAGTGCAGCGGCGGTGTCGTGAATTGCTTGGATTTGTTCCTCGGTCAATTTTCTAAAATACACGCCCGTGGCATCGAAAAACCCCGACGCAATGGCCTTAAACACCGTGATTTCGGGCGGAAAATACAAATGCATTTCGGGCGAAACGTGTCCAATGAGCCGCTTGGCATCCCACATAGAAGCACCACCGCGTTTTTGACCAAACAACTCGTAATTGTTCGCAAAACGCTGGGGATTATCGGCCGTCAATAAGCTCAACAGGGTGGATTTCCCGGAGCCATTTGGCCCCGACAAAGCCCATTTTTCGCCCACTCTTACCTGCCAATTGATGTTATCCAACACTTTTTGTGCGCCATAAGTTACGCTCACATTTTTCATTTCAATGGCCCAATCGCACGCTTGCACCACGGGGTCGGGCATCAAAAAAAATGCAGTACTGGCAGCCGAACTTTTAGCTCCGTTGTTGGGCGGCAATCGGTGTACGTGCGTTACGCTGTCGGGAATTTCGGCTTCGGGCGTTGTCAATACCACCAATACGCCTTCGGTTTTGAGGGTTTGAAGTGCTTGCTGCAACACCTCCCGCGAGCGCACATCCAAGCCCGCAAAAGGGTTGTCTAAAAGCAGTAATTGGGGCTTTTTGAGCAGCGACCTCGCCAGCAACATTCGGCGGGTTTCGCCGTTGGAGAGCGTTACAAAAGGGTGGTCGAGCAAAGCCGTCAGCGACAATAAATCGCAAATTTTGGCATTTTCGTAAATTTAGTGGTAATGTCTAACTTTGCATCAAAATTCTAAGAGATGCAAGCAGCAGATTTATATACAAAAATCCTTGGTATCG
>REAB01000113.1 GCA_004293645.1 Cytophagia bacterium | reverse complement strand
GAATTTTAGCCACAAATTTTCAAATCATGCCGCAACTGACCAAACAACTCGTTGATTCAAATCACCAACACACTTTTGATTTGCCCGTAAAAGTACTCCAATTTGGCACGGGTGTGCTGCTACGCGGCCTCTGCGACTTTCTGATTGACGCGGCCAACAAGCAAGATATTTTTAATGGCCGCATCGTGGTTGTGAAATCAACCAGCGGCTCAGCCAATGATTTTGCCGCCCAAGACAACCTTTATACCGTTTGCGTGCGCGGCCTCGAAGATGGCCAGCTCAAAGACGAAGCCACCACCATAACGGCCATTAGCCGTGTGTTGTCGGCCCAAGACAACTGGCAAGCGGTGCTACAAACCGCCCGAAACCCGCACTTAGAAGTCATTATTTCTAACACCACCGAGGTCGGTATTCAGTACGTAGAAGAAAGTATTTTTCAAAACTGCCCGTCGTCTTTTCCTGCCAAACTAACGGCCTTGCTCTACGAGCGTTTTCGCACTTTTGGGGGTAAAAAAGACAAAGGATTGGTGATGATTCCGACTGAATTGATTGCCGACAATGGCCTCAAACTCCGCGAGTGCGTCGAAAAAGTGGCCGCCTACAACGAGCTGGGAAAACTGTTTTTTAAGTGGCTAAAATTTCACGTTAAATTTTGCAACTCACTGGTAGATAGGATTGTACCAGGCAAACCAAGTCCCGCTATCCAGGCCGAACTGGAGGTGAAATTAGGTTACGAAGACCCGTTGCTTACGGTGGCCGAGCCTTATTTGCTCTGGGCCATTGAGGGCGACGACCGCGTTAAAAAAGTATTGTCGTTTGCACAGGTGCACCCCAACGTTATCATTGACGAAGACATCAGTTATTACCGCGAACGCAAACTGCGCATCTTGAATGGTAGCCACAGTGCCGCCGCGCCGCTGGGCCATTTAAGTGGTTTTGACATTACGTTTCAGTGCATGAACGACCCCAAGATGGCGGCTTTTTACGAAGGCATTGTTTACGAAGAAATTTTGCCAACGCTACCTTTTGAAGAAGAAATGGCCGAGCTCAAAATCTTTGCCGATGCCACGCTTGCCCGCTACCGCAATCCGTTTATTCAACAAAAACTGATTGGCATAACCCTCCAACAAACCTCCAAAATGAACGCCCGCAACGTGGCGACCATCAAGCGGTACTACGAAAAATTTGACAAAGTGCCGCAGCGCATGGCTTTGGGTTTTGCAGCTTATTTGCTTTTTATGAAAGCCGTAAAAGAAGAAAACGGGCAGTATTTTGGGCAACGTGGGGCTGAATTATACCCCATCAACGACTCCGCCGCTGCTTATTTTTACCAAAACTGGCAAGGCATAACGACCGACAACACCGCCGATTTTGTAAAAACTGTATTGAGTAATCGCCAATTTTGGGATACCGACCTCACCGAACTCCCCAATTTTGCCGAAACCGTAAACAGCTATTTGCTTGAAATGATGAAACAAGGCGACTGATTGGGCGTTATTGCAACAAAAAAGCCTTAAAATCAGCAAAATGCTTGCTGATTTGCGTGGCTACTTTTGGCTTGCTAAGAAGTGCCGACAGGCGTTGAGGTACTTCTATTTCTTCTACGCCCAACGCGCCTTCCACTACGTCCAAAAATTTGGCATAATGCGCCGTCGAAAGCAGCACGCCCGTGTTTTTTTGTGGGTGTAGCGTTTGGTATTCTTTCAAACCCAAGTAGGCCACGGCAGTGTGCGGACACATAATGTAGCCCGTTGCGTCGAAGACCTGCGTCATGGCTTGGCGGGTTTGGGTGTCGTCAAACCAAAAGCCCGAAATATCTTGCTTGACTTGCTGCCAATCGTCGCAAAAAAAACGAGTGAGGCGCACAAAATTGCTCGGATTGCCCACGTCCATGGCGTTAGAAATGGTTTCAACGGAAGGTTTGGGAAGGTATTCGCCGTTTTTTAAGTAGCTCGGCACTACGTGGTTGCGGTTGGTAACGGCCAGAAAATGCGCCACTGGAAGCCCCATTTTTTTGGCCAATAAGCCCGCGCTTAAATTGCCAAAATTGCCACTTGGCACCGAAAACACCACGGGCTGCCCCAAGTATTTGAGCTGGGCATAAGCACTAAAATAATAAAACGACTGCGGGATAAGCCGCGCAATATTGATGGAATTGGCCGACGCTAAGTTGAATTTTTGGCTGAGTTCGGGGTCTAAAAATGCCTGTTTGACCAAGGCCTGGCAGTCGTCAAAAGTGCCTGCTACTTCGAGGGCGCGTACGTTGCCACCGAGCGTGGTGAGTTGCTTTTCTTGAATATCGCTCACTTTGCCGCTGGGGTACAAAATGGTTACTGATATGCCAGGCACGTTAAAAAAACCTTGTGCCACCGCCCCGCCCGTGTCGCCAGAGGTAGCTACCAAAATCTGGATTTCTTGCTGCGACTGCGCCAAAAAATGCGACATCAAAGCCGCCATAAAACGCGCCCCAAAATCTTTGAAAGCCATCGAAGGCCCGTGAAAAAGCTCTAATACGTGCGTATTTTCTTCAATTTGTACCACCGGGGCTTCAAAATCAAAGGCCTGCTCCACAATTTTGCGCACGTCGGCCTGCGAAATATCATCGCCCAAAAGGGTTTTTGATACCTCAAAAGCAATCTCGTTGAAGGTGAGTTGCTCTATTTGTTGCAAAAACGCAGCCGATACTTGCGGAATGACTTCGGGCATGTAGAGGCCATTGTCGGGCGGGAGACTACGAAAAACGGCTTCTTCGAGCGTGGCTTTGAGGCTGGGAGTTTTGGTACTATAAAGGCGCATAAACAGGGCAGTTTTTGCTTACAAGTTGTACAGACACAAAAAAAATCTGTGTAAATCTGTGCAATCTATGAGCGTATAAAAAATAGACGAAGTGGAATAAATGAAGATTCCAAAAACGGCTTTGTATATTTTATAATCAAAGACCATTGCGTAAAGGTAAATTTAGAAACGAAAAATAAAAAATTTAGATTAGTCTAAAAATTGATTTTGTATAACCTAATACTTTCGTTATACTTGTGCGCAAATATACAATTTTGATGTCGCACCCTTCCTCAAAACAATCGCTTGCTGAGGTTCACTCGTCGGTCAGTGTTCCTGAATCAACCCACTTTTGGCGCAATATGCGGGCTTACGTGGGGCCAGGGCTGATGGTGGCAGTGGGCTACATGGACCCGGGCAATTGGGCTACCGACATTGCAGGCGGGGCGCGTTTTGGCTACGCCTTGTTGTCGGTTATTTTGTTTTCGAGTCTATTTGCCATGCTTTTGCAGCATTTGGCCCTCAAATTGGGCATTGCCACGGGCATGGACTTGGCGCAGGCGTGCCGCGCTTATTTTTCCAAACCAGTAGCTTTTGGTTTGTGGGTGCTGGCCGAAATAGCCATCGCCGCCTGCGATTTGGCCGAGGTTATAGGTTCGGCTATTGCGCTCAACTTGCTCTTTCACATTCCATTAGAAGTGGGCGTTGTCATTACAACCATTGATGTGTTGCTCATTTTGTATTTCCAAAAAAAAGGCTTTCGGTTCATTGAACTCATTGTGGGGGGCATGGTGGGCATTATTTTACTTTGCTTTATTTACGAAGTCATCGTGTCGCAGCCCGACTGGTTTGGGGTAGTTGGAGGACTGGTACCGCGCCCCCAAATCATCACCAATCCTTCTATGCTTTACGTGGGTATTGGTATTTTGGGGGCTACCGTGATGCCGCACAACCTGTATTTACATTCTAGTATTGTTCAAACCCGCAACTACCCACGCACCGAAGCGGGCAAACAGTCGGCCATTAAGTATGCCACCATTGACTCCACGGTTTCGCTGGGGTTGGCGTTTTTTATCAATGCGTCTATTCTTATTTTGTCGGCGGCGGCTTTTCATTTTACGGGAAACCGCCAAGTGGCCGACATCACCGACGCACACCGACTGCTGGACGCGCTTTTGGGGGCAGATTTTGCCAGTATTTTGTTTGCCGTGGCATTGCTGGCGGCTGGCCAAAGTGCCACCATAACGGGTACTTTGGCGGGGCAAATTGTGATGGAGGGCTTCTTAGATTTGAAAATAAAGCCGTGGTTGCGCCAGCTCATTACCCGCCTCATTGCCATTGTGCCAGCTCTTTTTGTGGCTATTAAGTACGGTCAGCATGGCAGCAGCGAATTGTTGGTGCTAAGTCAGGTGGTCTTGTCGTTTCAGTTGAGTTTTGCGGTTTTGCCGCTTATTTGGTTTACATCCAAACGCGACTGGATGGGGCGTTTTACCAATTCACCCTTACTCCAAGTGTTGAGCTGGGTGGTGGGTTTGCTCATTGCTTTCTTAAACATTTGGTCATGTTTCAAAGTATAGACCTCAGTACTATGTGCAGGTAAAATTGGGTGGACTTGAAAATTACTAAATTGGGCTAAATAAGCCTAAGTAGTTGGGCAGAAATAGGCGGTTGGCCGCCGCCATTGTATTATTTTTGATTTGTAATAAAGGGTAATTTAGTAATAACAAATTGACAAACATCGGACCGCACGGGCGGCCCCGCGCCGATGCGGGCAATTATAACAAATTACTGTAATTACAAACAATTACGAGTAAGTACTTATACGCTCAATCCTTTTCAATTTGGGCGTTGCCTACCATATGGCGGTTCTCACAGTATTACAGCTCCTATTTACCGAGGCTGTAAAATATCAGATGAGGTAAGTGGCTATACCTGGGTGATGGCTTATGACACATTGATTCTTTCTCGACACTCTTTATTGCCATACTCCAAAACGCCCGAAGAGTTGCGGCAGGTCCATCGGTCTATACCTATAAACTATGGATAAAAAAGCGGGGCTAAACTCGAGATGGTAAATGCTGCACAAATAAAGCAAACGAGATTGGTTAGTAAATGGGAAGTAAGTGCTTTTCTTACCACATTTGCTAACCAATTTTGTTTTTCTATGAACCGCCTCACCTTCTTTTTGCTTTGTTTTTTGCTCGTTGGCCTCACGGCTGTTTTTGGCCAAGATATGCCTCTGCCCGAGCATCCACGCCCCGACTTTGAGCGCAAAGAGTGGCTCAACCTCAACGGAAATTGGCAATTCAAATTTGACAAAGACGACTTGGGGCTGAAACAAAATTGGCAAAAAAGCACCCAAAAATTTCCGCTTACCATTCAAGTGCCTTTTCCGTGGGGCGCGCCGCTGTCGGGCGTAAAAGATGAGGCCGACGTGGCCTGGTACCAACGTACCATTCAAGTACCCAAAGAATGGCGCGGAATGCGCGTGTTTGTGGTCATTGGTGCCAGCGACTACAAAACTACGGGCTGGCTCGACGGCCAAGAACTGGGCAGTTTTGAGGGCGGTTACGTGCCTTTTGAATTTGAATTGAAAAATGCAAAAGCAGGCGTTGCCCAAAAACTCACCATCAGGGCCGACGACAAACGCCGCGACTACGCCCTCTACGGCAAACAGGGCTACGGCAACGCAAGGGGCATTTGGCAAACGGTTTATTTGGAAGCCCGCCCCCAAAACTACCTCGAAACGGTGCACTTTACGCCCGACATTGACGCTCGAAAAGTAACCGTAAAAGCCAGTATTGCCCAACCCGCTACGCAAGATTTAAAGCTCACACTCAGCATAAAAGGCCATAAACCCGACGCGCCCATTGCCCAAAACATTGCCAAAGGCCAAACCCAAATTACGTTTGACGTGCCAATGCCCAACGCCAAACTCTGGTCGCTCGAAAACCCGTTTTTGTATGACGTAGAAGCAAAGTTAGGGAGCGTTGAAGGCGCAAAACCAGGTGCGTCCCGATTAGAAATTGGGACGAGCAAGAAAACAAAAACGCCCCTTCCCTCAGAGGGGCAGGAAGATGGGGTTTCGACTTACTTCGGAATGCGAAAAATCTCCGTTGTCAATTTGCCTGGCACCGATTTTCCGTACATCGCCCTCAACAACCAGCCCGTTTACTTGCAATTGGCCCTCGACCAGTCGTATCACCCCGAAGGATTTTATACTTTTCCGAGCGATGAATTGATGCGCAACGAAATAAAAATGGCCAAGGATATTGGCCTCAACGGCATCAGAACGCACATTAAAATTGACGTACCGCGTAAACTGTATTGGGCCGACAAGCTGGGGCTGCTCATTATGTCAGACTTGCCCAATTTCTGGGGCAATCCCACGCCCGAAGCGCGTGCCGAGTCGGAGCGGGTGCTGCCGCAACTCATCAAACGCGACTTTAATCACCCCGCTATTTTTTCGTGGATTGTTTTCAACGAAAGCTGGGGGCTGCGCACCAAAGTAGAAGAAAATGGCAAAAAAATGGACAAATACCTGCCCGAAACCCAACAATGGGTGGTCTCTATGTACCGCAAAGCCAAAGCCCTCGACCCCACGCGCTTGGTAGAAGACAACTCGATATGCTGCGGCGCAGGCCACACCGAAACCGACATCAATTCTTGGCACGAATACCTGCCTGGCTACGGTTGGGACAAGTACCTCAAAAACCTCATTACCAACACTTTTGAGGGAAGCACGTTCAATTTTGAAAAAGGGTTTAAGCAAGGCCGCCAGCCCAATATCAACTCGGAGTTTGGAAATGTGTGGGGCTACGAAGGTAGCACGGGAGATGTGGACTGGAGTTGGGACTACCACCGCGCCATCAATGCTTTTAGGCAGTATCCAAAAGTGGCGGGCTGGCTCTACACCGAGCACCACGACGTAATCAACGAATGGAACGGCTATTGGAAATACGACCGTACCCAAAAAGAAACGGGCTTGGGCGACATCATGAAAGGCATGACCCTCAACGATTTGCACGCGCCATTTTATATTTCTACGGGCCAAGACATTTCGCAGTCGGTGCGGGCTACCGAGGTGGTGCAGGTGCCGCTTACGCTCTCGTGCATGACGGGCGAAGACGTAGGCAAAGAGCTCATTATCAAGGCCGAACTATACGGCTGGGACGCGCTGGGGCAATCCAAAAAATGGGGTAGTTTCCCCAAAACGGTAGCCTACCAACCGTACATTCAACAAAACCTCGACCCTGCTTACGTGGTGATGCCCGAAGAAAAATCGGTGGCGGTGCTGGCATTAACCCTCCAAACCCTCGATGGTAGAGTGTTGCACCGCAATTTCAAAACGTTTATTGTAGAAAAACCAACTCCCACCGAAATAACCCTTACCAACGGCAAGAAAGCCCGCTTGATGAACGTTTCGGTCAAAGATTTTAGCGGCAGCGCGTGGTCGCAAAAGCAGTGGAACGTGTTGGAAGGAGCCAAAGTAAACGGCGCGGGAAGCGGGTATTTTGAATACAAATTTAAACTACCAACCGACCTAAAAACCAGCGATTTGGTTGACGCTTCGTTTGTGGTAGAAGCCTCGGCCAAGCAGCTTTTTGCCAAAGACAAAGACGGTGCCAAACTTACCGACGACAATTACATGCTGGGCGGTGGCACCGCCCAGCCCAGCCTTAATCCCAATGCCTACCCCATGACCGACGAAACGCCGTTTCCAAGTACGGTAAACGTAACCATAAACGGCACCTCGTCGGGCAACTACATCTTGGCCGACGACCCCGCCGACCACCGAGGTGTTTTGTCGTGGCACTATCAACCCCAAGACCGTAAAC
Source organism: Cytophagia bacterium (assembly GCA_004293645.1). Classification (GTDB taxonomy): domain Bacteria; phylum Bacteroidota; class Bacteroidia; order Cytophagales; family Spirosomataceae; genus REAB01. The sequence goes on along the minus strand of REAB01000113.1, from coordinate 12,233 downwards.
TCCGCGAAGCAGGTTCTTACGGTTACTTAATAAACGCCAAAATTTCGGCAGAGGCCCTCCAGAAAGCTGCCCAAACGGGCGAGTTGGTAGTGAGGTTGTCCGTAGAAGGAAACGGCGGTTTGGCCATTTACGGCGAAAAAATGGGGCGTTATCCCGTCAATCCAACGGTTGTTTTGGAGATGAAATAGGAGAGTAGTAAAATCCAGTCCGCTAATTGCACGACTTTAAGCTGATGGTGCTGACTCGTGGCACGACTTAAAGTCGTGCCACGAGTCAGCACCCGAGTTCGACGAGTTCGACGAGTTCGCGGACTGGACGAGTTATACAAGTTATTTCAAACCACACGCACTACTACGCTTCCCACTTTCATACCTTTTTCAACGTAGCGGTGGGCTTGGGCGGTGTCTTCTAAGGGATAGGTGCGGTCTATTACGGCGCGGAGCTGGCCTGCTTCGGCCATTTCTTTAAAAAGTTCAATTTGCTGTTGGGTATCTTTCGGAATCGGAAAAATGATTTGCTTGGTAAATAGCGGCAGGTAAACGTTTTGGGATAAGTAACCGAGTTCGGTCGAAAAATACACGCCGTTGGGTTTTAGGAGGGGCTTACACTTGAAAAAGGAGCTTTTGCCCACGGCATCAAACACAAAATCGAAGCGATGGGCGCGTTGAGTAAAATCTTCTTGGGTGTAGTCTATAACCACATCAGCCCCCAACGACCGCGCCAACGCTAGGTTTTTGGTGTCGGTTACGGCGGTTACGGCTGCCCCAAAATACTTGGCCAACTGCACTCCCGAACTCCCAATAGAACCCGATGCCCCGTTGATGAGAATTTGGTGCTGGGGACCCAGTTTTACTTTTTCCAAATAATTCAACGCCAAATAAGGTCCTTCACAAATGGCGGCGGCTTCGGCAAAAGACAAATTGCGCGGTTTGTGGGCTACTGAGCCATTTTCCGAAACTGCCAAATACTCGGCATGCGCCCCGAAAGTGTCAGCACTAAGGCCAAAAACTTCGTTACCGATTTTAAATTTTTGCACCGATTGCCCTACTTCTACCACCACACCCGCAAACTCGCTGCCCCAAATCTGAAATTTAGGTTTGAACAAGCCCGTAAAAAGCCGCGAAATAAAATACTCGCACGAGCGTAAGCCCGTGTCGGTTCGGTTGACGGTAGTAGCATAAATTTTGACCAAAATCTGGTCGGCTTTGGGAGCAGGCTTCGGCACTTCTTGCAGATGTAGCACGTCTGCCGAGCCATATTCGTGATGTACGATTGCTTTCATAGGCTGTTTTTTTGGTCAAAATAAAGCATAAATGCCCGCGCAAACGCCTAAAAATGGACAAACGGATAAATGACAGGTTTTGGTGGCCATATTTTGAGATGCTAAAATGGAACTGGGGTAGCGGGTCAATTTGTGCCAACCAAAAAAGCCACGTACTTTTGTTGAGGTATTGGCGGTCAAAAGATACATCAATTTGCAAATTATACTCCAAAATTTAGGCAAACTAAGCCTTACTCCCAGTCATTTGTACAAACATAAAAATTGGCGAAACTTGATATGGATGCCTTTTTATTGAGCGCGCTTTATGTTGCCAAAAAGGAATAAGTCTTCCTTGACCAGCATTTATCACTTTTATTTTCAAACTTTACCTTGACCCATTAAAAAGATACAAGAAATTGCTATTTTTACAGCTTCACTTTTACCTTCTTTAGCATTGGAAGCTATCATCGAATATTTCAAAACTATTTCGTCGGCACACCGCTCTGCTATTTTGGTGGGTGGTATTGCCATTTTTTGGATGATTGAAAATGCCGTGCCGCTGTATCGGTTTCGGTATAATAAAATAAAGCACGCGGGAGTCAATATTTTCTTTACCATCACGAGCATTGTGGTCAATTTTTTGTTGGCTTTTATTTTGCTCAAAGCCAGCGACTGGGCCGTGGCCAACCACTTTGGCTTTTTGCAGTGGCTGCCTGCCATGCCACTTTGGGCGTTTGCCATTGTAGGTATCCTCACGCTTGATTTGGTAGGGGCGTGGTTTATTCACTGGACCCAGCACCACGTGCGTTGGATGTGGCGGTTTCACCTCGTTCACCATTCAGATAGGCACGTAGATACCACCTCAGCCAACCGCCATCACCCTAGCGAGAGCGTGTTTCGTTTTATTTTTACTACCATGGGTATTTTTATTGCGGGGGCACCCATGTGGCTGGTATTTATGTATCAGGCTTTTTCGGTGGCTTTGTCGCAGTTCAACCATGCCAATATTATACTCCCGCGTTGGCTCGACAATATCCTGAGCTGGGCCATTGTAACGCCCAATATGCACCATGTACACCATCATTACATGTTGCCCTACACCGATACCAATTTCGGCAATATTTTTTCCATCTGGGACCGCCTCTTTGGCACATTTAGTCAGTTAGACCCCGACAAGTTGGTGTATGGCATTGATACCCACATGGCTCCTGCCGAAAACACGCAAATTAAAAACTTGCTCAAAATTCCGTTTGAAGCCTATCGGCCACCCACCACGTAGCAACGCCAAGCATGGCGTTGGCAAATACGGTATTGCCAAGCAAACATAACAATAGAGTAAAAAAGGGGCTAATGCCCCTTTTTGTGAATAATTCAATAACACACACAATGCAAAGATTAGTAACAACGCTGCTGCTGCTGGCAACAATTGGGAAGGCAACAGCGCAGGAAAATTTTGAAAATTACACCCAAAAAATTGGTGGTAGTAAAGTAACCTACGACTTAGTAGCCCTGAAAGGTGGCGATTTTATGATGGGAAGTCCCGCCAAAGAAAAAGGCCGCAAAGACGACGAAGGTCCGCAGCACAGCGTCAAAATAGAGCCGTTTTGGATGGGAAAATACGAGGTGATTTGGGATTTTTACGATTTATTTACCACCAAAAATATCGAAATAGAAATGTCCAAACGTTATCCCGATGCTGATAATACGTTGGCCAAAACCGATGCCAGTACCCGCCCGAGTCCTTCGTACGTAGATATGTCGTTTGGAATGGGCCGCGAAGGTTACCCCGCTATCAACATGACTCAATACTCGGCCATTAAATTTTGCAAATGGCTTTACGAAAAAACGGGGGTGTTTTACAGACTCCCCACCGAAGCCGAATGGGAATATGCTTGCCGTGCTGGTACAACCACTGCTTATTCTTTTGGAGATGCCAAACTCGACGACCACGCCTGGCACAAAGGAAACAGCAACGAAGCGTACAAAAAACCAGGTCAGAAAAAACCCAATCCTTGGGGCTTGTACGATATGCACGGCAACGTAATGGAATGGACGCTCGACCAATACATACCCGATTATTACGCCAAAAAAAGTACAGAAACTTTTGCCAAAACCGTTGAGCTGTACCCAACTGCGGTGCGCGGCGGCTCCTGGGACGACGGTGCGGCGGTGCTACGTTCGGCGGCCCGTACGCCTTCTTCGCCCGATTGGAAAATATTAGACCCCCAAAGCCCCAAAAGCGAATGGTGGATGACCAGCGCCTCATTTGTGGGCCTGCGACTGGTGCGCCCCCTCAAAACACCTACCAAAGAAGAAATAGAAGTATATTACAACCCACCACTCATCGAAGACTATTGAACAAATATCAAATACCAAATTACGAATATCAAATATCAAATTACGAACACCAAATATCAAATTACGAACACCAAATTACGAATACCAAATATCAAATCACAAATTCCAAACCAACAATAAAAATGGAAACAACGCGTAGAGAATTTTTGAAAAGTACGGGCCTCATAGCAGGTGGTACGCTCATTAGTGGCCTTTCGTACGGCCATCATTCGGTAGATGATACCATCAAGGTAGCTCTCATTGGCTGCGGCGGGCGCGGCACGGGAGCGGCCCAACAGGCCCTTAGTACCAAGCAAAACGTCAAGCTCGTGGCCATGGCCGACGCTTTTCAAGACCGATTGGAGGAGTCGTACAAAAACCTTACTTCCAAAAAGTACAAAGATTGGTCGGGGGCATCGGTGGACGTAACCTCCAAAATTGACGTACCAAAAGAGCGAATGTTTGCGGGTTTTGATGGCTACAAACAGGCCATTGCCTTAGCCGACGTGGTAATTTTGGCCACTCCGCCTGGTTTTAGACCCATGCACTTTGAAGAAGCCATTAAGCAAAACAAGCACGTGTTTATGGAAAAACCCGTAGCCACCGACGGCCCGGGCGTACGGCGTGTGTTAGACGTAGCCGAGCAAGCCAAACAAAAAAAACTCAACGTAGTGGTAGGACTCCAACGCCACTATCAACGCAATTACCGCGAGGCCATTAGCCGCATTCACGACGGTAAAATTGGCGACATTGTGGGCGGTAGCGTTTATTGGGTGTCGGGTGGCGTGTGGAACAAACCCCGCCAACCTGGCCAAACCGAAATGGAATACCAAATGCGCAACTGGTATTATTTTAACTGGCTTTGCGGCGACCACATTACCGAGCAACATATTCACAACATTGACGTAGCCAACTGGGTAAAACAAGGCTATCCAGTAGAAGCCCAGGGAACGGGCGGCCGCGAGGTGCGGGCGGGCAAAGAATTTGGCGAAATATTTGACCACCATATTGTGGACTTTACCTACGCCGATGGTACGCTCATCAACAGCCAATGCCGCCACTACGAAGGCACATACAGCAAGGTGGACGAGCAGTTTTTGGGTACCAAAGGCCGCATTGATAGTTTTGGCAAAAACACCGCCCTCAAAACCTATAACGGCAAAGTAATTTACGGCCACGAAGGCAAAGGCGATTTGAACCCCTATCAAGTAGAACACGACGAACTTTTTGCGGCCATTGCCAAAGGCGAATATAAATTTGCCGATGCCGAAAACGGTGCCAAAAGTAGCTTGACTTCTATTATGGGCCGCATGGCTACTTATTCTGGTAAAGTAGTGAAGTGGGACGAAGCATTAAATTCAAATATCAATCTTTTTCCTGAGCGTTTGGCCTGGGACGCACTCCCCAAATTGCTACCCCAAGCCGACGGTTTCTACCCCGTAGCCGTGCCAGGCAAAAGCATAACGGTATAAGTTGAGGTTTTGACGTTTACGAGCATTTATGTAATTTTGAAATTGAACTTCAAAATTACATAAATGCTCGTAAATCGTACCATTGAAAAAACCCTGCAAAGCCTTCTTACGCAGTATCCTATTCTTTCGCTCACGGGGCCTCGGCAAGCAGGAAAGACCACTTTACTGAAAAAACTGCTCCCCAATTATCGGTACGTAAGTCTCGAAGACACCGATATGCGGACTTTTGCTACCGAAGACCCGCGCGATTTCTTAAATACCTTCGACCAATTTGTGATTTTTGACGAAGCCCAACGAGTACCTACGCTTTTCAATTATTTGCAAAATAAAGTAGATACTGACCAAATAATGGGGCAGTATGTCATTTCAGGGTCGCAAAATTTTCTACTTTTAGAAAGCATAACCCAAAGTTTGGCGGGTCGGGTGGCAATGCTCCAACTCTTTCCCTTCGATTTTGCTGAACTTACTTCGGCGCAACTCTTGCCTAATCAATACACCTCACTTTTCTACACAGGTTCGTATCCTGCTATTTTCAACCGCAACCTCTCGCCAACTACTTACTATAACAACTACGTGAATACTTACGTTGAGCGCGACGTACGAACAATCATTAACGTCAAAGATTTAGCGGTATTTCGGTTGTTTCTAAAACTCTGCGCGGGTAGGGTGGGACAAGTACTTAACCTAAATTCTCTTGCCACCGAGTGCGGCATCTCGTCGCACACAGCGCGGGCGTGGTTGGGTATTTTGGAAGCCTCGTCTATTGTATTTTTGATGACTCCTTTTTTTCAGAATATCAACAAAAGGCTTGTTAAAAGCCAAAAACTCTATTTCTGGGACGTAGGTTTGTTAAGTTTCCTGTTAGACATCCGCGACCCCGAACAGTTGGTTAGCTACTATCTGAGGGGCAATATGTTTGAAAACATGATACTGAGCGAAATTCACAAGCGAAACTACCACGAACAGTTGCACCAAAATTTTTATTTTTATCGAGATTCCAACCAGAACGAAATAGATTTGTTGGTACAGCACGCGGCTCAATTTGACTTAGTAGAAATAAAATCAAGCCAAACTTTACACGCTGATTTCTGGAAAGGACTGCGTCATTTTGAAGAAAACCAAGCTGAAATGACTCGCCATAAATACTTAATTTACGGCGGGTCTGATGCTTACCAACGCCAAAATACGGCAGTGCTACCCTGGCAAAAATGTGGCCAAGTGTTGGGATAAAAAAACTCCGCTCAATCGCTGAACGGAGTTTTTTTTATTTCAATGCCAGTTCTATATCTGGTTTAGATTGGTCCGACAGGGGAATTTTGCCACGTTCGCTGCGTACAATGCGCGAGAAAAGACTGATTTCTTGATTGAACAAAAACTCAAAAAATAGCTTGGTAAACGACGTGTGATAGAGCAAGTTGTCGTAATATTCAGGAGCCATTTTTTTCAATTGGGGCAGCAAATTCCACGGCACCGACGGGAAATCGTGGTGTTCGTTGTGGTAGCCCACGTTCAAATTGATGGTGTTGAGTGGGCCGTAGTAGCTGTACGTTTCTTGGGCTTTGTCCAATACCAAATAGTGTTCTTGTATCCAGCGGGCACCGAGCGGGTGCAAACCTACCGAGAACCAGAAACTGGCAAACAAATACAAAAAGGCCGTCCAACCCATGAAATAAATGATGGCCGCCACAAAAACCACTTGCGCCACGCTGTTGATAATGGCCCAACGGTCAAATATTTTTAGTTCGGTAACGCGCAAAGTACGAATGCCCTGAAACGCGGGGAACATAAACAACCAAAAAGCCTTGCCAATAGAATAGCTGCCAATGAGGCGGGCTTCCCACTGGTCGGGCAAGTCGGCATCGAGCTCGTGTACACCCTGAAAGGCGTGGTGTTTGAGGTGAAACTGCCGAAACGACAACGCCGTGGGAAAAACGGAAGGTAAGTTGCCCAAAATGGCTGTCCAGAGGTTGGCGTTGGGTTTTCTGAATACCAAATTGTGCGCTGCTTCGTGAATACACACAAACAAAGTGTGCGCCGCAAACGCGCCAATGCAGTACGCGGCCAACACTGCCGCCCACCAAGGTTGGTCGCGGAGGAGGTAAGCTATTAAAATTTGCAACGAAACCGTACCCAACGTAATCCAGAAAGTCATGGGATTTTTCTGGCCGATGAGTTGCTTAATTTCGGGATGATGGCGCAGTATCTCGCGCGTTCTGATGCGGTGTGGTTCAGATTTTGTGGAAAAAACGAAATTTGTTGTGGTGTCCATTTTGTATCAATTCTTTTTAATCTTAACTTTCAAAATTAGAAAAAGTTTCAGATTGAACCAAAAAACATTGATAAACTCACCTTAATTTATGGCCGAACACCTGGAAACTGGAAAATTGGGCGAAGAAAAAGCCGCCGCTTACCTCATTGAAAAAGGCTACGAAATTGTAGCACGTAACTATCGCTTCAAACACTCGGAGATTGATTTGATTGCCAAAATGGGCAAACTCACAATTTTTGTGGAAGTAAAAACCCGTACCAACCTCAGCTATGGTTTTCCAGAGGAGTTTGTTGATGCCACCAAAGTCAAACTCGTGATGCGCGCCGCCGAGCATTACATCTTCGATACCGACTGGCATTTCGACATTCGATTCGACATTATTTCGGTTATTATCAACAACAATGAGGTCAGAATCAAGCACGTAGAAGATGCTTTTTGTTAGCCAAGGTCAGAGACCTTGTGACACCCGTGCGAAGTCTTAGACTTCGCACAACAATCACGCTAACGCAACTTTCGGCCTTTCCAAACGTATCCTTTTTGCTGGGCTGCCAAACCAAAAAACAGCACGTAAAAAGGATAAAAAAACTGTACAATTACGATGGCAGGAGCAAGGTTTTTTTTGCCCAAAAAACCAAGAATAAGTCGCAAAAAGACAAATTCGGGCAATAGTTTGACCAACCAAATAGCCCCCAATGCAAGGCCCGAAAGGCCATTTTGACTCCACACAACACCCGACACAATGAGCGATAAATTGGCCAAGAACACAAAAAAAGCCACCGCCATCGTAGCCACCCGCCCATTGGCCGCCCACTTGCTGCCCCAGCGCACCCGCTGCCCATAAAAAGCCCGCCAGTTGGGTTGTGGCCAAGTTTTTACAATGGCGGCAGCGTTTTTCAAGAATACAATCTGGCGGGGATATTGCTGCGCTATTTTGTGCATCAGCAGCTCGTCATCGCCCGAGGCAAGGTGGTCGGTGCCAGCGTAGCCACCCACGGCATCGAAAGTAGCCCGTTCGAAGGCCAAATTGGCCCCGTTGCACATGGTTGGGTGGCCTGCTTCCACCAAACAGGCCCCCGTACCAATCAAACTGGCAAACTCAATGGTTTGAAAAACATCGAACCAACGCGATGGGTTCGTTTCAAAAGTAACGGGTCCGCTGATAAACTTCGCGCTTGTTTGAGCGTAGGTTTGGGCCATGTTTTGCAGCCACTGCGCCCCCACGCGGCAGTCGCCATCGGTGCTGACAATCAGTGTACCAGTGGCTACTTCCAGTGCTGCCGCAATGGCCCGTTTTTTGGGGGCAGTGTGCGGTGTTTCTGGGAGCGAGATGAGCGTTAGATTTAAGTTTCTTGTTGCTTGAAATTGCCTGACAATCAGCGTAGTATCGTCGATAGAAGCGTCGTTGGCAATAATTATTTCAAACTGATTTTTAGGCAGCGTTTGCGCCTCCAAATCTGCCAATAATGCGCCGATATTGGCGGCTTCGTTGCGTACAGGAATAACCACCGAAAGCCGCAAATGAGGCGGCAAATCTACGGGCAACTGTGGGCGTTGGGCCATGCGTTGCCACTGCACGGCGAGCCAGATGCAGCATAGTCCGTAGCTACAAGTAAGTGCAAATAGTGCGTAAAACATGCCCCAAAAGTACGCAATTCGATTGGTTAATTTTGGGACTATTGTGGTGGCATGATAGTGGAGTTAATTACCTTTGTACTTCAAGAACCCCAAACTATGGAACTCAATTCGCTCACGGCGGTGTCGCCCATCGACGGTCGCTACCGCAAACAAGTAGAGCCACTGGCTCCTTATTTTTCAGAATTAGGTTTGATTCGCTACCGCATTCGCATTGAAGTAGAATATTTTATTGCGCTCTGCGAACTACCGCTGCCGCAACTTAGCGGCTTTGATAAAAGTTTATATGACCAACTGCGCGACCTGTACCAAAACTTTACCGAAACCGACGCGCTGCGCGTAAAGGCCATTGAGGCTACTACCAACCATGACGTGAAAGCGGTGGAGTATTTTATCAAAGAAAAACTCAAAGACCAGCGTTTGGAGGCTTTTCTGGAATTTATTCACTTTGGCCTTACTTCGCAAGATATCAACAATACCAGTATTCCGTTGTTGCTCAAAGAGGCCCTCTACGAGCAAGTTGTGCCGCTATTTGGACGGGTGGTGGCGCATCTACAACTTTTGGCCGACCAATGGAAGGGCATTCCGATGCTGGCCCGCACGCACGGGCAACCTGCTTCGCCCACGCGCTTGGGCAAGGAGATTTTGGTGTTTGTAGAACGCCTCGAAAAACAATTGGCTATGTTGCAACAAGTGCCTTTTGCGGCTAAATTTGGCGGTGCAACGGGCAACTTCAACGCCCACCACGTGGCGTATCCAGCCATCAATTGGCCCGATTTTGGCAATTATTTTGTCAATCATGTGTTGGGGCTCTCGCGCAGCCAAGTTACTACTCAAATTGAGCACTATGACATGCTGGCCGCGACCTTCGACAACCTCAAACGCCTCAATACTATTTTGATAGACTTCGACCGCGACCTGTGGACGTATATTTCGATGGAGTACTTTAAACAAAAAATAAAAGCAGGGGAGGTGGGGTCGTCGGCGATGCCGCACAAAGTAAACCCCATTGATTTTGAAAACTCAGAAGGAAATTTGGGAATGGCCAACGCTATTTTTGAGTATTTGTCGGCTAAATTGCCCATTTCGCGGCTGCAACGCGACCTCACCGACTCGACGGTGTTGCGCAACGTAGGCGTGCCGTTGGCGCACACAATGGTAGGGCTGCGGTCATTGTTGCGGGGTTTGGAAAAACTCGAACTCAACGAAGCCGCCATCAAGAACGACTTGGAAAACAACTGGGTGGTGGTGGCCGAGGCCATTCAGACGGTGCTGCGCCGCGAAGCATACCCCGAACCCTACGAAGCCCTCAAAGCCCTGACCCGCAAAAACCAAAAAATAACGGCTACGGCCATTGCCGAGTTCATAGAAACGCTGGCCGTGAGCGAGGCTGTCAAGATGGAACTAAGAGCCATTAATCCTTTTAGCTACGTGGGAGTTTAATGGAGTAAGATGCAACTTCTTGCCAATAAATGGGCCTGAAAGCGAAAATGACAATAGCTGGCGGTTATTTTTTCTGATTTTTACAAAAACAAACCTCTAATAAATGTCTAAAAAGGGTTAGACTACAAGTCAATGGAATAACCAATGTGTTTTTTTTTCAAAACGTTCATTATGGTGTTTTAAGAACTTCTGGCACATTAGCCATTTTGGGGGTTGAAGTTGTAAAAAAAGAATTTGGAACAGCATTGACCCAATATTCTAAATACTTATGGTGTCCTGCCGTATTGTCCAAAAAATGCCCGTCTGGCTTACGCCAAAGGGGGTTGTCGGTACTTGGAGGACGTAAATCTATTCCTTGTAGTGTGTGTGGAACGTTATTTAGAAGATTACTTATCTCATTATTTATGAATTGTAGTTCAATACTATTACTCGACTCGTATGAGATAAAATAGGATAATTGTGGGTGCTGCGCCAAGGTTCGGGTGTTGTTTATTACGTTTACAAAGTTGTTGTAAAAAGTGGGGGCAAACATTGGACTCCTGTCATTTCCGCCATGTCCAGATAAAATGCCCCGAATGCCACTGACTGGTGTGTAACGCTCAAAAGTAGCTTCTACGGGGCGATAAGGCATGCGGTATTGGTCTAAATAACCAAACCAATCGAAGCCAAAAGGTTCATTTTTTATATTTTTGTCATTGTGCCATACGGCAGATCCGCCAAAAGCGGCAGAATAAAGCAAAATAGGGACGTTGAGTCGTTGAGCCAGTGTATCGCCAAAAGCAGCCCACATCCAGCTTCTACCGGCAAAAGGTCCAATATCACCAAGCCCTATTTGTTGATACTTGTAGGGTAATATACTAAAATCTTGCAATCGGCTTGGCTCATTCGGAATCAGTGGGTTGCGGAGTGTAACCACTGTGCGCACGCGTGGGTCATTTGCGGGTTCAGAATAGGTGTCCCCGCCCATAAAACTATGCCCCCAAATCAGCAGTACTTCGCCCACACCTACCCGTTCTACCGACTGTAAACGACCGTATATTATATTCCCAGCTACAACCCCTTTTATCTCCCGCACTTCTATTCGATAATCGCCACCTATTAGTTGCAACGCTCCCTCGTAGATACCATTCACCACATTTAATACTTTCGTTTTGGTAGTTCCACCTTGAACTGGTACCGCTTTGGCTTCTATTTGACCCACCGAGCTATCGGTGCATTTTCCCTTTACATAAAGCCATGCGTTGTTGGTATTATCTCGCTGTATAATTTGACCTGGCTTTGGCCATTCAATGTAAAGTGGTATGATAACTGTTTGATAAGAGCCAGCTCCCGTGGCGGATACGCTAAAGCCAGGCTTTAATTGAATATAACGAATGGCAGAATCACGCTTCAGAGAAGTTGGATTTAGCACTGATGACCTGCTGATGGTATCAGGAATAACATCTTGAGCATGGAGACAATAAGAAAACAATAGCAAAAGTTGGAGAAAGTATTTCATAAGTCGTTTTTTTTACGTATTGTAATATAAGAACTTGAGTTTGGACACCGTGAAGAAGGGCTAAGTGGGTGAACATATTTAGGCGGTTCGCCGCTGCGATGATATTATTTTTTTATAAAGTGCTGTTTATTAGTACTTTACACTTTGCACTTCTGGGGACTATTGACCGCACGGGCGGCCCCGTATTTACGGTGGACTACTTATTATGCCAATGTCTCACACTAATTGTTAGTGTAAATTATAGACTGATTATGCTGCATTTTTAATATTCCAGCAATTATCCCAGTTATTGTTGAGTATTTGAACTTTCAGAATAGCAAG
>REAB01000112.1 GCA_004293645.1 Cytophagia bacterium | reverse complement strand
ATACTAATTTTTCCGACTACATGTTTAGTGGGCAATATGCTTGTGGACTAATTTCTCAAAAACTGTCAACTACTTTGGAAGCAATATGAAAGATGCCAACAAATGGCAAAATTCTTACTTTTACCGCAAGTCCATCATTTAAATGCGTTTAACCTGAACTTCCATGAATCGCCGAAGTTTTATTCAAAAAAATACCTATTTAAGCCTGGGGACTCTCAGCTTGGCTACCGTAAAATCGCCCAAAGCAGCAGAAGAATCTCCTCGTCTTTACTGGGCAAAACTCCTTTACAAAATTGCCGAGCCCGTTCTTAAAAATTTGGCAGAAGGCACCTTGGTCAAAAATTGGAAGGTAGAATATAGCCCCGCTTGGGACAATCGTAATGCCAAAGTAGCTTATCTCGAAGGTTTTGCCCGAACCATCGTGGGCGTAGCGCCGTGGCTTGCTTTGCCCGACGATGCCACTGAAGAAGGACAACTTCGCAAAAAGATGCGCGATTATGCGCTCAAAAGCATTGAAAACAGTGTTAATCCGTTGCATCCCGATTATATGCTTTGGCGAAAGGAAGGGCAAACGTTGGTGGATGCCGCCTTCTTGGCGCAGGCTCTGCTCAAAGCCCCCGATGCCCTTTGGAAACCTTTGAACAGTGTTGCTCAGAAGCAAGTAATTGAAGAGTTTAAACTGCTGCGACGCGTGGTTCCGCCCAATAACAACTGGGTGCTTTTTGCAGCGATTGTGGAGGCATTTTTGTTATCCATCGGCGAGGATGCCGACCGCTATCGCATCGAATTTGGTGTTCGCAAAATTGAAGATTGGTACGTTGGTGATGGCTGGTTTAAGGACGGTGAGACATTCCATACCGATTATTACAATTCGTATGTCATTCAACCCATGATGGTGGATGTGCTGCAAACGTGGCTGGAAGCCAACAAACGCCAATCTCCCAATGGCAACCACAAAGCATTGCAAGACCGTACTAACCTTGCCGTGAAACGAATGCAGCGACACGCCGATTTTCTGGAACGATTGATTTCGCCCGAAGGAACTTTTCCCGCTTTTGGCCGCAGTGTAACCTATCGTTTGGGAGCGTTTCAGGCATTGACCCATGCGGCTTTGATTCACCAATTGCCCGATGGAGTTAATCCTGCGCAGGTGCGTTGTGCGTTGACGGCGGTGATGAAACGGATGTTTGCGCAAGAAGGTATTTTTGACAAAGAAGGCTGGCTGACGCTGGGTTTTGCTGGCCATCAGCCCAACATCGCCGATTCTTACTCCAATGCAGGAAGCATGTATCTGACTACGTTGGGGTTTTTGCCGTTAGGATTACCAACCACTGACCCGTTTTGGGATGACCCGAATGCGGAATGGACACAGCAAAAAGCCTGGTCGGGCAAACCCTTCAAAAAAGACGGAGCAGTAAACTATTAAATCTCAATGACTTTCATTTATCTACTTTTCTTTGTCATGTAACAAGTGACTCCCGAAATCAATTTATCTAAAAATCGATGGAATGAATTGCCGAGAGAGAAGCAAGATAATTCATGGTCATTTTTGTTTGTGGTGTAAATTTTAGGAAGTCAGACTCTAAGCATTTCAGTATAAACTAATAATGGTGGGATAACCGTCAATTTGGAGCTTGTCTTGGCAGCCTTTTCTTGTTTTTAAAGTCGAAATATCGAAGCATCGTTCGGTGTAATCTAAGCGTTTGCAGCCGCTGTTGGTCGTAAAAATTACTTTCGCGTTTATGTTGGCACCACAAAAATCGGCAATAGATGGGTTGGCGTGGAGTTGGAATTTAAAGTCGGGGTCGCAGCCGCCACCGTGGGCAAATTTGAGCGTGAGGGTGTTGCCCGAAATACGGGCATCTTGGATATTAAAATTGGCTGAACTTGTGAGCTGATTGAACGCCGTAGCGTTGTCTCGAATCACGGCGGCGCAGTTTTCGGATGCCGTTACTGGTTCTTTTTGGCACGAAGCAGCCAATAGCAACAAAGCAAAGGCCGTAATGATGTTTGTTTTCATGGCTTTCAATGAGGGTGTGCGTTCACTTATCCCAAAGACGCATTTGGGCGTGCAATGGTTGGAACGTCGCATAAAAAAAGGAACACTTTTTTTGAAGCGTTCCTTTTTTTATGATTTTTCTTTTTACAAAGTTTTGCTCACCACACCGCCCTTGCGGCTGTCTATTTCGATGGTGTAAGTATCGGTGGCCTTGCCTTTTACAATCCAGCGTACTTTGACGGCATTGCCGCCGCCGCCAAAACCCCCAAAACCACCACCACCACCGCCCGATACTGTGCCAGCAATGTTGGCTACTTCGATGGTAGCGGGGTTGTTTTTCTGCTCGCGCGTAATGCCCAAATCATGGTTTTCTACCACCATTCCCGCCAGCACTTGGGCGTTTTTGAGGCTGATGTAGTCGGGGCGTTCAATCTTAAATTTGAGGTCGTGGGCTGAGTGCGTCGGAATGGCCCGCTGGTTTACAATGGTGGCCGTTACCTCGGTGAGGCCGCCCGCCAAATCACGTTTTTTCACTTCTACTACGTCGAGTTTGGGCATGTGGTAGGCGTGCAGCATCGTAAAAGCCATGTTGCGGTGGCCTTCTTCTTCGAGCATAAAGCCAGGGGTATTTCTGATGTAATTGCGCTTGGGGCCACCTATCTCAATGTCGCCATATTGCGGGTGTTTCACGGGTTTCCACTGCACGTAGGCATCGCCCATGAGCAAGTATTTGTCAAATTCTTCAAACTCAGAATTGGTAAAACGACCTTCTGTCGAGCTTTTGTTGAACAATCGGTAAGACGTATTTATTTCGTTCGAGAAAATAAAAATGCCCCTGTTTAGCCCAATAAAGTCGATTTCACCGCCATAAACGGTGTATAGGTCTTTCCAAAGAATGTAGTATTTGTAGCCAGGTATCATTTTTTCGCCTGTTTTGCCAATCAAATCATACACCGCTATATCTGATGGCGGCACGTACGACTGGTCTTCTTCGGCCCCAGGTGGGCGCAAAAACATACCGCCAAAATTGTGGTAGCTCTGCGCACCCGCAATGTTGGGGTGGGCGTAGATAAACTTTTTGGCGTTTTGGGTTTCGGGGAGCGTACCTGGATAATAAAACGCACCACGCTGAATGTAGTCGGGTTGCCAGTTCCAGCCCCAGTCGCGGTTGGGGTCGTACGTGCCAGGGAGGTCTTCGTTTACCAAGCCGTCGCCGTCGTTGTCAAATCCTTCTGAACCCAGCATTTCGTACTCGCCCTGTTCGTCGGCTTTGGCGGGTATCATGCGTTGGGGGTTGTCGCAGTCTATTTTCCAACGCCCCGTTATTGACTTGCGGCGCATCATTACAATGTTGCCGTCGTTGTCGAGGTCGTCGTAGCCATCTTCGTCGGTGCTGCCGTCACCGTCGTCGTCGAGGGCAATCATACCTGAGCGCGACGAGCTTGTGGTGTTTGATTTATAAATAAAATTTTCGTGCGAGTCGGGATTGAGCGATGGCACAATGTAAAACGTTTTGTCTTTGAGCAACTGCGTCAAAAATTCTACTTTACCGAAGTTTTCGGCCAAATACCAAGCTGTGTACATGGCAAACTGCGTGCCTTGCAGCTCGTTGGCGTGAATGTTGCCGTCAATCCAAAACGCGGGTTTACGGTCGGGGTTGCCCGTTTTGAAATCGCTCACCGTTATTACCCACATTTCGCGGCCCTGCGCCGATTTGCCCATTGACTGCACCTTTACCAAATCGGGGTGCTTTTTGGACAACTCCTGCGCCAACTTGGTGTAGCCCGCAAAATCCATGTAGTAGTTCCACGTCCAGGGCACTTTGGGATTGGCAGGAGTGCCAATGGCCCGCATGCCGTTCAGGTCGGGGTCGGTGGTTTGGGCGTGGGTGTTGAACGAAACAAGGAAAGAATGAAGGAATGAAAGAACGAGAAAAGAGCCGATGAATCGGTGGTTGTATAAATAATTGTATTTTTTCATCTGGTTTGTCAATTTAAAAAATGTGAGTAATTGAGAAGTAATTGATTGTAATATTTGGCAATTTGTTAGTAACTTATTGTTATTCAAATAATTACTGCTTAAATCACCCTTTTTGCCAATTAATTCCAACATGGGCTATTCACTTCATATTTGTTATTTCAGAACCACTTCGGCGGTTTTGATGCCCGCCGTGGGACAGCCCGCTTCTAAGATTACTTTGCCCGCGCCCATCACCAGCCAAGTGTATTCTTCTTGCTCGCCCGCGCCCAGCGCATTGCGCAAATACAACCGCTTGCCCGACACAAAACTTTGACCCGCGCTCAGTTTGAGTTCGGTTTTAACGCGCGACACCCACCGCACACGGTCGCCTATTTCGGCGTAAGTGGGTAGCAAGCCTTTGTTCAACACCTGCACCGACACCCGCGAGAGGCCATTGCCCAGCGACTCAGTTTTGAGGTTTACCAGTTCAATTTCGGGCATTTGTTGGCCAAGTTCAGTAATAAATTTAAGGTGCTTTGTGGCCGCTTCATTCAAATACGACACGGGTGGATTGAGTTTGGCAAACGGCATAAAACCGCCTACTTCTACTTTTTTGCCCACAAAATCGGGGTGCTGAATGGTTTTCCAGTCGCTGTAAACGCTTAATTTTTCTTTGTCGGCCCATTTCAAGAGTCGCAAGTCGTCCTCGCCCGCGTTGTTGGCAGGGGCTGCTGCGCCCATTGCGCCCATCATGCCTGCGCGTGGCATTGCACCGCCAGCAGGTGCGGCGGCGGCGGGAGTAGCCGCTTTTTTGGTGGTATCTTTGGGCGCTTCGGTTTTGGGCACCCACCAGCCTGGCGTGGTAAAACTCAGACGGCCAGCGTGGTAATAGGCCGTTTGGGCAAAATTACCCTTCGATTGCGGCAGCGCGGGTGCGTCTTTCAAACCCGTGCGGCTGTTGTAAATTTTGCTCACTTGCTCGCCCACGGCAGCATCTTTGGCCGAGGGACCGTTTGGTATTTTTTTGAGGGCTTTGGTGGGGTCAAACTTGGGGGCTTCGCTGAGGTTATTGTTTGGGCCAAAAGTAAGTACCGCAAAAATATGGTTCATTTTGTACAAAAAATCAAGCACCGCCCGCGTTTCTGACTCAGAGGCGGCGTAGTCGCCAGCACCAACGTTAAAAACGGGGTACTCAAAGGTGAAGTTTTTGTCAATATGCACGCCGCCTGGGCCGTCTTCGTTAAATGCGCCGTCCTTGTCGTTGTCAATGCCCTCGGTCATTACCAAGTATTTGCCTGTTTCGCCCTTGTTGGGGTCGGCTTTTAGCAAAATGCGGGGGTCTTCTTTGCTCACCACAAACGTACCCGTTGGGTCTTCCACGCGAATGGTTGAGATGATGCCGTCGTTGTTGAGGTCTTCAAAAGGGTCTTCGCCGTTGCGTCCGTCGCGGTCGTCGTCGGTTTCGGTGCCGTTGCCGCTGCGCTCATATTTGAGTTTGGCCGAAAACTGCTCCTGCGCGTCGGGATTGCCACTGGGCAAAAAATAGAACGTTTTTGTTTCGAGCAATTTGGCCACGCTGTCAGTGTTGGCAGCGGCCAGCATTTTTTCGGCCATTTGCAGCACCATCTCTGAACCCGCCAAATGCACACCTTCTAAGCCACCTACGATAAGCACAGCAGGCTTTTTGGTATTGGTGTTTTTGCCAACGGCGAGCACCCACAGGTCGCGGCCTTGGGTACTTTTGCCAATTGACTGCACCGATGCCAGCGAGGCGTATTGCGTAGTGAGGGCTTTGAGGCGGCCCGAAAGTTGGGCGTGGTTGTTGTAAGCACTTTGCGACCAGACTACGTTGAAGCCGCACAGCAGCGCAAGTAATCCAGATAAGAACAATCGTTTTGTCATATTAGAAATTGATTAGGTTTGTGAGCATAATAAAAAACAAAATAAGTGAAAAAGTATCATTTATTTCTTTTCGGGTAATAGTTTCGATTATTTTGAAATTCGTAATTAACGGGCAGCCAATCCTTTTGTGGATTCCCTAAGGCCAGCGTAGCAACGGCAAAATTTTTTAAACGCCCAGACCACGTTTTGTTGAGTTGCTGCGTAATGATGCCAACGGGTCTTTATTAAAAAACCTTGTTAGCATTTTTATTTTTCACTTTTTTTAGCATAAACCAATGAAAATGAGTAGATTAACTACCATGACAGTTGCCGTATTGATGACTACATCTTTTGCCTTTGGGCAAAACCAACCCCCAATAGACAGCCTAAAAACGCCCGATTCGCAGAGAATGCAAACGCTGTTTTCGGGCGTAAAAAAACCGATTAAATACGTTGGCTTGTCGGTCAATACCGAATTTCAGTACGGGGCTTTGGCGGGGCAGTTTACTACCATGGCGGGTATGTCGGGAATGTTGCACCTCAACAAAAAATGGGGAATTGGCTTGGCAGGCTACGGCACTACCAACCGAAACTTTGCGCCTACGAGCCTCAATGCAGCCAAAGCCCTCAACTTGAACGTGAGCTACGGCGGCCTCAAACTCGAATACACCCCCAGGCCCAACGCGGCGGTTCACGTGTCGTTTCCGCTGTTGATTGGCGGCGGCATGGCCCGCGTTGATTCGGTGGGAAGCCGTGGCAGGTACGACGGGCGAAACAGGCGCGAAGGCAACGAACGCAACGGTCGTGATGGGCATTGGGGCAACGGAACAGGCTTTTTTGTGGTGCAGCCAGGCATTAATTTGGAAGCCAACGTGTTTCGGTTTGCCAAAATTTACGGCGGCGTAAGCTACCGCATCGTACCCAGCACCTACGCCTCTGACCAAGTAAGCACACTACCCGTGCCTTCGGCAGGGCAGTTGAGCGGCTTAAACCTCAACGCAGGTGTGCGCGTGGGCATTTTTGATTATAACTTGCAGCGCACCAAACGCCAAAATAATTCAAAGCGGCGGCTATTTGGCAAGCGACAATAAAGTTAAAATGGAACAGACCCTTTACTGTTATTTGCCAAACAGCATTTTTAACCAAAATACTTTTATGAACAATTCATTTGTCAAACTAATGGCGATTGTGGGTTTAGTGGTTATTTCGATTGTAGCCTGCAATAAAGCCACCACCGACCCCACACCCACCACGGCCACCGTTACGGCACTTACTTGCGCATCTACTACCTACTCGGCTACGGCTACGGCTGGCACGGCCTACATGGGTACTGCCACCGTACCTTACACGGGTGGCAACGGGGCAGCTTATGCCACGGGTTCGGCCATTGCTTCTACTGGCGTAACGGGCTTAACAGCCACTTTGGCCGCTGGTACGTTGGCCACGGGCGCGGGCAACGCCACTTTTGCCATCACGGGTACGCCCTCGGCCGCAGGAACGGCTACGTTTACGGTTTCGGTGGGTGGGCAATCGTGCAGCATTGCGCTCACGGTGGCAGCGGCAGTCGTTGTCCCTCCCGTGGTGAGTGGCGGGGCCTGGTCTTTTGATACCGACATTGTCAATATTGTGAAAGTGGCCGAGGCTTTTAAAGCCACGCTGACTGCTTCTCAAGTAACGGCACTTCAATATACTTACACCAAAGCGCAAGCCCAAAAATGGTCAAACTTCCCCGAATCTATTTACCGAGGACGAGTGGGTTTGCAAACGAGTACTTTTACGGCTACTCAAAAAACGGCTTTTTTAGAACTTTTGAAAATAACCACTGGCACAACCATCAATGAAGGTTACGAAGAGTACGTGGGTATTTTAGATGCCGACGACTACCTCGGTGCCAATGGCGGTGGTAGTGGCTACGGTTCGGGCAATTATTACGTTGGCTTTTTAGGAATGCCAAGCACCACGGGTTTATGGTGTTTGCAAATTGGTGGCCACCACGGCACCAACCTGTTTACCTATAACGGCGGCAAAATGACGGGTGGAACGCCCAACTTCCGCTCAACAGAGCCATACCCTACTTGGACTTCGACCAATACGGGTAAAATGGTGCAGTCGCTGGTACAAGAAACGGCTGCTTTGGCAGCATTCTTGCAAGGCCTTAGTGCTGCCGAACTCGCCACCGCCAAACGCGCATCGGCCCAAAATGACCTCATCGTAGGCCCACAAAAAGATGCTTCTTTCCCAACCACCAAAACGGGCGTGAAAGCAGGCAACCTAACAACAGCCCAGAAAAACTTATTGTTGGCTGCCATTAAAACCTACGTTGACGAACTAGATGACAAGGCAGCAGGAGCAGTTTTGGCCAAGTACAAAGTCGAAATTGACAACACCTACGTTTCTTATGTTGGTGGAACAACTATGGCAGAAAAAGGCGACTATATTTTGATTGATGGCCCAAGCGTTTGGATTGAATGGGTGATACAAGGTGGCGTTATCATTAGAAACGGCGTACACCCGCACTCGATATGGCGCGACAAAACCGCCGACTATGGCGGGAATTAAGCCCCCTAACCCTGCGAGGGTTCGACCACGATGGGGGAATTTGTCGTTAGCTATAAAAATTATTTTAACAGTGTCGCTGTTGCTCCCCCATTGGGGGCAGAGGAGGCTTTTTGCCCACCCCATGCCCAACTCGGTGGTTGTTTTAAAAATTCACGAAAAACACATTTCTGGCGAAATCCAGTTGCCACTTGCTGAATTGCAATCGGCTATTGGTATGGGCGTTAATGAACATTCTGACAGGCTCATTGAGCGGCTGGGCGACTCGCTTAAAATCTACTTGCTCAAACACATTCGCCCCAAAAGTTTTGAAGGCAAACCCTGGGCGGTAACAATTGGCAAGATGAGCGTGATTGAAACCAAAAACGAATTGGTGGGCCAGTACAAGGAGTTAGTGGTGGCATTTTCAATGACCCCGCCTCTTTTCTACGACCTTCGCAATTTTTATTTTGACTGTGATGTCATTGTGCGCGAGGTGGCAAGCCACAGTATTTTAGTGAGTGTCAAGCAAGATTGGCAACGGGGAATCATTGCCGAAGATACTACTTTTCAACAGATAGGTGTCATAGCCTTAGACGTGCCGAGTGGTAAAATACCCGTTTTTCAAGTGAGTTTGGCGCAAGGTAGCACTTGGACTGGTTTTAAGAAAATGTTGCAATTGGGACAGCACCACATCGCCGAAGGAACCGACCATTTGCTTTTCTTATTAGTACTGTTGCTCCCCGCCATGCTTACTGTTGAGGGCAAGCACTGGGGGCAGTTTGGCGGCACAAAGTACAGCCTATTAAGATTATTGAAAATCATTACGGCCTTTACCGTTGGACACTCGCTTACGCTTTTGCTGGCCGCCACGCGCATTGTCAATCTGCCCATTCAGCCCATCGAGGTTCTGATTGCCGTTTCGATTTTGGTGTCGGCGGTGCATGCGTATCGGCCTATTTTTGCGGGCAAAGAAGTCTGGATTGCGGGTGGCTTTGGTCTGATTCACGGCCTGGCTTTTGCCGAAACACTGGTAGATTTACAACTTGATTTAAAACAGCTTTTACTCAGTATTTTAGGCTTTAATCTGGGTATCGAACTAATGCAGTTGTTCATCGTAGCGCTCATTATTCCGTGGCTGATTTTACTGAGTCGTACGCGCTTTTACGCGCCCTTCCGCACCGTCAGTGCCATCTTAATATCAATTGCGGCTTTGGGTTGGGTGGTAGAGCGCGTTATGGGGCAACCCAATTTTGTTTCAACCATAATCAATCTTCTGTCGCTTACACCCTTTTGACGAATTCAGGCTTTCAAAACGAATATTCACGATAGGGTACGCTATTTTAGCCCATACATTCCAGATTTGTAGGGTGAAATGAGTAGAAAAATTGATTTCGATATTGAAACAGGGTTATCTTTGCGATACAAAATTGTGGTATGGGGGAAAGTCTATTCAAAACAAAAACCGTGGAAAGTAAAAGACTCAGGATACTAAAAATATCGGCCGATGGTGCAGATAAGTTTGAAGGTATGGCCTTTACTTACAACGTCATGAAATACACTGCGGGCAAGGCACTCACAACCCAAGAAGCCATAGAACGCTACGTATGGCTGAGCGATGAGCCTTATTTGGGCAATTATTTTGTAATCTTGAAAGAAACCGAGCAGACCGTTGGCATTGCCAAAATAGCCGAGGACGGTGTCAATACCATCGAAATTGGTTACAGTTTGTTTGAGGCTTTTTGGGGCGCAGGGCTTGGCACCGAATTAGCACAACTGTTGATTGATTTTTCAAACAATAACCTAAGCCCGCAAGTGATGACTGCCTACACCGACCCCAGAAACGTGGCCTCTCAGCGGGTTTTAGAAAAAGTAGGCTTCCAAAAAATAGCGGAAAAAGAAAGAAGACAAGGCATTATGAGTTATTTTTACGAAATGAAAGTTCCAAAATAAACCAATCTAAAAATGAAGTATTTCCTTGCGTTCGTATTTATTGTAACGTCTATTGCTTGCGCCCAAGCCAATCCAGTTTTTGGCGATACCACCAAAACCTATGCCATACCCACGCTGCTCAAAATGCCCAAAGGCGAGGTGCTGATGTCGTGGACTGAAAAAGACCAGCAGGGCATTACTGCTTTTTGCTTGGCCATTTCAACAGACAATGGGGCTACTTTTGCCGACAAAAAAACAATCTATGCGAGTGCAGGCGTGAGCGGCAGCCGCTTGATGCGCCCCAAAATATTAATAAAAAAAGACGGCACGCTCGTAGCCATTTTTTCGCACCGCAGTAATAACAGTAGCGGCAAACGCTCGCTGGACATTATGCATTGCAGCTCAAAAGACAACGGGAACACTTGGACTGCCCCGCAATCAATTGATAATGAACCAACTACGAGTATTGTGCGCGGTTTTTTTGATGCCGCCGTGCTAACGAACAACGAAATAGCCGTTGCTTATCTCAAAGATGTGGCGGGCAGCACCAAACACGAAGAGCGCGACTTGCGCCTTGTAATTACCAAAAACGGTGTGTTTCAACCCGAAAAAGTAATTGACCCCGTGGTTTGCGATTGCTGCAATATCAGCTTATTGGTTGATGCAAAAGGCGCACTCAACGTCTATTACCGCGACAACAACGACGACGTACGCGACATAGCGCTGATGACCTCAACCGACAACGGCGTTACGTTTTCGGCTTCCAAAATTTTACACAACGATAAGTGGCTCATCAAAGGCTGCCCGCACAGCGGCGCGGTCTCGGCTGCTTTTGGCGAGGGAGCTTTGGTTACGTGGTTTTCGGGCACCGAAACCGAAAAAGGACTTCGATTGGTAACCCAAGATGGTCAAAAATTGGCCGTTGTGGGCGATGCTTCTGCCAAAAATTCTTACGTAGCCACCGACAAAAAAAACGCCGTTTTGGTTTGGGAACAGAACAACAGCAACCTGTCCCAAATTGCCTTTCGCAAAGTAAATGGCAATGAAGCGCCAGCAACCACGTGGCTCAACGACTCAAAAAATGGTACCAACGCGAGTAGCCTTTTGGTAGGCAATCAACTCATTGTGGCTTACGAAGTAAAACAAGCCAACAGGCGTAACACTATCAAAGTCAGCCGAGTAGAAATTTAGTGCCGCTATTTACTTTTCTAAAAAATAAGCGCGGTTGAATTCATACAATCGCGGACTGGCCAAACGAGATGCCTTGGAAGTAATTGAAGGCAAATGGAGAACGCCTATCCTTATTTTATTGACATTTGGCAACAAAAGATTGGGCAAAATGCAACGAGATATTGTAAAAATTTCACCCAATATTCCCCCCAACTCTATTATACAAGCCTGCTGGTTGCCAGGTCATTTGTTTGCCAAAATGCATACGGGCGTGGGTCATAACTGGCTCATAACCATGCGATACCATAAAATCATTAGCCGTTCTATTTTCTTCTGGAAACGATGCCATATTGAATGTTTGAAAACGTTTTTTCATCAATTCTAAGCCTGCTTTTGCTGTTTTTGCGACTATCAGCCCATCACCAAAGCTTGGAAAATATACACCTTCAATCTTTTCATTATGAAGATAGACAGAGCTATCTGCCAAAAAAGTCGCTACATGTTGCGACCTATCTTCGCCACTAATGGCCGCGTCTAATTCAAAAATGGCTTGTTTATAGTCTAATTGATAAGGAGTTATGTGTTCTGATATTTCTAAATCCTTAAGATTAATATCTCTAAAATAGTTGTATCGGCTTTCGGTTATGAAGCCAACTTTGCTATACACAGGCTCGCCCAATGCGGTGGCTATCAAGTAAATATATTCACAATTTTGTTTCTGCAAAAATGCCAACAAATGCTGGGTGATACGTTTGCCAATTCCCTGATTTCGATATTGACCATGCGTAACAATAGTAGCCAACCAACCCGTTTTTTTGTGTAAAATTCCTGTGCCTGTTCCCACCAAAATACCATCAATTACTGCTTTGAAAGAGTAACAATATTCGGTTTCGAGATAAAACCGAACGGGAATGCGGATATCTGCCCAATCAGAGGGTTGAATCTGAGGAAGTAAATCTAAATCTGATGAGTTGAGAGGTAGTATTTGCATAATTGAACTGTGCCGTTGGCTGTGTCTCCACAGCCTACGAATGAAGAACTATTTAGCTCGAATGGCCTCTACGGGGTCCATGCGCGAGGCGTTGTAAGCAGGCACAATACCCGATATAACACCAATGATGCTGGCTACGCCCAAACCGAGCGTAATGTTGTTTGAACTCAGCACAATATCCAAAGAACCCAATTTGGCAAAAGACAGCAAATAGACCAAGAAAATGCCCACCAAACCGCCAATGAGACTCAAAAAAATGGCTTCAAACAAAAACTGAAACAAAATAAAATAATTCTTGGCTCCCAACGATTTCTGAATTCCGATGAGGTTGGTACGCTCTTTGACCGACACAAACATGATGTTGGCAATGCCAAAACCACCCACCAAAATAGAAAAGCTCCCAATAACCCAACCCGCCAGCGTAATGACCCCAAACAACCCCGACACGGCTTTGGCGGCAGCTTCGGGCCGATTGATAGAAAAATTGCTCGTTTTGGAGGGTTTAATACCACGTTTGGTGCGGAGCAAACCCGTTATTTCGGCTTCCAATTCTACCAAGCCAGTATCGTCGGGGCGGCCTTTTACCACAATGTCCACGCTGGGGTCGGACGACTGGAAGGTTTGGGCAAACGATGCATACGGAATAATAACTTTGGTGTCGGGGTTGCCCGCAATGTCAAACAAACCTTTGCCTTTCTTTTTTTGTACCCCCAAAACCGTGTAGCGCAGGCCGTTTATTTTAAATAACTGGCCTGCTGGATCGGGTATATTCGGAAAAAGTGCCTCCGCAATATCGGCCCCAATGATGGCTATTTTGCGCCCTTTGTCAATTTCTTGCGGCATAAAATAACGCCCTTGTTCAATGGCCACCTCCGACACAATGTTATACTCGAACGTAACGCCCTGAATGAGCGCATCAATGCTGTTGCTGCCATTTTTTACGGTTTGGCGGCCTTTAAAATCCATGGCTACAATGGCCTCAGCTCCTTCCACGCGGTCGGCCAAGTAGCGGTAATCACTGTAATTGGTTTCGGGCCATTGAAAATATTTCCACCACTGAAACTCCCCCCCAAAAGCCCAAGGCCATTTCTGCACATACACCACGCGGTCGCCAATTTCCGAAAGGCTTTCTTTGATGTTACGTTCGAGTGAATCTACGATTGTAAAAACACCAATAATGGCAAAAATACCCACCGTAACGCCCAACAACGAGAGCGTAGTGCGCAGCAAATTGGAGCGAAGAGCCTGGAAGGCAAAAATTAAACTTTCGTAAGTTTGGCGAATAAACTGCATAATTTGCAAACGGTTTGAAACAATAATAGAGGAGCAATTTGCCGTTAATTATTTACTTTATTGATTTTTTTTACACAAAAGGCGTTTGAAGTGGGTTGATTGGCACGAAAAATGGCACTGGTTTTGCAGAGTAAATTTTGCAATAAAGCATTAATAGTTGGCCATAATTCAGAAATTTCAATTTTCTTTGCGTAAACAAGTCTATCTGTACCAAGCAAAATGAAAATAAGTACCCAATCTCGAAGCGATTTATTTGTCCACAGCGCCATTGTAATAGGCTTAGTGGCCTTACTGTTTTTGGCTTTTTTCTTCGTGTATTTGCCCTTCACCACCAACCACGGCGAAAGCGTAACCGTGCCCGAACTAACGGGCATGAGCGTAGAGCAACTCGAAGACTACCTCGACGAGCGCAACCTGCGCTACGAAATAAGCGATTGTACGTTTGTGGCGGGGGCCAAGCCGCTCACGGTGCTGCGCCAACACCCTCACCAAGGCATGAAAGTAAAGGAAGGGCGCAAAATTTACGTCTATATCAACTCTTTGACGGCTCCCAATATCAAAATGCCGCAACTCATAGACCGCACCCAGCGCAGTGCCGAGTCGGAATTGAAGCGGGTGGGCTTAGAACTGGGCAAGCTCATTTACGTGCCAGACCCCTCGCAGGCGGTTAAGCAGCAGTTGTTTAATGGCAAGCCTATTGAGCCCGGGCAGCTCATTCCGCAGGGTTCAAAGGTGGACTTAGAACTGGGGAATGGCATCGGAAATACGGAAATGGACGTTCCAGACGTTGTAGGTAAGACGCTCGAAGAAGCCGACTTTATACTCAAAGGCTCAAGCCTGGGGCGAGGACTGGTGCAATACGAAGAGAACTCAAACTTTCCGCCTGGTACAGTGTTTAGGCAAAATCCCGAGGCGGGCGCAGGAAATAAAATTAGAGTGGGCGATCAAATTGACCTGTGGGTAGTTGGCACACCCGAAGTGCCGCAACAGCCCAATCCAAACAAGTAACCAACAAAAGAGTGAAAAGTGAGCCACGAGCAATAATCGAAACAAAACGAAAAGGTTTGAGCAGGCAATGGTGGTGGTCGTTATTGCTCGTGGCTCAAGTAGCCCAAGCGCAATTCGTAGGTTTTCCAGTGGGGCCAAATCTATCCCAAACAACCCACACCAACGCCCGTACCGCTGCCGTTTCGTTGCCTTTTTTTGACGATTTTTCCATTGCGATCAATGGCCGCCTCGACCCCGCGCTGTGGGTGGCAGGTAGTGGTACGTACGTCAACAATACGATGGCTGTGAACCACCCCACGCGCAACGTCCTCACCTTCGATGGCGCTAATGCTACGGGGCTACCTTACAAGTTTGACAACCAAAATGCCCAAGGCCCCGCCGATACGCTACTATCACATCCCATTGATTTGCAAGGGCTTACGCCCATAGATTCGGTCTATTTGAGTTTTTATTGGCAAGCTCGTGGCCTCGGCGAACTCCCCGATGCCGACGACTCGCTGCGCGTGCAGTTTCGCAACAAGGACGACATTTGGCAAACCATTTGGGTGCAAAAAGGCGGCATCTTAAACGCCAATTTTAGTTATGCTTACTTACCCATTCGGAGCGCAGCTTATTTTCATGGCAATTTCCAATTTCGGTTTCAAGCCTTTGGGCGGCAGTCGGGGCGGTTTGATACGTGGCACATTGACTACGTTTATTTAAACAAAAACCGCAAGACCGCCGACCGCTTCGTGCGCGACATAGCTTGCCGCTTGCCCGTTAGTTCGTTCTTGAAACGTTACTCGGCTATGCCACTAAAACAATACTTGGTGCGCCCCGCCGCCGAAACCGCCGACTCTATCTCTACCGATGTTCGCAACCTAAACGGCAGTTTTAGTGGTCTGAAGGGGCAAAACAGCATTACTTTTTCTTATACCCTCCGCAACGCCCAAACGGGTAAGTTGATTCAGGAGATTATAAACGGTTTACCCGTGGGAATTCCAGATTTGAGTTCTCAGTTTATAAGTGTGAAGCCCAACTCCATTTTGACCGACACCAGCAAGCGGTTGGTATTGAATAGTAAATTTTTATTAAAAACCACCGACAACGACCCCCCGTTAGCCACAGCACTAGGACCCTCAATTCCAGGCATTGATCTGCAGCGCAATGATACCATTTCGAGCCAAACCGTACTCGATAATTACTACGCCTACGACGACGGCAGCGCCGAATACGCCGTTTATCTCAATCGTCCGCTGGGCCGAACCACCGTGCGCTATGTGCTAAACCGCCCCGACTCGGTGTCGGCTATTCGGCTCAATGTGGTGCCTATTCTCAAAAAACTCACCGACCAGTCTATTATAGTGCAAGTATGGAGCAACAAAAATGGCAAGCCCAATAGTCTATTGGGCCAAAAAGCCCACAAGGTTTCGTATCCTACTAATCGCGACGATTTTGTGGAGTTTCCGCTCGATTTTGGCGTGGCCGTAACCGATACTTTTTATGTGGGTTGGCTGCAAATTGGCCAAGATGGCGTGGCCGTGGGCTTAGACCGAAACAACCGCCGCGAAGAGCAAATCTTTATCAATCTGGGCCAAGAATGGATTCCCTACACCAATTTTCGCAATGACCCTTCGCTGACGTTTTTTACGGGTAGCCTGCTGGTTAGACCCGTGATGGGAGGTAAAAAAACAGCCATGGCAGTTAATCCAATAGGCCTGGTCACGAGCGTAGTACCCGAAAAAAGCTCAGATTGGAACTTATACCCCAACCCCACGGCTGGCCTCGTGCGCTGGGACACAGACGACATCAAGCAAATAGAAGTCTGGAATGCAGCGGGTATGTTGATGCGCCGCACAGAAAATGTTTCTGAAAAACAAACCGACTTGACCCGTTTTCCCGACGGTATGTACTTGCTTCGCCTCTCGAATGGGCAAAAAGCGGTGGTGAAGAAAATTTTACTAAGAAAGTAATTGTTGTTACCTCAAAAAAATAAATTCAAAAAAATGGATATTACCGTAGCAGACCTCAAAAAACGCCTCGAAAGCGGCGAAAAACTCAATTTAATTGACGTTCGGGAAGAATACGAATATGAAGCCGACAACATTGGTGCCCAATTGGTGCCGCTCGGCGATTTGCCCCATCGCTTGGTAGAATTTGACGCGCTCAAAGACCAAGAAATCATCGTGCATTGCCGCTCAGGTAAGCGCAGCGAAACAGCCCAAAAATTCATGCAAACGCAGGGCTACACCAACGTTCGTAACGTCATAGGCGGCATATTGGCTTACCGCGAATTGTAAGAAAAAACAACACGACCAGCCACCAATAAATCACGCAATCCCAAAGCCTACAAAGCGTTGTGGTGTTATATTTGTGGCCATTACTTCAAATTATTTTCCAAAAATCAATGAAAAATATCTTAGAAAAACTCCGTATTTCATCTCAAAATCAAGGCATTAGCACGGGCTTAACGAGCTGGCAAGGCGAGGGCGCAGTTATTTCGTCGTTTTCGCCCGTTGATGGTCAGCTCATTGGCAGTGCAAACGGCGCGTCGGCCCAAGATTACGAAAAAGTACTCACCGCTGCCGAGGCGGCTTTTCAGACGTGGCGGCTGGTGCCTGCGCCCAAGCGCGGCGAAATAGTGCGGCAAATGGGCGATCAGTTTAGAAAATACAAACAAGAACTGGGCGCGCTCGTGAGCTACGAAATGGGTAAAAGCCTGCAAGAAGGTCTCGGAGAAGTCCAAGAAATCATTGACATCTGCGATTTTGCGGTGGGGCTGTCGCGCCAACTTTACGGCCTCACCACCCACAGCGAGCGGCCCGCCCACCGAATGTACGAGCAATGGCACCCGCTGGGCGTGGTGGGCATTATTTCGGCGTTCAATTTTCCAGTGGCCGTTTGGTCGTGGAACGCCATGCTGGCGTGGGTGTGCGGCGACGTGTGCGTGTGGAAACCTTCCGAAAAAACCCCGCTTACGGCGGTGGCTTGTCAGCACATTATTCAAGATGTATTGCGCCAAAACAGCGTTCCTGAGGGCGTTTCGGGCTTGGTGGTGGGCGACCGCGAAGTGGGCGAATGGCTCGCCAACGACTCGCGCGTGCCGCTGGTGTCGGCTACGGGCAGCACACGCATGGGCAAAGCCGTGGCCGTGGCTACGGCAGCACGATTGGGCAAAAGTCTGCTCGAACTGGGCGGCAACAACGCCATTATTCTCACGCCCAGTGCCGACTTGGCGGTGGCCATTCCAGGGGTGGTTTTTGGGGCAGTAGGCACGGCGGGGCAACGTTGCACCACCACGCGCCGCCTCATTGTGCACCAAAGTATGTACGACACCGTGAAGGCGCAGTTGGTCAAAATATACCAGCAATTGCGCATTGGCAACCCGCTCGACCAGCACAACCACGTGGGGCCACTCATAGACCAGCAAGCCGTGGCGAGTTATCAAGCGGCGGTGGCGGCAGCAGTGGACGCGGGCGGGCATTTTGTGGTAGCACCTGCCGTATTGAGCGGGTCGGGGTTTGAGTCGGGTTGTTATGTGCAACCTTGCATTGCCGAGGCCCAAAACCACTGGCCCATTGTGCAACACGAAACCTTTGCTCCGATTCTTTATTTGCTCAAATACAACACTTTGGACGAGGCCATTGCCCTCCAAAATGGTGTTCCACAGGGCTTATCGTCGGCCATATTTACGCTCAACTTGCGCGAAGCCGAGCAGTTTTTGAGCGCGGCAGGGTCAGATTGCGGCATTGCCAACGTAAACATTGGCACGTCGGGTGCTGAAATAGGCGGGGCTTTTGGGGGCGAAAAAGAAACGGGCGGCGGGCGCGAGTCGGGTTCTGACGCTTGGAAAGTCTATATGCGCCGCCAAACCAACACCATCAACTACGGGGCAACACTCCCACTGGCGCAAGGCATCAAATTCGATTTTTAAAGTCAAAAACCAAACTTTTCTCAAAAGTTCCATACTATTTTGAAGATCGCAAAAGCGAAACTTTTGGGCGGTCGGAGACCTAATAATAGATAGCACGAGGCGGAGCCTCGCGCTATCTCAAGTTCCATACTATTTTGAACATCGCAAAGGCGAAACTTTTGGGCGGTCGGAGACCTAATAATAGTCAGCACGAGGCGGAGCCTCGCGCTATCTCAAAACTTTACGCTCACACCTTTACCCTTCTTACACCTTACACCTTTACCCTTTCACCTTGATACCCTTTCACCTTGCTACCCTTCCTATCTTTTCTAAATCTTCGGGCGTGTCAATGCAGTGGCTTTCATAGGCGGTGAGGGTCATTTTGATTTTATAACCATGTTGCAGCCAACGCAATTGTTCCAAAGATTCGGCTCGTTCGAGTGGCGACACGGGCAGTTTGGTAATTTGTTCCAACACATCGGCGCGGTAGGCGTACATTCCCACTTGACGGTAGTACGTGTGGTGTTTGTGCCAATCTTTGGGGTCAATTCCTTTCAAAAATGGAATAACCTGCCGACTGAAATAAATAGCTTCAAACTGCTCATTTACAATTACTTTGGCCTCGCCTTCGTCAAACAAAACATCGTAATCGCTCACGGGAATCATTTGAGAAGCTATCTCCACACTTCCGTCCAAAATAGCCCCCAACTCGTCAATTTGCTCGGGTGCTAAAAAAGGCTCATCGCCTTGAATGTTGATGATGTAAGCTCCCCCGCCCCCGATGGGGGAGTTAAATGCAGCTCCCCCATCGGGGGCGGGGGGGGTCGCTTCCCAACACCTGTCTGTACCGCTGGGGTGGTTGGGATTGGTCATAACGGCCTGTCCACCAAAGCCTTGCACGTGTTCTAAGATGCGTGCATCGTCGGTGGCTACAATAACTTGCGACAAACATTTGGCCTGCATGGCTTGCTCGTACACGCGCTGAATCATGGTTTTGCCCTCAATATCGATGAGGGGTTTGCCAGGAAAACGGCTGGAAGCGTAGCGAGCGGGAATAATTCCGATTATCATATAAATATTAATAAGTACTTACTCGTAATTGTTTGTAATTACAGTAATTTGCTGTAATTATCTGTTTATCAGTTTGTTATTACAAAATTACCCTTTATTACAAATCAAAAATAATCCTTTATTACAAATCAAAAATAATATAATGGCGGCGGCCAACCGCACGGGCGGCCCCGCGTCGCAGCGGCGAACCGCCTATTTCTGCCCAACTACTTATGGTTCTGCAATAAACTACTTTACTCCATCAACGGCTTTTTACCCACCCCCTCTGCCGACTGCGTCAGGCAGCGGGATTGCCCGTTACTTTTCAAATCGAATGGTGGCCCATTGGTTGAGCGTTTGTTGGGTAACTACTTTCAAACCTACTTCGGCGGCTTTTTGGGTAATATCGGTCATGTCGCGTTCATAAAACCCGCTTACGATGAGTGTGCCACCCGTTTTCAAAAACTGGTTGTAAGTTGGGATTTCTTGCAACAAAATATTGCGGTTGATATTGGCCAACACAATGTCGTAAAGACCCACAGGGCAGTTGGCAATAGTGCCTTGAAAAACCGCAATGTACCGACAATCATTGACGGCGCAGTTTTCGACGGCGTTGTGGTAAGCCCACTCTTCAATGTCAAAAGCGGTGAGCTGGGTTGCGCCCAATTTCTCGGCCAAAATAGCCAAAATGCCCGTTCCCGCGCCCACGTCCAGCACCGACTTGCCCGCGTGGTTGAGGTGTAGTTGTTGCGCCATAACGAGCGTGGTGGTTTCGTGGTGGCCCGTTCCAAACGACATTTTAGGGTCAATCACGAGGTCGTATTCAAAGCTGGGATTGGGCGCGTGGTACGATGCCCGCACCCGCACGCGGCCCGCTACTTCGATGGGTTCGTAGTTGCGTTCCCATTCTTCGTTCCAATTTTTGGGAGCTATTTCTTGCGTGGCATAAGCCAACGGCACGGTGTCTTGGTATTGCGTTTGCAAATCAAGCAGCGCGGCTTCGTCAAACATATCTTGCTGAATATAAGCCAAAAAGCCGCTGTCGGTTTCAACAAAAGACTCGTAGCCCAACTCGCCCAGTTCGGCAATGATGATGTCGTTCAAATCGGGGTCGAGCGTAAATTGGATTTCGTTGTAAGTGTGGGGCATCAGAAAATTAGGATAAAAAAAGTAAATTTTACGGGGGCAAAGTTCCGAATAATTGCCCAATATTTGGCCAAGCTGCCCGCTATTTGAATACCTTTGCTTTTGCGTTCATTTTTAGACCAAAATTATGTTTTACGTTGCCACTGCTAAGTTGCCTTTTACCGAACTAAAAAACGGTTTTTCGGGCGAATTGTTTTTTGACGATTCCACTGAGCACCAAGCCCTTAAACGCCTTTATGCCACCGATGCCTCGGTGTATCAAGAAATGCCGTTGGCGGTGGCTTTACCCAAAAATGTAGCCGATATTCAGCAGCTTATTCGGTTTGCCAATCAGCACAAAACGTCGCTTATTCCACGGGCGGCGGGTACGTCGTTGGCAGGGCAAGTGGTGGGCAACGGTATTGTAGTAGATATTTCAAAATATTTTGATAAGATTCTGGAAGTCAATGTCCAAGAACGCTGGGTGCGGGTACAACCAGGCGTAGTGCGCGACGACCTAAACGTAGCTTTGAAGCCTTTTGGTTTGTTTTTTGGCCCCGAAACCTCCACCGCCAACCGCGCCATGATTGGCGGCATGATTGGCAATAACTCGTGCGGGTTGCACTCGGTGGTGTGGGGCAGCACCCGCGACCACCTTTTGGAAGTAAAAACCCTACTCAGCGACGGCAGTGAAGCAACGTTCGGCCCCCTAACCCCGCGCGGCGGTGGTGCGCCACTGCGACCGTCCGATGGGGGAACTTTGACTCCCCCCATTGGGGGGCTTGAGGGGGCTATTTACCGCCATGTATTTGGAATACTCAACGACCCCGATAACCAAGCTGAGATAAGAAATCATTTCCCTAAAAAATCGGTAACGCGCCGCAACACTGGCTACGCCCTCGACGCACTTTTAGACCTTCTTTCTCCTCTTCCTAACTGGGTCGGACCGTCGCACGGAGGGACAGAGGATGGGGTTTCTGAACCTTTCAATTTGTGTAAACTCATTGCGGGGTCGGAAGGAACGCTTTGCTTTGTAACGGAGGCCAAACTCAACCTGCTGCCCTTGCCGCCGTTGTTTGTGGGGCTGGTGTGCGCGCATTTTGAGAGCATTGACCAATCGCTGCGGGCCAACTTAATTGCGCTGCAACACCAATGCTACGCTTCTGAGTTGATGGACGACTACATTTTAGAATTGACCAAAACCAACCCCGAACAACTCAAAAACCGCGCTTTTGTGGTGGGCGAACCCAAAGCCGTGCTGATGGTGGAGTTTTTTGCCGATACCGACGAGCTGCTGCAAGCGCAATGTCAAAGTTTTATCAATGATTTGCGGGCGGCGCAGTTGGGTTACGCTTTTCCGATTCTGACGGGCGAAGATTCTAAAAAAGCCTGGAACTTGCGCAAAGCTGGCTTGGGTTTAATGTACAACATCGAAGGCCCCGAAAAACCCGCCAATGTGATTGAAGATTGCGCCGTGGACGTGCAAGATTTGCCCGCTTACATCGCCGATTTAGAAAAAATAGGGGCAAAACACAACCTCCGCCTCGAACATTCGGCCCACGCCGCAGCGGGCGAAATCCATACGCTACCGCTCATCAATCTGAAATCAACCGAAGGCCGAAATACCTTTCGGGCGTTGCTGGCCGACACCGCCGCGCTCGTCAAAAGCTACGGTGGCTCGCTCTCGGGCGAACACGGCGACGGCCGCCTGCGCGGTGAATTTATTGGTTTTATGGTGGGCGAAAAAAACTACCAACTGTTTGAAGAAATAAAACGTACCTGGGACCCCAACCATATTTTCAATCCAGGCAAGATTGTGAATACCCCGCCCATGAACGAGTTTTTGCGCTACGAAGCCGACGTAGTGGCCCCAATCCAACCAACGGTATTTCGGTTTAATAACGAAGATGGTTTCTTAGGGCTGGCCGAAAAGTGCTCAGGTTCAGGCGATTGCCGCAAAACATACGTTACGGGCGGCACCATGTGTCCCAGCTACATGGCCACCCGCCGCGAGCGCGATACCACTCGCGCCCGTGCCAATATGTTGCGGCACTACCTCACCAGCCCACCCCAAAACGCCCACGCCACGCAGGGTTTGGAGGCCGAAGTAAAGGAGATTTTGGACTTGTGTTTGTCGTGTAAAGGGTGCAAGTCAGAGTGTCCGTCGAGTGTGGACGTAGCCAAGATGAAAGCCGAGTTTACCCAAAATTACTATGACCAACACGGCGTGCCGTTTCGGGCGCGGTTGGTGGCCAATTTTACCAAACAAATGAAACTTGCCAGCCTCGCGCCGTGGGGCTACAACCTCATTTTTGGTACCGAATGGACCCGCCGCCTCGCCAGCCGCATAGTAGGTTTTCACCCCGACCGCACCATGCCACTGCTCCATAAAACAACGCTGAAACGGTGGTTTGACGTTCGACGTTCGACATCGAACATTGGACATTCGACATTGGACGTTGGACATTCGATATTAGACTACGCGTCTGCGGACGCTGGACATTTGACGTTGGACAAAAACCCCAACCCCCAAAACCTCAAACCCAAAATATACCTCTTTTGCGACGAATTTACGAACTATAACGACGTTGAAATTGGCAAAAAAGCCATTATGCTGTTGGAAAAATTGGGCTACGAAGTCATCATTCCCAACCACGTAGAAAGCGGGCGAACGTACCTCTCGAAGGGTTTTGTGCGCGATGCCAAACAAATAGCCAACCAAAACGTGCGCATGTTGAAAGATTTGATTTCTGAAAATACCCCCTTGATTGGCATTGAACCCTCGGCTATTTTGACGTTTAGGGACGAATACCCCGACTTGGTGGACGAAGATCTATTGGAAGATGCCCAAAAACTGGCCAAAAACGCCCTGATGTTCGACGAATTTATTGCCCGCGAGATAGACAACAAAAACATTGACCAAAACGTGGTTTCCAATTATTCAAAATCCAATGAACCCAAACTAATCAAGCTGCACGGACATTGCCAGCAAAAGGCCATTGGTTCGTTGGTGCCCACCAAAAAAATGCTTTCGTTGATTCCCAACTGCACCGTTCAACTCATTCCGAGTGGGTGCTGCGGCATGGCGGGGAGTTTTGGT
>REAB01000111.1 GCA_004293645.1 Cytophagia bacterium | reverse complement strand
CTAAGTAACAGGTAAATAATAAGTTGGTCGAATTAGTTTATGGAACGCGAATGACGCGGATACGGAGTAACGCGGATTTTCGCGGATAAACAAAAAAAACAAATCCGCACGATTTGCCATTGCGATTTGAAAATCCGCGTCATCTGCGTTCCAATTTTACCACGTTATTATTTACACGTTACTAAACCAACCAAACCATGAAAAATAGTATCTTGATTGCGAGGATATTAGTTTGACGGGCGAGGGCGAAATCAACGGCAATGGCACGCATTTCATGATTCCCGACAAACGCCACAATTTCATTGATTACGTAGCAACACCAAGCGTGGTGTTGCTATAAAAAAGCTAAAAACAACACAATGAAAACGCTCTTTTTATTACTCATTACCTGCGTTTTGGCACAGGCCCAAGTTGTTGGTTATGCCGACCCAGACACGTTGAAAAAATCGGAAATTTTTCAGGTCAAAATCAATGGGAAAGCGTTGTTCGTGTATCAAAATGCGGTGTCTTCGTTGGCTTATTTTAGTTTTGCGGGCAAAATTGATGTAGAAATCACCAGCACCCACGATGTAAAATGGGTGGACGTTCGCCCTAAAAGCCTGAATATTAGCCCCACTTTTGGCAGACACACCATTCAATTTTCGATAGACAAACCTTGTAATCTGACCATTGAACTCAACGGCGAAATGAGCCGCCCCTTGCACTTGTTTGCTGCCCCGCTCGAAACCAACATTCCTGCGCCCCATACGCCCAAAGTACGTTATTTTGAAGGAGGAAAAGTACACGAAATAGGTGCTTTGGTGCTTCAATCGGACGAAACGGTGTACATTGCTGGCGGGGCGGTGGTGCGGGGCACAATCTCGGCTACCGATGCCCAAAATATTAAGATTTTAGGAAGGGGGGTTTTAGACGGCACTTTCGTAAAAGAGCAGATGATTCAGTTTACCCGCTGCGAAAATATCGAGATAGAAGGAATCACGATACTCAATAGCCCAGGCTGGACGGTTGTGCCTCGACACTGTAAACACCTCAATATCAAAGGCATGAAGCAGGTTTGCTGGCGCAATGGCTCCGATGGACTCGACTTAGTAGCGACTTCGCACGTGCGGGTGAGCGACTGTTTTTTTAAAAATAATGACGATAATATTGTGCTAAAATGCTGGGGCGGCAACGAAAAATATCCGCGCAATGCCCCCCAAGGCCCTGACATGAGCGATATTGAAATAACGCGCTCGGTGTTTTGGAATATGCCCTGGGGAAACGCCCTCGAAATTGGTTTTGAGTTGCGATGTGGTAAAGTGAGCGACGTTAAATTTACCGACTGCGACCTCATACACGTGGAGCGCGGCGCGGCTTTTAGTATTCATAATGGCGACAACGCCACGGTCGAAAACGTATTATTTGAGAACATCAGGGTAGAAGATGCCATGCACAAACTCATTGATTTGGCGGTGTTTTTGTCGCAATATAGCCTCGACCGCCCCGCCGACGAAGCCGAACGAAAACAACGCTATATGCAAGGAGCTTGGGACGGCGTTACGACCGTAACGGCCGAACAAAAAGCCCAATACGCTGCCAATCGGGGGCGTATCAAAAACGTTACTTTTCGCAACATCGCCGTTACCGACGGGCAGTTCCCCTACTCCATTATTTCGGGCTACGATGCCGACCATCAAGTAGAAAACGTTCTTATTGAGAACCTGACGATTCACGGAAAACGCATTAAAAATGCCAAAGAAGGTCGTTTTTTTATTGAAAATGCCAAAAAT
Source organism: Cytophagia bacterium (assembly GCA_004293645.1). Lineage (GTDB taxonomy): Bacteria > Bacteroidota > Bacteroidia > Cytophagales > Spirosomataceae > REAB01. The sequence goes on along the minus strand of REAB01000111.1, from coordinate 29,419 downwards.
ATAACCTTCAAATGAGCCGCTTTATATGCGGGCAATTGATTATGTAGCAACGCCATGCTTGGCGTTGCTACTTTAAATTTAACTCTTTAACCTCCCCACTCCTCTTATGAAACCAATTGAATACCTATTTATCTTGTGTTTAGTAAGCCTAAACACCTTTGCCCAGCAGCTTTCTACCCCCATTCAATCGGCAAAACCTTTGGATAAACTGTTTATTACCAACATATTAGGCCAAACAATTTTGGTGAGCGATGGCTCGGGTAGCACCTATTTTAGTAGTTCAACAAAGCCAATTATCAGCTTTACGGTGGGCGGTACTTTGGGCAAACATACCGTAAGCAGCACCGATGCCAAAGGAAAAAAAACGGTTTTGGCCAGTTTTGATGTAACCACCCAAACCGACATAAACGACCACGGCGGTACGTACAAACAGCTTTTTGACATGTGCTACAAAGGCATGAACAGCCGAGATGCCGAAAACGGCGTGGCCACTTGGAACGGCAAAAAATACCACTACTTTGTGCCGTGGATTCTCGACCACGGCCACACCATGAAAGGTCAAAAGTATTTTTACGGTTTTGGCCACGAATTCTTGAATCTACTCAAAGAAACCCAACGCCCCGACGGCATGATTTACAGTTTTTATCAGTACATGGCCAATCCCGACTATTTTTTGACCCGTGATAAGTTTTCGGGCTATTCTCAGAAAATTGGTGATAAGGTTTTTGTGCGACAACCCACCGAAAACCACCCCGAATACATGTACGTCAATAGCATTTATCAGGCGTGGAAATCGGGTGGCGACTTGGCTTGGCTCAAAACCATGCTCGGCTCGGCCGCCAAAGCCCTTGACTATGCTCCCAACGACCCCGCCCGCTGGTCGAAACGCTTCCAACTGTTGAAACGAGTCTATACCATTGACTCCTGGGACTTTGCCGTAGAAGACGAATACTTACCCAACATCGGGCTATCGAATAGCATGATTATTGACCCCGAAAAATCAAAATTTGGCGTATTTTTTGGCGACAATACGGGCTACATTGATGCCTGTTTTCAGTTGGCAGAAATGTACCAACAATCTGGTAATCAAGCCGATGCTACCCAATTTAAGCAACGAGGAAACGAGCTAAAAGAACGCTTGGACAAACTGGCTTGGAATGGCCAGTTTTACCGCCATTTTATTGACGAAGACCCCAGTGTGATTAGAAAATTGGGAGTTGATGAAAAAACACAAATTGCCCAATCGAATACTTATTCGCTCAATCGACCGATAGACAAGCCCCAGGCCAAAGCCATTATTGAAACCTATTTGAACCTCCGCAAAAACTTGCCCGTAGGTTCGCCTGGCGAATTTTATGCCATCTATCCACCTTTTGAGAATGGTTTTGGAAGCCACGGCGACAAGTGGCAATACATGAAATACGGAGCCGATATTCTGAACCGGATGACCGATTTGGGCAAAAAACACGGCAACAAAATTTACTTTGCTTACACGGGTTCTATGCCGCCGCCACCCGCCAAACCGACTTATAAACCATTGGATTTGAGCGCATTAGCCAACATGGATTTTTGGATAAACGAAAACCAAACCACCGAAACCTGGATGCGCGCCAAACGGATAGGCGACGACTTGCGTAACTTACCCACGGGCGAACAGACCTTTGCCGACATCAGATTTAACGTAATTGACCCCGCCAAAAACAACCGAAAAGCGGTGGTGGCGGTGTCTAAGCAAGCGGGGCTTCCCGCCAGCGTAGAAGTGCCTATCAACGACGTGGCGGGGAGTGTGTATTTGCTGCATACGTCGTCCAAACCCGCCTCCGAAAACGTGGTGGGGTCGGTGAAATTTGTCTATGAAGATGGCAGTGCCAAAATCCAATATTTGCTCAACGACAAACACTTGACTTACTGGTGGTTTTCAGAACTCAAAACCGACCGTTCGGGCGTGGCGTGGTACGGAAAAAACCTCGTTTCGGAAGGCGTGGGGCTGAGTTGGTGCGCCTTAGACAACCCCGAACCAAAGAAAAAAATTGCCAAATTAGTACTGCAATCGCCTGAAAATGAGGGCATTTACGCCCTATTTGGCATCACACTTTCCGACCAGCCCCATTACGTTCCCGTCAAAGAACCCTCTTTTGGTGGACCCGACAATTGGTCGGCGGCGTTGGTGATGGCCGCGTTGGTAGAAGGCTTGGCAGGCGTAAAAGATGCCCCCCAAACGCAGGCGTTCAGCCAGCCCGTGGTGTCGCCTCGCTGGGTAGAAAGCAAGTCAGATTCGGTGGCTGTAACCATTAAATACCCCGCTTCCAACGGTTACGTTTCTTACCAATTCAAACACCGCCAAGTCCAAAAGCAAATCCAAATAGAAGCCACGGGTAGCGGGCAAAGCATTCAATATCATGTACTTATGCCCCAAAATACCCAAGCAAAAAGCGTAACGGTAAATGGCAAGACAAAGGTTTTTATTGCTTCCAAAATAGAAAATTCAGTTTATGTTGATTTTGAACTCGACAATAAAACCGCCCAAAGCATCGTAATTCAATACTAAAAACCATGAAGTCTTACATACTATTGCTCCTACTTTTGACCGCTTGCGGGGTACGCGGGCTTTATGCCCAAAATTGGTTCGTATTTCAACCCAAAAACGATTTTAGAGCGGGCGAAATTGGCCTGGCGCATTGGCTTGATGCGCCCGCAGGCAAGCACGGTTTTGTGCAGATGAAGGCCGACAAATTGGTTTTTGAAGATGGCACGCCCGTTCAGTTTTGGGGCGTAAACATTGGGAACGAAGGCTGCTATCCCGAAAAAGAAAAAGCCGATGGTTTGGCCAATTATTGGGCAAAATACGGCATCAACGCCGTGAGGCTGCACAAATTTACGTGGGACGAACACAAGGGCGACAGCTCGACGGTGATGAACGCACTTTTCTGGCAACGCTTCGATTATTTTCAACAACAACTGCGCCAAAAAGGCATTTATTCGGGCTGGTCGCATATCTACGGGCATCGCGTGCGCGAAGCCGACCGCCAGCGATTGCTCAACTACGACGAAGTCAAAAATCTAAAATATCCGTGGGCACATTTGAGCGGCTCCACGTCGGCATTGGTCAATTTTGCGCCCGATTTGCAAGATTTGAGCATCGAACTCACCGTCAATATGCTCAACCATCGCAATCCACTCACTGGCAAAAAATATGCCGACGACCCCGCTTTGAGTTTTATTGAGCTTCAAAACGAAGACAACATTTACTGGTCGGCCATTGGCGAGGCCCTCAAACAAGCCCCCACTTACCGAAAATTGCTCTGCGCGCAGTTTGCCGATTGGCTCAAAAATAAATACCAAACCGACGAAAATCTGGTGAAGGTTTGGGGCCAAAATAACCTACCAAAAGGCGAATCTATTGCCACAAAAAACGTTTTTCCAAACCCTAATCACGGGCTTTTTGGCTGGGAATACGAAACGGCGTTCAAAGAAAAAAGAGCCATCAATACCCATATTTTAGACAAAATGACCTTTTTATTTGAGCAACAAACCCAGTTTTACGCACGATTTACGAAAGCAATCAGAGCCACGGGCTACCGAGGAACGATTGTTGGTTCGTGTTGGCAAGCAGGTTCGGGCATTGCGCATTATTACAACTTATACGCTGATTATCAGGCAGGTATCATAGACCGCCACAATTATTTTGGCGGCGATGTGGGGCATAATTTACAGCCTGGTAAGGTCAATAAACAGTCAATGCTCGAAGTGGCGGGGTCGGGTTTGTTGAGTTCGGGCTTGCAGCAAGTAGCCGACCGCCCCTTTGCGCTGTCGGAGTGGATAAATACCCTGCCCAACGAGTGGATTGCCGAAGGAACGCCGCTCATTGCGCTCTACGGCATGGGTTTGCAGGGCTGGGACGCTTCCTATCAGTTTGCCTCCAACAAAGCGGGGTTTAGCAAAGGCTTGGCTTCCGACGGCTGGGGCGGCGTTTATAATGCCGACTCGCCGCTGCAAATTGGGCTATACCCCGCCCTTGCCCGCATCATTTACCGCCGCGACATCAAAGAAGCTACTGTCGTTTCTACCCGAAACGTCCACGTGCCGAGTTTGGCCGATGGCAAATTGGGATTTCAAGAAAAAGTAAGCCAACAGTTTGATATTAAGGAGTTTGACGGCGATATTTCTACCAAAAACTTGGCCGTTGGCCGCACCGTAGTGGCTTTTACGGAGACCTTTGAAAAGACCGAAAAAACCGATTTATCAAAGTTTCATAACGCCGCTACCCAAACGCTAACCGCTACCACCAACCAACTAAAATGGAAATACGGCAAGCAGCCTTTTGTTACCCTCGACACGCCCCAAAGTAATGCCGTCATTGGTTTTACCGAAGCCAAAAAGCAAGACTTTGAAGAGTTGAGCATCACCGTCGAAACGCCTTTTGCGGTGGTGCTGATTACCGCTTTGGAAAAAGACAAAACGCTAAAAACCAGCAAAAAGTGGTTGATTACAACGGTAGCCAGAGCCCGAAACACGGGCATGAAATACAACGATGACGGCACACAGTTGCTCGAAAAAGGGCAAGCCCCGTTGTTGCTCGAACCAGTAAACTTTATGCTTCACCTCAAACGAAAAGGCGAGGCTATCTTGACAATTTTAGACCACGACGGTTTTCCAACAACTCAGCAACAAACCATTGACAATCAGACGATAAGGATTGACGGAAGCCAGACAAAGACGCTGTACTATACGTTGAGTTGGGAAATATAGCTATGATGGCTTGTTGCTGAATTAGGAATACAATGAGTTAAGAAGTGGCTTTGTTACCGACACTGTTCTAACTATACAGTGAGTAATAAGGTTTACTTTCCTGAAAAAACCAGATTTACTAACTCAAATAAACACCCAGCTGCGGGCCTGTCAGCAATACTTGAATATGCTCGTTGAGGGTGGTGCTGACGTTGTAGCCTACGTAATCGGCGGCAATGGGAAATGAATGATGCGCCCGATTGATCATCACGGCTACTTGCACTTTTTTGATGCGAACGCCCAGCAACGGGGCCAAACTGTAGGCCAACGTACGACCCGTGTTCAGCACGTCGTCAATCACAATCACTACTTTGCCCGCCATTTGTTCTTTATCAGTCCCAAAATCAATGGGGTGCGCGTATGGCTGGTGTTTGTCCAACTGAATTTGCAATAAAACAACCTCAAAAGACGCAATCTGCGCCAACTCAGCAGCCAAAAAAATGGCCAATTGATACCCCTCTCCCACTATACCCGCCAAAATAATTTCGGACTCCGTAAAATTGCGCTCGTAGATTTCAAAGGCAATTCTTTTGATGCGTTGGCTGGTTTGTTCAGCGTTCAGAACGGTTGTTTTGTTTTCAGTCATATTGTTTTTTGTAATGATGTGAAAAGTTTGGCACAGTTTTGGAATAACCAACTATCAGAACATCATTGACTGTTATTATTGTATTTTTTATGAAAAACGCATTTATATTTATCCTCACCGTGGGTTTACTGAGTAGTTTTATCGAACCCACCAAGCCGCGCGAAGTAGAGATAGCCGAGAAAATTAAAAGTTCGATTCGGACGGGAAACGCCCAGTCGTTGGCCGATCATTTTGAAAAAAACTTAGAACTCGTCATTGATACGGAGAAAGTTTCGTTTCGCAACGTGCGCAGCGACCAAGCGGGCGTTATCTTGAAAACATTCTTCAAAAAACATCCCCCCAAAGATTTTCGCTACGTTTTTCAAGGAACAGCCTCTAAAGTTCGTTACTGCACCGCTACTTATCAAGACATTGCGGGCGGTACGTTTCAAGTTTACATTTTGATGCGCATCACCGAAAAAGACTACCGAATCAATACTTTGCATTTTAAGAAAGAGTAGTTAATAGTCAATAGTCAGTGGTCAATAGTCCACAGTCCACGGTCAATGGTATTACCTTACTGTGGACTTGTCGACTGTGGACTGTGGACTTCTCGACCATCGACTTCTAAAAGCTATTTTATCTCAAAATTGCTTTCTTTGATGCCTTTGTTGGCCTTGGCCGACGACACCGTTATTTTCATTGAAAACCCGCCCGCTCCTTGTTGGCGTGTAAACGGAATTTTAACCCCTCCCCCGTCTTTTATTTCTTTGTAGTCGCCAAAAGTAACGCCCATCATACCACCGCCACCAGGTCCACGTTGGCCACCTTGCGCTGGTCGCTGACCTTCGGCAGATGCACCGCCACCACCGCGTTGGCCACCTGGGCGGCCTTCCATGCTACCTATTCTCCTGATTTTCAACCCCGTAACTACGTCAAAAAATTCAAACCATTTTTTGCCGTCGGTTGTTGCAAATTCTACTTTCCAGGCTTCTTTGCCCGCTGCGGTGTCTTTGCCCACCACCATTTTCTGAATTTTATACTGTTCATAAAGCATTTCGGGAAACAACGCGCCCTGCAAAATTTGCATCGCCGCCTCGTTGCCCTCGGCTACGGTGCTTTGCTGATTGCCCATCATGTTGCGCACGCTGGCTACTTTTTCGCCGTTGCAAGTGGTACGGCTTACTTCTTGTCCAAAAGCGTAGGCCACCGACATAGATTTATTGGGTTTCTTGTACTTGGCTTCCATTTCCAACAAAAACGGCTGGCCGTTGCGCTGCGATTCGCCCGACATACTGAGGGTTAAATCTTCGATTTTGGCTACGGCTTCTTTGCCGCCAATGGCCGTTAAGTATTTGTCAATGAGCTGGTCGGCGGTGGGTATATCTTGGCCAAATGCGCGGCAAGCGGTAGCTATTGCAAAAAAAGTAAGCAGAAGCGGACGTTTCATGTTAAAAAAATGGTTATGATAGTAATGGGCAAAAATACACAAAAAAATACAGTGTCAAATCAAATTAGCTTTTGGACTGCCAACAATGTAACGCCGCTGCAAGCCGTATCTTATGCTGTGTTTGAAAAAAATCGGGTAAAATTATACCTCAAACGCGACGACTTGATTCACCCGCTGGTGTCGGGCAATAAATGGCGCAAACTCAAATATAATTTTTTGGAAGCCCAACAACTGGGTTACGACCGTATTTTAACTTTTGGCGGGGCTTATTCTAACCACATTGCGGCCACCGCAGCAGCGGGCAAACACTTGAATATCAGCACGATTGGCATAATTCGTGGCGATGAACTAAACAGCCAGTCGAACGATACGCTGGTGCGGGCAGCGGCAAATGGCATGCAACTTATTTTTGTGTCGCGCCAAGATTATCAAAACCACGACCAACTGGCGCAGTTGTACGGCCAAAATTGCTACGTACTGCCCGAAGGCGGCAGCAACGCGCTGGCTGCGCGGGGCGTGGCCGAGGTAATAACCGAAATAAATGCGCAATTGACCCAACCACCCCAGTATTTGGCCACTGCACTTGGCACGGGCGGCACTTTTGCGGGGCTCGTAAACGGCACGCAAAACACCCCAACGCGCCCATTGGGCTTTGCAGTTCTTAAAAATGGGGAATATTTATTGCCCGATATCCAAAACTGGGCCCCAGATTTTGGCCAACATCAGCTATTTTGGGACGCTCATTTTGGAGGCTACGGTCAGGTTTCGCCCTTGCTGCGGTCTTTTATGCTTGATTTTGAGGCACAAACGGGCGTGTTGATAGACCCCATTTACAACGCCAAAATGCTGCTTAGGCTGTCGCAACTCGTAGAAAGTGGCTATTTTAAACCCAACGATACCATTGTGGCACTCCACACGGGCGGTTTGCAAGGAAGAAATGAAAGGCTTATTTTTAGATAATACCGTCTAAGTTTTGCTAAAAACACCTCGTAACTGATAAAATATACGCTCAATGAGTCGTAAATCTTCGGTGATGATTTCGGCGGTGGCTATCATGCCCGTTTTGTAATTGAGTTTTTTGTTGGTGCTGGTAATCAGTCCGTTGGGTAATGTAACGGTGGCCAAGAAAAACTGATTATCTGTCGTTGGCACTTGGGCTATCGTGGCAATTTGGCCTTCAATGGCCCCAAATTCTTCAAACGGATAGCCTTGTAGTTTTACCAATACGCGCTGTCCTTTTTTTACTTTCCCAAAATTGACTTGCGGAATGTTGATTTCACCAAAATAGCGGCGGTCGTTGCCGCCCACGTACATCATTTCTGTGCCTGTTCTCAACGATTGGTTTTCTTGCAAAGTCATCGAAAAGTTAATTTTCCCGTCGGTGGGGGCGCGCAAAATAAAGCGGCGTTCCCAATTTCTGATTTCGCTTTGCAAAGTGTTGAGGGCTTGCCCAAATTCCGCTTTTTGTTCAATAGCTTGCCGTTCCAACTCGGTTAGTTCTCTTTTTTTTTGGGTCTGGGTAGTCATGTTGTTGGTAATAGCCATTTCCAACTGTTTGACGGGCAACTGTTTATTGATGTATTTGCTTTCTTCGCGCTGCACATCAAGCGTGGCAATTACTTTGTCTTTGTAGAGTTTTTTGTTCATTTCAAACTCTTTTTGGGCGAGTTCAGCATCGCGTTTGTGAATGTCGTACTGCTCTAAAAATTGGTCGTGGTTTTGTTCCAAATCGCTCAATTCGTAGCGCAGATAATCTTTGCGTTTGGTGTAATAGCCATTGGCAAACAAGGCCAGCGTTTGGGTGTAAGATTGCATAAAAGCCTGATAAGCCGCTTGCAACTCTCCCAGTTTTTGAAACCGATTAGCCGAAAAGGTGTTGAGTTGTTCAAAAAGATTGGCTTCCACAACAGCTTGAAGGTTTTTTAAGTCAGCTTGCAAGGTTAACACTTGCTCATGGTCGGCGGTAGCTTCCATAAAACCCAAAATGCTGTCTTGCCGCACGGCTTGGTTGTCCTGCACAAACAAGCGCACCAAACGGCCATCGCTTCGCACCACCACGGGTTTAGGGGCGTTGTCGGAAGTGAGGCGGAAAACAGTTGTAATGACGGTAGGATAGCGCATAAACCAACTGATGGCCGCCAACGACAACAGCACCAAGAAAATAACACAGATGCCCCAACGCAAAATCCAAGACGGAATTTGTTCCATGTAGTCGCGGATGGCTTCGCTGCCAGCGTCTATTTCGTCAATTTTTGCCATTAATTGCCTAACTCTAACTGGTTTTTGACCAACGAATAATAGTAGCCGCGCTGCGTTACTAACGCTTGGTGCGTACCGCGTTCCACAATTGCACCCTGATTCAGCACGATAATCTGGTCGGCATTTTTAACCGTACTCAGGCGGTGCGCCACCACTACCACTGTTCTGTTTTTGAAAAACACTTCTAAATTTTGCATAATAATGGCCTCATTGTTAGCATCTAACGCGCTTGTCGCTTCGTCAAAAAACAGGTATTCGGGGTTTTTATACACCGCGCGGGCAATGAAAATGCGTTGGCGTTGCCCGCCACTGATGCCAATGCCGCTGGCCCCGATGCGCGTATTGAAGCCGTTGGGGAGTTCTTCCACAAAATCTTCGATGTTGGCCACTCTAACGGCTTCTTGCAATTTGGCGCGGTTGATCGCCCCCGTCTCGTCCGACTCGCTGATGTTGCGGGCTATCGAATCGGCAAAAACATAGCCATCTTGCATGACAACCCCGCATTGGCTGCGCCAAAAGTTGTAACTTAAATTTTTGAGATTGGTGTTTCCAACGCTGATTTGGCCGCTGTTGGGCTCGTGAAACTTCAAAAGCAATTTGAGCAACGTGGTTTTGCCGCTGCCACTTGCGCCCACAATGGCCGTTACTTTTGCTTCGGGAATAGTGAGGCTGATGTTTTTCAATATCAATTCCGAACTACTACTTCCATACCGAAAACTAACACCCTCCAACTGAATAGTTTTATGAATAGGCAACTCTGAAATGGGTAAATTTCCCCCTTCGGGGGTTAGGGGGCTTTCATTGGGCTTGTTATGAATTTCGGAGAGCCGTTCCACGCTGATTTTAGCATCTTGGTAGCTACGAATAAAAGCAATAAAATTGTTGAGCGGTACGTTCATTTGACCCACAATGTACTGCACCGACAACATCGAACCCAGCGATAATTGCCCGTCAATAACAGCTTTGGCAGCAATGAAACTGATGAACATATTTTTGACTTCGTTGATAAATCGCCCGCCTTCGTTTTGGGTTTGAGACAATGCCAAACTCTTGATATTGAGTCGAAATAACCGAGTTTGAATGGCTTCCCATTCCCAACGGCGACGTTTTTCGGAGCCGTTTAACTTGATTTCTTGCATTCCATTTATCAGTTGAATCGTGCTGCTTTGATTGCCCGAGGCTTGGTCAAAATAGCGGTAGTCTATTTCGGCGCGACGTTTGAGAAACAGGAAAATCCAACCTACGTACAGAATAGCCCCACCCAAGAAAACCCAAAAAAGCAGGGCGTTGAAATAGAACAAAATGCCCCCAAAAATCAAGAACGTAACCGACGAAAAAAGCACGTCTAAGGTCATAGCTGACAAAAAACCCTGCACGCGGCTGTGGTCTTGAATCCGTTGCATGATATCGCCCGTGCTTTTAGAATCGAAAAAAGCGATGGGCAGGTTCATGAGTTTAATCAAAAAATCGGACAACATTCGTAAATTGATGCGGCTCGTAACATGCATCAAAATCCAGCTTCTGATGACATTTACGCTTGATTGTGATATAAAAAGCACCAATTGCGCCACCAAAATCAGATAAACAAAGTTAAGATTTCGCGTGTTTATACCTGTGTCCACTACCTGCTGCGTCAGAAAAGGAAAAACCAACTGCAAAGCCGTAACAATGGTAAGCCCCAAAAATACCTGAAAACCATACCCCCGATAAGGCCGAAAATACTTTCCAAGAAACCCCCAAAAGTTTTTTTTCTTAACTCCACCATCGGCGGACATAGGGTTAAAAAACAGTGGTGTAGTTTCAAACAGCAGCAAAATGCCCTCGGCATCTTGGGCATTGGTTTTGTTGGGAATCCAGCCTTTCAAAAAATCTTGTTTGGAGTAAGTAATGAGTTCATGGGCAGGGTCGGCCACTACCACTTTATTGGCCGAAACCTCATAAACCACCACGTAGTGCCGCTGCCGCCAGTGGGCAATGCAGGGCAGCGGAATTTGGGTGGCCAAATCATCGTAGCCAACGCTCAACGCCAACGTGCTGAACCCGACCTTTTCGGCGGCATCGGCCAAACCGCCGAGCGTGGTACCGTCGCGGGCGAGGTTAGAAATCTCGCGCAGGTAAGTAATGTCAAACGACTGCCCGTGAAACTTGCTAATCATGCGCAGACAAGTAGGGCCACAGTCTTGCGTGTCTAATTGCTTATAAAATGGATATTTTTTGGCCATTATTTAGCAGAATTTTTTGCTTCGGTAGCTTTCTTCAATTCTTCTACCGTTCCAAAAGGTGCTTGACCGTGTAGTGGCCAAGAAGTATAGATTTTATCAACTGCTAATTTCTGATTTTGAATCAAGTCATAGACCGATTTACCCCGATTTCCTGCAGGATAAATCTGGCCGTCCACGCGAAAAAAAAGCAAATCGCCCGACCATATTATCTTTTGTTGCGGAAAATAATAGGCTAAATGTTCGTTGGAGTGCGTTGTGGCCTTGCCAATTTCATAGGCCACTACTTCCATTTGCTCATCTTTGTAGCTTTTTTGTCCGCTCAACGGCACAAAATCCATTTTGAGCTTTAGTGCTTCGTTCTCCGAAACGCTGCCACCAAGGGTATGCGTTGCAGTCAATATTTTTTTAAAATAGGCATCATTCCCCTCAGTAGTTACGAGCGTTACGGGGATGGCAGCAAACGCCCGAATACCGCCCGCGTGGTCGGGATGGTGGTGGGTTACAAACACATAACGCAATGGTTTATTGGGATATTTAATCTGAATTTCTTGCATCATCTGCTCATTCAACCCCAGACCCGACGGGCTTTCAAACAGCGCGGTGTAGTCTTTGAACTGCGCCACCAGCACCTTATTATTCTGCGAATTAATTTTAATCAAATCCAAATTAGGGGCGATATTTTCAACCGTCAAGTTCTCGCTTTGATGCGTTATAGCGGGCAGTTTCTCTCGAAATGTTTTGGGCAACCACAACAATCGAAAATTGACGGTATCAGGTTTGGCATCAAATCGTAACCCGCTATACGTGAGTTCACGTTCTACTATTCCGTATTCGGAGTCTATCCGATTTGTAGGAATTTGTAAGCCATTCTGAATCTCATAGTTTTTGTACTCTGTCATAAATACAGCATCACCATAGCGGTCATTGTAGGACAATCTTTCTACTTTTTCTAACAAACATGTTTTCTTGTTGATGTAAAGCGTTACAGCATCGTTGGCTTTATAACTGAACGAAAGCCATTCGTGGGTTTTGTCGTTTCCTACATACCGAAGTGACTGCCGATTTTGATACACAAACTGTAACATCTTGATTGGCAAAGTTTTAGAAATTTCAAAATTAAACTCTTGAACGCTATTTGACTGAACAAGGCGGCGGTCATAATAATTAATGTAGAAAATTGAATCGGCTTTGGTAATAGACGACCGCACGTAATTATTGCCATTGTTTTGAATAGCACTCCGCAAATAGTTTACTTGTTCTTGGTGAAAGTAGGCATATATTTCTTCCACAGCAATGTCGCGCGTTTTTTCAGGTACCTCATAATGGCCCAAATTATGAATCGTCCCTTTGGCCGTTAGTGTCATGGCGTTGGGCGCATCTTTGCCCGTGGCCACCATTGCCCTATCCAAAATATTGAGGGCTTTTTGATAATTGGGCAGCGTTTGGGCAAATGACGAAGCCACAAACAAAACAGCCGCAAGGCTTAGAAAATAAAGTTTCATACAGATACTGATTTTTGAATAGGATTTAAGGCTTTAAAGAAGTCATATTGAAATATATAAGGCTGATTGTCGTAATTCAAGTGTGATAATGCCGTTCCATATTTTTGGGTGATGTACTGAAACCCTTCGGCAAATTGCTGTAAATAGTTGAGTCCTGCCTCTGTAAGTATAGCAGCCTTGTGAATCAGTTGGAGGTCATGACCAAATTTTTCAAAATAAAAACCCATTCGTCCGATGGCTTCGTGCCGTAACTCTGCGTCAAGAACAGCCTCACTGTCAAGCACTTTATCTAACGAATGTAAAATGGTGGTGTAAGTAAACAGCCCGTGAAATGCCCCGTAATCCCCGCGTGTTTCGCCCTGCATTTCGGTATGGCCTTGCATGGGGTGGTCTTTTGGTACAATCAAATACTTTTCGGTTTCAAGCGTAAGGGCATTAAAAATAACATGGCCGCATTGATGAGCAATGTCATCAATAAAAAATACAAGTGTTTGGCGTTTGTTTTGAACGTTAAAATAAGCCGTACCGTGCTGCATAATACCCGCAAACGAATTGTAATTTGGACTACTGAACACCACAAATTCACGTACTGTACTTTCAATAGCTTGCCAGAATTCTGACAAATGAGTTTGAAAAAAGCCCGTAGCGGCCAGCAATGCCACTTTATTGTGGGCAAGGCTTTGCGCAACGGGTTCATCAAAAGTTACCCCATTTTCGTAAGCGAGCAAATCAGTAGGGTGCAAACATAATCGAATTGGACAGTTCGGAATAAACTCATTAGCTGTCAGCGAATCTTCAATTACTGGCGTTTCAATTTGAAGCTGTTCATAGGGTTCTGTTCTTAAATAACCCAAATTAGGCAAATTGGCCAACCCAAATTGGTCGGCTTTGACAGATATATTTTGAGGCCAATTTTCTCGGTCTAAGTATCCCAATAAGCATTGTTCCAACGGAATTTTATCTTCACTGCTGACATTTGACAGAAAATAGCAAAACAGCGTCGGCTCTAAAAAAGTAGTGTCATCATCATAGTTTAGTTTTTCAAACAACGCGCTATCTGCTTGATATAAAGCCATGCGGATGGTGTCTGAAAGAGAGGCTTGGTTTCTGCCCAAAAGCTCCTCGTCAATGTCAAATGCTAAAATTTTCATGGCCGTATCTTCAATGCTTCTTGCACTTCGTGGAGGGTTATTTGGAAAGGGTAGTTTACATATACTTCGTTGTCTTCGTTAATCTTATAACCTTGTTTCAAGGCTTCTTCTGCTTTTTCTAAAGACTCATTCGCTTCTTTGTGTTTTTTCTTTTTCCTCAAAATCAAGGCCTTATAATACAACGGGTCTGGGAATTGACTGAACAAACCCAGCGATTTATCGTAGTATTCAATGGCTTTATTATAGTTTTTTTGCTGGTGTTTTATCAAGCCCCAATAAAACCAATCCAGATGATGTCCACTACCCTTTCCATCAGGCATTTGTAGTTGTAACGATTGCCTCATGTAATTGTCAGCAGAATCCAATTGATTTAGTTTCAGGTAAGAGATAGCGATATAGAAATGATAGGTATGGTCCATTTCGTAATATCCGTTCTTTAAGGTCAAGGCTTGTTTGAAGTCTTGAATGGCATTGGCGTAATCTTTCATAAAAATACATTTCATAAACGCCCGATAGCCAAGCCAACTTTTAGGATCTAATTCCACGGCTTTGTTAATATATTTCATGGCGGGGGCATACTCACCCGCTTTAAAATAAGAAGTAGCTACTTCGCGTCTTAATTGAGCATCTTCTGGGAATACCTTAATGGCGTATTCTATGTGCGCTCTGTACTCTTTAGAGGTTTGTGGGTAGTTTCGATAAGCAAAATCCAAATACGCTTGTTTGTCTTTGATTTTTTCTTGGCCATACGAGTAGATGCTCACCAAAACAAAAAATAATGCGCTAAGGTATAATTTCAGTGATTTTGCCATTGTCAAATTTGAAGGTTATAAAGGCGTAGTAATCGCGGGGTTGCGGATTTTGCTTGTCGTATTGTGAGTAGCCTATCGGCCATAAATCCAGCCCTGTTACATAGGCCAATAATGCGTCTGTCAAGGTTTTATCAAACGTGGTGGCTTCATAGTTTTTGTCTGTTTCCAAAACCTCATACGCTCCTTTTTCGCCTTTGCAGTTTATCACAAAACGAACAGTTACGAAGCCGCTTGCGCTTGTACGATTCTCTTTTATTTTTTCGTTGGCCTCTTTTACGAGGGTTTCCGAGGAGATTTTGTACTTGCCTTGGTAGGCATAATAGTAGTTAATCCAGTTTGAAGGGGAGCATTTTTTGAATGGCTCTTTTTGCCCAAATGATGGGAAAGTAACTACTAAGAAACTCAGGTATAACAAGTGCTTCATATCTATTTTCAAAAGATATTAAATATACTACTATAAAGTTTTCTTTTACTTAGGAGATATTGTATTATTATACTGAAGTTCATGAAACAATGTCGGTAATAGACCCATTAACAAAACCATTTAATCGGTACTCTCTGACATCACTTAAATTATATCAATTATTTAAGTGGCTTATAAAAATTAGAAGTAAATTGTGTACTGAGTGAAGCGATATAGAAGCAATAATTCCAAAACTCACCCTAAAATAACTCAGTATAAAAGCATCAAAAAATTGTGGTAAAATTATAAATGGTATGAGTAATGTCGGAATTGATGAAAGATTGTAATTAAATAAATGGATAATTGCAAATAATGTTATTGAAAAATACAAAATAAGACGAGGATATGTTTCGAATATTTTTCTTATTAAATTATCGGTACACTTATGAATAGATAAAAACTGATGTATAACCAATCCCAAAAAGGCGTATAAAGAAACTATACAAACAATACTGAAATTTTTAATTATATCAACATTGAGAGTAGATGCAAATAAAAATATTATAAAATTTACGGGTTGATATTTCAAAAGCAATCGAAACGATAACTCTTCTAAAATTGGGCCTATCAACCCCACAGTACTTAATTTATACGCAAAGGTTTTATTTTTAAAAAATAAAGCTGAGTTGTTAATGGGAGGGGGTAAATTTAAATAGTAAAGTATGCCCTGCATAATTGCTATTATCAAAATGAAAACCATGTAAGACATGATTAGAGATAATACAAAGGCTTTGAAAAATTCAAATGAGTTCCAAGAAACTTTTTCTATTTTTCCAGTTTTGGCAAAAAGAAAAATATCATTTAAAAAAAGGATCATCAAAAAGGTTTCAAATTAAAAATTAAAGTATAGTTTTAAGATTTGTAAGAACAATTTCGTGAATGAGAAAATAAGGCAAAAACTATTGAAAGTTCATACATTAAAACAAAGACTTTGAAAATCCCTTAAACTTGATGATGTAAAAACAAAACACATATTAGACTAATATTGTACAATAGAAACTTGAAGTACTGACAATCAAATGTATAATAAAGTTAGAAGAATCATAACACAGTTGATTGCCAGTAAATTGAAAATAGCGGGCATCACTTACGCAACCTGTTTATTTTGTAAGTTCTGTTGAATATTAAAACTTGTTAATGATTGTAATAATCCCAGCCACTACTAAGAGTTTCTTGGCAACGCTCCCAAAAACTTTTTTCTTTTTTTGGAGGAGTATGACAGCCTGCTGCATTCCCACCTTTAATTGCTTCCAAGTTAGCTGTTACTTGGCTTTCTTTCTGTGCCTTCAATTCGGCCAATGATAACCTTTGCATTGTTTTGGTCGTCAAAGGGGTTAGGGCAAACGCTTTGTACGTTGCTTGTCTTTGACACTTGCAAATAGACAACAATTCTACTTCGACCACAAACAAAAATCTGATAAGATTCGTTGTAAATCTGATAAATGTAATCAGATTTTTTTTAGCTTACCGCCCCTTAACAAACTTTAACAATGAGCTACGGCACCAAACTCCGAACAATTCGAGACAATCGCAAACTTTCGCAGCAGCAAGTCGCTGATTTTGTGGGCATTGCCCAACCTACCCTCAACAATTGGGAGCAAGATATATCAAGCCCCAAAGTAAAGCATTTGCCCAAATTGGCCGAGGTCTTGCAGGTGGACATTGCCGATGTTGCTACCGAAGGCACGGTAGTAAAAATAATGGATAACAGTCACCAAACCAACAACGACGACGCGGTGGTGGGCTTTGAGGTAACGGTAGAGAACGGTAAACTTTACCAAGAACTACTTACCAACAAAGACAAGATTATTGCATTAAAAGATACAATTATTGAACTATTGGAAGACAAAAGCCAGCAATTAGCCCAAGAAAACACCGCGCTAAGAAGCCAGATTGAACAACTACAAAAATAACGCTGTACAATTTGTATTGCAAGGGCGAACTGAAACACTTACTTTTGGCTCAAACTACACCATTTAAGTCATGTTTGATTTTTTGCAAATTACTTTTTTCTTTTTTCTGGGTATTTTTGGTCGCTACGTTTTCATTGCGCTCTTGTTTCAGTATTTGTTTAAACACAAGTACCAAAGCCAGTTTGCGCCGCGCCAAGTAAACACCAAACTTCGACGCACCCACCAAGATTGGCGCGAAATTGGCCATTCGGCGCTGACTTCGGTCATTTTTGCGGTGGTGGGCGCGGCCATAATGACGGCTTGGCAAAAAGGCTGGACGCAGATTTATACCGATTTTAACCAACATTCCGCACTTTGGATGGTGGTAAGCGTGGGTTTAGTTTTGTTTTTGCACGAAACCTATTACTACTGGCTACACCGCTGGATGCACCGCCCTGGCGTTTATAAATGGGTGCACCAATCCCACCACGACAGCATTACGACCTCGGCCTGGACTTCCTTTTCGTTTCACCCCACCGAGAGCATTTTGCAGGCGTTGGTGTTGCCCATTCTGCTGTTTATTATTCCCGTACACTACGCCGCTTTGGGGCTTATTTTGCTCATTATGACCACCACGAGCGTTATCAATCACCTCAATACAGAAATTTATCCGTCCAATTTTTACAACAATTGGTGGGGAAAATGGTGGATTGGGGCCACGCACCACAGCCTGCATCATTCGCAGTTTAAGTACAACTATGGCCTTTATTTTAGGTTTTGGGACAAATGGATGCGCACCGAAAGTCCCGATTTTGAGCAATTGTTTGCGCAAAAAACCAAGAAAATGTGTCAAAATAAACCAAAACGTATATAATCACGTCCTCTCGCAACGTTATGTGGAATGAATACCTTGGAAGCCACCAATGTGTTGTTCGAGACCCATAAAATAAGCTACTAAGTAACGTGTAAATAATAACGTGGTGAAATTGGAACGCAGATGACGCGGATTTTCAAATCGCAACGGCGGGCAACGGCGGATCGTGCGGATTTATTTTTTTTTGTTTATCCGCGAAAATCCGCGTTACTCCGTATCCGCGTCATTCGCGTTCCATAAACTAATTCGACCGACTTATTATTTAAGTAATTTGGTATAAATAAACGACGTTTCAATTTTGTGTAAAACTTTGATCATAAGCACTTTGCGATTCTATTGACTATCGACTATTGACCGTGGACTGCTTACCTGTTACTAAACCAATTTTAAAATGAAAAAAGCGTTAAAAATTACTGGAATTGTTGTGTTGTTTTTGGTGGTATTGATAACGGTAAGCCCCTTTTTATTCAAAGACAAAGCCAAAGCGTTGGTCAATCAAGAGATTGCCAAAAACGTGAACGCCCACGTTCGTTACCGCGATTTGTCGCTGAGTTTGTGGCAGCATTTTCCGTATTTGACCATTGGCCTCCAAGAATTTAGCGTGGTGGGCAAGTCGCCTTTCACGGGCGACACGCTCGTGAGTACGCGCGAACTGCGCGTGGCCGTCAATGCGCTGTCGCTGCTCAGAGGTACGCAAATAAAAATACAAAGCATTGATTTGGAAACGCCCCAAATACTGGTGAAAGTACTCAAAGATAGCTCGGCCAACTACCAAATTTTCAACCAAACAACGGCGTCTACCGACACCGCCCAATCGGCTTTTTCGGTGGGCATTCAGTCGTGGCAAATCAACGACGGGCGCATCACTTACGACGACCGCCTGCAAGGTATTTTTGTGCAGCTCAATCGTTTCAGCCAAACAGGCGAGGGCGATTTCACCCAAGATGTCTTTAACCTCACCACCCGAAGCCAAAGCGAGGCCATGACAGCAAAACTGAACGGTGTTAGTTATTTGAACAACCAAAAAATAGCCTTAGAAAGTACCACCAAAATAGACGTGCTGGCCAGTCAATACGACTTCAAGGCTACTAAGCTCATTATCAACGAATTCCCGCTCGAAATAAACGGGTTTGTGGCCTTACCCGACACCAATATTCACACCAATATTCAATTTAAAGCCCTCAGCGACGACCTCAAAGAGTTGTTTTCGCTGGTACCTGGGGCTTACACTGCCAACTACGCCGAGGTAAAGGCCGACGGCAAAATTGCGTTCAATGGCGAGGTAGTTGGCACGTACAACGCGCGTCAATTTCCCGCTTTTTTGGTCAATTTGAGCGTAAAAAATGGCCGCGTGCAATACCCCAGTTTGCCCAAACCACTCGAACAAATCAACGTCGAAGCGACCTTCAAAAACAGCACCGACCAGTTGGAAAACACCTTGATTGAGGTGCGCAACTTGGCATTTTTGTTGGGCAACAACCCCGTGAAAGGGCGCGTGCTGTGGCAGGGCTTGAAGACCGCCAGAATAGATGCCGATTTTGCGGCGAAACTCAATTTGGAAGACCTCACCCAGGTTTTTCCGATGGCGGGGCAAACGCTACGCGGCTTGGCCAACATAAACCTCAAAGCCAAAGGCATTTACGACGGCTTGACGCAGTTTCCTGTTATTAACGCCGTGGCAAATTTGACCAACGGCTACGTCAAAACCAGTCAGTTTCCAGAACCGCTCGAAAATATTACTTTCAAGGGTATATTGCTCAACCGAAACGGAAAAATAGAAGATACGCGGCTCGATATCAACGAGTTGCGGTTGGTGCTGCAGCAAGAAACTTTTGAAGCCAAAGGCAGCGTGTCCAATTTTGCCGATTACAATTGGGACGTGGAGGCCAAAGGAAAGCTGGATTTGGGAAAAATAACGGCCATTTTTCCGATTGAAAATACCAAATTGGCAGGCAAAATAACCACCGACCTCCGCACCAAAGGCCGCCTGTCGGACGTAAAAGCCCAACGCTACGCCAACCTCAATACAACGGGGCAGGCATCAATAGCCAATCTCGAATACACCACGCCCGCGTATCCCGTAGTGAAAATACAGGCCGCCAATTTGCAATTTACGCCGCGCCAAATCAACTTTGCCAACGCCAACGGCACGGTGGGCAGCAGCGATTTTGCGGGCAAAGGCCAGTTGAGCAACTACTTGGGCTACGCGCTCAACAACGAAACCATCGAAGGCGATTTTACGGTAACTTCGCGCTCGTTCAACGTCAATGAATGGATGAGCGACAGCCCCACCGCCACCGATAGCACCCACAAAACAGTGGTAGAAATTCCCAAAGATGTGCGCCTCACCCTGCACCCTACCGTGAGCGAAGCCCGCTACGACCAAATGAAAATGCGCAACTTGGCGGGTGTTTTATTAGTAGAAAACGGCACTATCAAAATGAATAATGTGGCTTTTAACGCGCTGGGGGGGCAATTTTTGACCAACGGCACCTACGACAGCCGCGACTTGGCGCACCCCAAATTTGACTTTGGCCTCGACCTCACCAAAATAGACCTCGGCCAGGCTTACCAGCACCTGCGCATTGTGCGGGCGTTGGTGCCCATCGTCGAGTATTTGATAGGTCAAGTGTCTTCCAAAATTCGCATCAATGGCCTGTTACAGCAAGATATGCTCCCCGACCTCAACTCGCTCACGGGCGATGGTTTGGTAAAAGTGATACAGGCGGCGTTCAAAGAAAACAACGTTTTGATGAACAAAATGGCCAGTTACAGCAAAATTGACGAACTCAAAAAATTGCAGTTGAAAGACGCGCTCATGAACGTGTCGGTCAAAGATGGTAAGCTCAACGTGGCCCCTTTTAGTTTCAATTATCAAGATTATAAACTAACCGTGAGCGGTCAGAATGGCCTAAACGGCGCGGTAGATTTTAAATTGGGTTTTGACGTACCCACCCAAAAAGTGGGCACCAGCTTGGGGCAAGCCTTTAGCGGCTGGACGGGCAAAAGCCTCACCAACACCGACCTGAGCCGCGTGCAGTTCGACCTTGGCTTGGCGGGTACTTACGCCAATCCAACGTTTAGTTTTAAGGGAAGCAACACGGCCAAAAACCTCAAAGAAAGCGTAGTAGCCGAAGTAAAACAGCAAACCGACGCGCTCAAACAACAAGCCGAAGAACGAGTCGTAGCCGAAAAAGAACGCCTGCGTCAAGAAGCCGAAACCCGCATCAAGGCCGCCCAAGACAGCATCAACAGCTTGGTAGAAGCCAAAAAACGCGAAGCCGAAACCCGCGTCAAAGCCAATATTAAAGAACAACGGAAGCGTTTTTTGGATAAATTGATACCCACCCAAAAAACAGAAACACCGCCCAAAGACACCACAAACCACTAATAATCAGTATATTACAACAATCCTAATTCTAACTACCTTTCAGAAAGACGACGCTTTGCTGGCCGACATTCGTTCGAGTTGCCAGCACCAACTGGGTTTTAGGGCAGGGTGGCTGGGCCAAAAGTGCTAAGATGAACAGGTCTATTCTATGCCGCTACGAGTGGCGGCTCGCCAATAAATTGTTTGTAAAGCATATCAAAAGTAGCTTCATCAATAAACGTTCCGACGGGTTTGGGTACACTAAACTGTAAAGCCCCTTTGCTGTACCGATTGAGGTAGGAAAAATACTCAGCTGAGAATACTTGAGGAGTTGTTTCGGTAGGATGCTCAATGTGATTCTGAATCAATTGAATAATTTGCTCAAGCTCAATTTTATACGGCTTCCCGCACAATCTTTGAGCTATTTCCAGTTTCAAATCTGACGTTTTTAGCCAAATTTTCCCTTCCGAAACTGCCAGCAACCCTCCAGCCAGATTTTCACCTGAACACGAACTGGTTTGAAAACTAAGAATTGAAATAAAAGAGTTCATTGCTTCGATAAATATTGAAAGGTCAACTTTTCAATGGTTTTTAACCGTTGAGAGTCTAACAAAAAATTACGAATTTTAATTTTCAAAATTGGGTAAACTTGCCAATTTTCTGGTATTTGCTCGAAGGCTGAATCCAAAACAGATGTGCTATTTACCAAATTATCAATAAATTGTGTCGCTACTTCCATGCATTTTTGAGGGTTTAGCTGCCGCAAAACTGTTGAGAAATAAGGCGCTGTAAACAGGTTATTTTGAATAATAGGCTGGAAATTTGGGTTAAAAATACGAAGTTTGGGTATGCCACCAAATATAAAAGCGTGGTCAAAAGCCCAAACTTTGAGTTTATTTTCGTAAGATGAGGTCAATAAATTGTAATTATTGTTTTTACCACGGTCGGCGTTATCAACCCAAAGGTCAAATATCGCAATACGGAGCAAATCGTAAGGGTCGCAGAGTGTTTGATGCGCATCAACTACTGATTCGAGTCCCGAAATAAGGTTCGCATTTTTTACTTCTTTTGACCCGAAGCAAATTGTCAAGGGCTTGGCATATTTACAGTTACGGGGAATGTCTTTTTTAGTAAACACCCTTTCAATAAGCTCTACCAAAGCAATATCAGGCGTCGGAATATCAAGTGATTTGAGCAAAAAATGGCCTATTACCTCATAAATTAGGCAGTCTAATTCCTCTATTTTTGAAGTTAATCGGTATTTGCAGAAATAAACTTGTCCGTCGTTACAAATAAATTTCATCGGGCTATGCCCGTCAGTCGGAATTTCTTCAATAAAGACAATTGTCTTGACAGTTTTCATTGTTTCAAATGCCTACTTCCTAATTTTCAACTGAATAAGTAGCTGTTGCAAATTCGTAATTATTATCATCTCTTTACACCCAGCCGCTCACAATTTGCACCAAATCTACGATTTCTTTTACGTCGCTGACGCTCACAATGAGTGATAGATTTCAATCTAAAACAAACGTTATTGGTAAATTGAAAGACATAGCAATAGGTATCCCATCTCTGTTTCCTGGTTTCCACTTTGGCATGCTTTTAATCAGACGCATTGCTTCTTCCGAAAGTATTGAGTCCGGCGAGCTTAGTATTTCTTGGTTTTGGAGTTTTCCATCTACACCAACTGTAAAGCGAATCATAACTTGCCCTTCTATATTTTTTCGTCTTGCTTTATTCGGATATTTTAGATTTTGAGCCACATAATCTTCCACTTTCTCATTTGTGCTACCTTGAAATTTTGGCTTGGTAACTATACTCAAACCTCCATCGGGCTTGTAATATTCTTCGCTTTCTATATTTCCAAAATTATTGAATTTTAAATGTCTATCTACTTGCCCATTTTCGTAATACTCAAAATGCTCGTCAATTAGCCTATTGTTCCAAAATGTACTTACTGTTTTTTTTTGACCGTTCTTGTAAAACCACGTAAATTGACCTTGTTTTACCGACACTGTGCTGTCGGTATAGATTCCTATCATCTGAATTGTTCCATCTGCATAATAATCTCTTTGTTCCCAATATCCTGATTCGTTTTCAAAGGTCTTGCCAAAGTACGTTGCTTGCTGCTTTGAAGCAACTTTGCGCCAATTTTCGTCGTAGTAGGACACTATTGTATCCTGCTGTATATAAACTTTTATATCCATCTTGGAAACCTCCCCAAAGCAATTTTTAGAAATAACCAAGAAAAGGTAGTAGCTAAATAGTGTGCTACAAATTGGAAAACGAAAAAACGAGTTCATTTTTGTTTGATGATAATCTTAAAATTTTACTACACTGCCATCCGAAAATCCATATTTTGGCGTTGTAAACGCTGTACCATTGCCCCCCCGAACGCAAGTCGGGATGAGCGTGTATCTTTACACCCAGCCGCTCACAATTTGCACCAAATCTACAATTGCTTTTACGTCGCTGACGCTCACAATGAGCTTCCCTTTTGCGTCTTTCATGGAACAACGGCGCGGGTTTTGTTGCACAAAATGCAGTATTTTGTCAAACCCATTCGACTGAAAAAACGCCTCGTTGCCCTGCGTTACAAAATAGGCCCGGAGGGTACTACTTTTGAGCGTAAGTTTTTCAATGTAAAGCTGCTCGGCGTGCCAACGGGCGCGTACCATCTGCAACAGGCTGCGTACTTCGTGCGGCAATGGGCCGAAGCGGTCGTGTATTTCTTGCTCAAAAGCCAGCAAATCGGTTTCGGTTTTGAGATTGTCTAAGCGCGTATAAAGCGAAAGCCGCTCCGAAATATTTTTGACGTACGTATCGGGAATCAAAACGGCCAAGTCGGTTTCAATTTGACAGTCGGGCGTGAGCGGTTTGATGTTTTCGGCGGTGAGGCCAAAAAGGTCTTTAAATTGGCTTTCTTTGAGTTCTTTTACGGCCTCGTCGAGCATTTTGTGGTAGAGTTCGTAGCCCAAGTCGTTGATAAAGCCGCTCTGTTCCGCGCCCAGCAAGTTGCCCGCGCCCCTGATGTCCAGGTCGCGCATGGCCACTTTGAACCCATCGCCGAGTTCTGAAAACTCTTCGAGCGTTTGGAGGCGTTTGCGCGAGTCGGTGGTCAATGCCGAAAGCGGCGGCGTAAGCAAATAGCAAAATGCCTTGCGGTTGCTGCGCCCCACGCGCCCGCGCATCTGGTGCAAATCTGACATTCCAAACATGTGCGCGGCGTTGATAATGATGGTGTTGGCATTGGGAATGTCAATACCCGACTCGATGATATTGGTACTAACCAGCACGTCGTATTCGCCTTCAATAAAGCGCAGCATGGCCTTTTCGAGTTGGTCGCCTTCCATTTGGCCGTGGGCTACGCCAATGCGGGCTTCGGGTACGAGCTTCAAGATTATATTGCCCACCGACTCAATGTCGTTGACGCGGTTGTGCACAAAAAACACCTGTCCGCCTCGGTTGAGTTCGTAACTGATGGCATCACGAATAAACACCTCCTCGAACACGTGTACTTCGGTGGTTACGGGCTGGCGGTTGGGCGGCGGCGTGTTGATAACGGAGAGGTCGCGCGCGCCCATGAGCGAAAAGTGCAGCGTGCGCGGAATGGGCGTGGCCGTGAGCGTCAGCACGTCAATGTTGAGTTTTATTTCTTTCAAACGGTCTTTTACTTTTACGCCAAACTTCTGTTCTTCGTCAATAATCATCAAGCCCAAGTCCTTGTATTTCACGTCTTTATTCACCACGCGGTGCGTACCAATCAAAATATCAACGCGCCCGTTTTCTACGTCTTTCAAAATTTCTTTGATTTGTTTTTCAGATTTAAAACGGCTGATATAGGCCACACGCGCAGGGAAATCGGCCAGCCGCTCGCTGAATGTTTTGTAATGCTGCATGGCCAAAATAGTAGTAGGCACCAGCACGGCCACTTGCTTGCTGTCGCACACGGCTTTGAAGGCCGCCCTGATGGCCACTTCGGTTTTACCAAAACCCACGTCGCCGCACACCAGCCGGTCCATGGGATGGGTGTTTTCCATGTCAGTTTTCACGTCATTAGTTGCCTTGGCTTGGTCGGGGGTATCTTCGTACTGAAACGACGATTCGAGTTCGACTTGCAAATAGTTGTCGCGGCCAAAAGCAAATCCTGGGGCGTTGCGGCGTTTGGCGTAAAGCGCAATGAGCTCGTGGGCAATGTCTTTGAGTTGTTTTTTAACTTTGGCTTTTTTGTTGTCCCAATCGCCCGAGCCGAGTTTACTCATCACAATACTCTGGCCTTCTTTGCCCGCGTATTTGGCTATTTTGTGCAAACTATGAATGCTCACCAGCAAAATATCGTTGTCGCGGTAAATGAGCCTGATGGCTTCCTGCTCGCGCCCGCCCACATCTACTTTTTCGAGGCCCGCAAAACGCCCGATTCCGTAGTCCACGTGCGTAATAAAATCGCCTGGTTGGAGGGTTTTCAACTCCTTCAGAGTCAAGGCTTTACTTTTGCTAAACTTTTCGCGGATTTGATATTTGTGGAATCTTGAAAAAATTTGGTGGTCGGTGTAGCAAACTATTTTAAGATTTTCGTCCACAAATCCTTCGCGCAAGGCGGTGTGCATGGGTCGAAATTTAAGATAAGGATCCAGTTCTTCAAAAATCTTTTCCAACCGTTCCAATTGCCTCGGCGACTCGGCGGCAATGATGTTCAAAAACCCCTGCTGCTGCCGCTCCGAAAGGTCGTCGATGAGCCGTTTAAAATCTTTGTTGAAAGAAGGCTGGGGAAGCCCCCTAACCCCCAATGGGGGAACAATAGAAGTCCCCTCTGGGGGTTGGGGGCTTCTAAAATAAAACCGTTTGCCAAATTCTACCGTTTTGAAGGTTTTGATTTGGTTCAAAAAGCCCCGTCGGGTTTCAAAAAGTAGGTTGGGGTCTTGCACAATCTGAATGCCCCTACCGCCGCTGGTTACTTCCAAAAGGGCTTTTTCGGCGCGTTCGTAGGCGTTGTCTATTACTTCGAGGGTGAGTTCGGCATCTTTAAACCACAGCACCGCGTCGGCAGGCCAAAAACTCAAGAACGACTCGCGGGTTTCGAGCGTCAGCTTACTTTGAATATCTGGAATCACGTTTATTTGCCGCACCGCATCAAGCGACAGTTGCGTTTCGGGATTGAACGAACGGATACTTTCCACTTCGTCGCCAAAAAGTTCAATGCGGTACGGCAACTCGCTGGCGTACGAAAACACATCAACAATGCCGCCGCGCACGGCAAACTGGCCCGCTTCATACACAAAATCGGTCTTGTCGAAATCGTAGCCCAACAAAAATTCGCTCAAAAAATCGGGGTCGAGCTTTTCGCCTACTTTTACCGTAAACGTATTGGAAAGCAACGAGCGGCGGTTGATTACTTTCTCAGAAAGTGCTTCGGGATAGGTAACAACGAGAAGCCCAGCCCCCCCCGCCCCCGATGGGGGAGCTAAAGCCCCCTTCGGGGGTTGGGGGCTGTTGAGTTTATTCAAAATTTCGGCCCGCATCAATACGTTGGCATTGTCTATTTCTTCGTAGTGATAGGGGCGTTTGTAAGAAGTTGGATAGTACAAAACCTCTTGTTCGAGCAAATTTTGGAGGTCATTTTGAAAGTAGGCCGCCTCTTCGCGGTCGCTCAATACCACCAAAAAAGGCTGGTGCTGCTGCCGATAAGCCGCCGCCAGTAGCACTGCATCTACACTTCCCACCAGCCCTTTTATCTGCACGCGGCTGTTGGGTGGTTCTTTACTAATAATCTGATTTAAAACAACTTGGCAATAACTATCTTCGGTATAAAGCGTCAGTAAGTCGGCGGGAGAAATGGGGGTCATAAGCAAAATAAATAAAACAACAAAAACCGACGAAAGCCAAAGTGGGCTTTCGTCGGTACAATTATGATAAGAACACAAAAATAGGGCTTTTTGGTTTGGAATTTTCTCTATTTTGTTTAGCCTTTTCCCGCCACTGCGTTGGGCTTGTCTATGGCTTCGGCCAGTTTGATGAGCCGCATCAACTCAGCACGGTAGCCTTCAGGGTCTTTGCCAATGGTACTTTGGACCAATTGCAACGCTTGTTGGTAAGAAGCCGCTCCCCTAAACTCCGACTGCCGCAGCAACAGTCCAAACTCGGCCACCGCCGCCGCCAACCTAAAATCGTCGGAGGTTTGGGTGGAGGGGCGTGGCGCAGGCCGCACGGCCACTTCTATTCGTTGGCTGGTGAGCGCGTCGGGTTGTTTGTAGCGTAGTTTTACGGTCAGCATTTCGTCAGAAGGCGCGAGGACATGAGCGGGGGCATTTTTTTGGTATTTCAGCGGGGCTATCTTGGTCAAATACGCACTTTCTACGCCCGCAGGAATGATTTCGTACAAAGCCGTAACGCTGTGGCCGCTGCCCATCTCGCCCGCGTCTTTTTGGTCGTTGTTAAAATCTTCGTTGTTTAAGGCGCGGTTTTCATAGCCAATGAGTCGGTAACCTTTCACAAATTTGGGGTTAAACTCCAACTGCAATTTTACATCTTTGGCCACCGTAAAAAGCGTGCCGCCAAACTCCTTCACAAACACTTTTTGGGCTTCTTGCAGGTTGTCAATGTAGGCATAGTTGCCGTTGCCTTTGTCGGCCAGGGTTTCCATTTTACTGTCTTTGTAATTGCCCATTCCAAAACCCAGAACACTCAAAAATATGCCACTTTTGCGCTTATTTTCAACGAGTTGCTGCAAAGATTCTTGACTCGAAACGCCCACGTTAAAATCGCCATCGGTAGCCAAAATAACGCGGTTATTGCCGTTTTTGATAAAGTTTTCTTGGGCAATTTTATAAGCCAACTCAATGCCCGCGCCCCCTGCCGTAGAGCCGCCCGCTTCGAGCTTGTCGAGCGCGTCTTTGAGCGTTGTTTTCTGACTGCCCGCCGTAGAAGGCAGCACCGTTCCCGCCGCGCCCGCATACACCACCACGGCCACACAGTCGGTGGGGCGCAGTTGGTCTATGAGCAATTTGAAAGCACTTTTTACCAACGACAGCTTATTGGGAGCTTCCATAGACCCCGACACGTCTATCAAAAACACCAAATTGGACGCGGGCAAGTTGTTGGCAGCGATGGTTTTTGCTTGCAAACCAATGTGGAGCAGTTGTAAGCCTTTGTTCCAAGGAGATTCTGAAAGCTCGGTCTGAATACGCACGGGGTGGCCGTCGGTGGGTTGGGCATAATTGTAATCAAAGTAATTGACCATTTCTTCGATGCGCACCGCGTCTTTGGGAGGCATTTGACCCAAATTCAACATTCGGCGCACGTTGCTGTACGCGACGCGGTCCACGTCTATCGAAAAAGTAGTAAGCGGGTCTTTGTGGGTGTCTTTAAAGCCGTTTTCGCTCAAAGGTGCGTATTCTTCTTGCTCGGTCATCACTTCGTTTTTGGCCATCATCGGCACGGTCGGCAGGGCGTAAAGATCGGTTTGAGGGACGTACATTTTTGAATGACCCGTTACGACAACTTCGTGCAAAACGCGCGAATCGGCTTTGAGCAGTACGTCAAGGCGGCGGTTTTTACCCACTTTTCGTTCTGTTGTGAGATAGCCCACGTAAGAAAAAACCAACGTAGCGCCTACGGTAGTTTGTAGTTGATACTGCCCCGTGGCGTTGGTAGTAGTGCCGAGACTTGTGCCTTTTACCGTAACCACCACCCCAGGAAGGGGCTGTTGGGTTTGGTGGTCGGTTATTTGCCCCGCTACCAAAATAGGCTGCGCTTGGGCGCAAGCCATGAGCGTTAATGTACTGAAAATGAAGGCAATGAAGTTTGTTTTCATGATTGTAACTTGTTTAGTTTCAAACCATAGATGCAAGCCCCTGCGTGATTCCATAAAAATGTTGAAAAAAATATTCCCATCTTCTTCTGATACAGGAGGTGGTTGAGCCTTTACATCCTCTCCTAAAAAAGGAGAGGGCAGGGTGAGGTGAAAAAAATAATCAAAAATTGGCATCCTTCACGATGCAGTTTACAGTTTTAGAAAAAAAAAGGAGGAGAGTGAGCAAAAAGAAGTAATTTAGTTTTTCTACAAATCAAAAGA
>REAB01000053.1 GCA_004293645.1 Cytophagia bacterium | reverse complement strand
TTTCAACCCAAAAACTCCACGCCCGTGGGCCTTTTGCCTTAGAAAAGCTCGTTACCGAAAAATGGATTGTAACAGGCAACGGGCAGATGCGGTGGTAGAATCGCTAACGAATCAGTCTAACAATCGGGTTTCTAAGATCTCTCTAAACTTACGCAAAATGGCAATGATTTGGAGCAGGTCGTCGCGGTCGGTACAGTCGTAGGTTTTTGATACGCAGTAGGCACGGCCTTCCATGGTAACAAACCGCCAAATTTTCCCCACCACTTCACAGCCATACAAAGGCTTGCCATCATCGTTTTGTGCTTGCCCTATCAAAAATGCCTCCAAGAGTTGTGCCATTGAATCGCCAGTCGGGTTTTTGCTTGGCTTATATTCCTGAAAATGGAAAAACGGCCGCTCCATATAATCCAAGACTCCCTTTGCAATGATAAAATCAGCATTAACAGACAAGGAATAGTTATCAACAATAGCCGCTAATTTTTTATCAAAAAACGACGTAAAGCCCTCGTCTTCAACCACCCGTCCCAGTTCTAAAACATGACTAATGAATCGGTCAGCCGACGCTGTTCATTTTCAGGTCTTCTTCGCTCCAAGTATCTATTTTTTGAACCCCAGTTTGGTAGGCATTATCAAAATTATATTGCTCAAATATTGACAATTTGGGGGGCTCAATATTGGTCCATTCTTGCATCAGAGGGGTTTGATTACCCACTATTTTAGTAAGCCCAAAAACGCTTATCATTTCGCCTTCTTTCCATTCTTTTTTCTTTGCCATCAGTTCAAATATTTAGAATTGTTATGTAAAGATAAGAATTTAGCAGGCTACTTTCTTTTTTTCCACCAAATCACAAAACCTGTGATGGTCATGGTGGCCAAACCCGAACTGCCGAGGGCATAGAGCAAACGAACGAACCAACCACCGTACTGGCCAAAGTGAATTTGCTCCATACTGGCTTCTAAGTTGGCCTCCAAATCTTGGTCTTCTTTGTGTACAATACCTTGCTGCTCACCACTTTGGACATCAAACAACACCTCGGTTGTAAACTTTCCCAGCAGTCGGTTGCTTTGGGGGCGCGTGCCACGCACGGCGGTGGGCTGCTGTGCGTGGCGGGCAAAAACTATTTGCTGCGCCACAAAACCAGGCACGCTGGCTGTTGCTTTTTGAATAAGCATTTCGAGCGGCGCATTGGCCGTTGGGGGAATTGCGGCGGATGACTCGGGGCGTTTTTGTTCATCGTCAAACATTTTTTCTACTTTTTCCCAGTGCATAAAAGTGCCCGTGCCGCCCATGGCGAGCAGAAACAAAAACCCACAAAAACCTACCAACTTGTGCAAATCAGAATTTTTGAGGTAAGTATTGCGCTGACGTACGCCCACTTTGAACACGCCCAACAACGAGCGGCGATAATACCAAAGACCCGTAACAACCAAACCCAACAAGCAAACGCCCACGATGAACAAAATGAAATGCCCCCAATCGCCAATGGTGAGGTGCTCGTGAATGACCAAAATCTTGCGGTGCAACGTTTGGTTGCGCTCGCGGCTCCCCAACACCAAGCCCGTGTAGGGGTTTTGATGCACCAAAATCCGTTTTTTATCAACCGAAGCCTCCGTAACAATCGCTAAGTCGGGGGCTTCGGTTTGGAGCAAAATATTGCCGATTTCGGCTTCTGGATATTGTTTTTTGACTATGTTCAGCAGCGAATCAACCGACAGCCGCTGGCCTGCGGGCATTACCTGCGTGAGTGCGGGGTTGAGGGCGCGGTCGAGGGGTTCGCTGTACAATAAAAGCACGCCCGTTAGGCTCAACATCAGCATAAAAAGGCCACCAATGAGTCCAAACCATTTGTGGAGGTTATAGACATTTTTGTCGGAAAATAAGGTCATAAAAAGGTTGTTATTGAGCTTGCAATGATACAAAAAGAAAGTGTCATCTTCAACCTACATACCAACCGCCAAGTGTCCAGAAGTTTGGCCGCATTTTTATTTCAGTATTTGGCTATGGTGCCAGCAGTCAAGCTCGCGGTTAGTGGGCTGGTTTCAAATCAAAATATATTTCCAACACAAACTACTGATTTTCAGTATCTTAAAAATTAATATTTAAAAATACCAAATTTTACAGTTCCTTATTTGCGTTGCTTTCTTTATCTTTGTTGCGTTAAAATTTAAGCGGCTTCGGCAGCTTCTTTCCTTGGTTTTTTTACCCCATCATTCTTGACAAGTGAGCAAGCGTCGCAACTTTGTGGCGTGATTTCATTATTTTTGGTTCATCAAAACGCCCACTCACTCGCTACTAAATTATGTACCACAACCCTGTTATGCTGGCCGAGTGCTTAGAAGGTTTAAACTTAAAGCCCGACGGCGTTTATATTGATGCCACTTTTGGCGGAGGCGGCCATTCGCGGGCTATTTTGGCGCGTTTGGGCGACAAGGGACGGCTTTTTTCGTTTGACCAAGACCCCGATGCCAACCAAAATGCGCGTTTTGTGGCCGACAAACAGTTTACTTTTATTGATGCCAATTTTAGACATTTGAAAAAATATGCCCGGCTCTACGGTGCCACCGAAGTAGATGGGATTCTGGCCGATTTGGGGGTTTCGTCGCACCAGTTTGACACCGCCGAGCGGGGCTTTTCGACGCGCTTTGAGGCCAACCTCGATATGCGCATGAACCAACGCGCAGGCCAAACCGCTGGCGAGGTCATTAACGGCTATTCGAGTGCCGAGCTGCACCGTATTTTTGGAATGTATGGCGAAGTGCAAAACGCAAAAACCGCCGCCCAGGCCGTGTTTACAGCCCGCCTCAACCAACCCATCGAAACCGTAAACGACCTCAAAGGTGTGTTGCAACGCTACGCCCCGCGCGGCAAAGAAAACAAGTATTTTGCCCAGATTTTTCAGGCGTTGCGCATCGAAGTAAACGACGAAATGACGGCTTTACAAGAGTTTTTGACCCAAACCGCCGAAATGCTCAAACCCAATGGCCGCCTCGTAGTGATGTCTTACCACTCGTTGGAAGACCGTTTGGTGAAGAATTTTATCAACAAAGGAAAGTTTCACGGCGACGTAGAAAAAGACCTCTTTGGCAACGATTTGAAACCGCTCAGCGCGGTAGTACGAAAAGCCATTGAGCCATCGGCCACCGAAACCGCCGAAAACCCCCGCGCCCGCAGTGCCAAGCTCCGAATAGCGGAAAAAGTTTGATATTTGGTATTTGAAATTTGCTGACACTAACTAATTTGGTGGGGGTATAAAATAACGATATGTAACTTGTTTCCTGCCCACCAAGTAGCAAAACAACAGTTCCCTAATTTTGTAACTACCTAATAGTCAGTATCTATATTATTTGCCCCACCAAATCCGTTAGTGTCAGGAAATTTGATATTTGATATTCGTTGTGCGTAGTTTGAAACTACGCACGGGTGTCATTAGGTCTCCGACCTAAATAGTTGGTGGCAATTATATAAAACCCGAAACCGAAAGAAATTTAACGACATTGAAATGATATGACAAACGACTTTTTAGACAGTGCGAAAAAACAATTTGAGTATTACAAAATGCTTGGAGAAAAAACATTTTCGCAACTAACAGACGAACAACTTTTCAGACAATTAAATGAAGAAAGTAATAGTATTGCGACAATTGTAAAACATTTGTGGGGAAATATGCTTTCACGTTGGACAGATTTTTTGACAACAGACGGAGAAAAAGAATGGCGACAAAGAGATGCTGAATTTGACAACGACATTGCAGACCGAACAGAACTTTTGGCAAAATGGAATGAAGGTTGGACTTGTTTATTTAACGCAATCAGTCCGTTGACAGAAAAAGATTTGACGAAGGAAATATTTATCCGAAATCAAGGACACACTATAGCAGAAGCAATAAACAGACAACTTGCACATTATCCATATCACGTTGGACAAATTGTGTTTATTGGAAAACTATTGTGTGGCGAAAATTGGGCTTCACTTTCAATTCCTAAAGGAAATTCAAAAGAATACAACGCTGACAAATTTGCGAAACCGAAACATAAACAACATTTTACGAACGAATATATAAACGAAAAAAAATAACGACCACCAACAGGGGTTTGGCAAAATGGGAGCTCAGAACGTTGTTAAAGGCACCAAAAAGACGCGTTCGTTGTGCGTAGTTTGAAACTACGCACGGGTGTCATTAGGTCTCCGACCTAAATAGGTATAGTCCTTAATCTGCATAAATTAACCAAAAATAAGGCATAAAAATGGCTCAGAACGTTGTTAAAGGCACCAAAAAGTCGATTCCTAAAAAAGCTAAAACCGAGAGCAGAACCATGAATTGGATAGGCAACAGGTTGAACTTAGAAAAAGCAATTGGCAAAGAATTTCCCGTGCGTTACATTGACAGGGCGGGGTTTTTGCTGCTTTTGGGGCTTATTTTGATTGGTTTTAGGCTCAACGCCGAGCGTCAGATGCGCCAAATGCGCAAACTCACCGACGAAATTCATCAGTTGCAAGCCACTTATACCATCAGAAAAGCCCACTACATGAAGAGCGGCAAGCAGTCGGAATTGGCCCCTAAACTCCAAGCGTTGGGGCTGATAGAAAGCAAGCAAGCCCCTTATCGAATTGTCATAAAACCCGTTGAAAAATAGTACCCACTTTAACCATTCTAACCCATGATTTCCAAAACCAACAACATTCGGGCAGACATTGCACGACGCTCTTGGGTGGTGTCTTCGCTGCTTATCATTGTGGCCATACTCGTGATATGGCGCATTGTCTATGTGCAGCACTATGCCAAGTACAAAGGCAAACCGTGGGTAAAATACATGGCCAACACCGTTCGGATTGACACCATTCCGGCCATGCGCGGCAATATTTATTCGAGCGATGGCAGCCTCTTGGCTACTTCTTTGCCCTATTATGAGGTTTCGATAGACCCCGCCGCCAGCAAAGAAAAGTACTTTTATAGCCGCATAGACTCGTTGGCTACGCTTTTTGCCAATACGTTTGGGCAACGCACCAAAGAAGACTACCTGCGCGAGTTAAAATTTGCCCGCCATGAGTTTGAAGTAAACAAAAAGAAAGGTAACCGCAACGTGCGGCTGCTCAATCGGCAGATTACTTTTCGAGAATACCAGATGATAACCACGCAGCAAATACAGCCCAGTGCGAAGGCAACGCGCGGTTGGCCGTTTTTTAGGCAATTTAACAACGGCGAAACGCGCGGTGGCAAGCTCCCCGTTTTTTATCGCCGCTACCTGCCTTTTGGCAATTTGGCCGCCCGCACCATTGGCTACCTCGACCGCGCCACCTACCGTGGACTGGTGGGTTTGGAGGCAAGTTTTGACAGAAAACTGTCGGGAACGCCCGGAATAGGCTTGTTTAGGGTACTCGACGACAAAACTTTTATGCCCTTTGAAGAAAGCGAAAAACTACAACCCGCCAACGGCTACGACCTCTACACTACGCTCGACGTTAATTTTCAGGACATTGCCGAGTCGTCGTTGCGCAAAACTCTAAACCGCTACCAAGCCGACTACGGCACCGTTATTGTAATGGAAGTGCAAACGGGAGCCATCAAAGCGATGGTTAATTTAGCCCTCAGCAAAAAAGACACGGGCTACGCCGAAACCTTCAATTACGCCCTGGCCCAACCCACCAACCCAGGCTCTACTTTCAAACTTGCCACTATGGTAGCCGCCCTCGAAGAAGGCAAGGTTTCGCCTGCCACGTCCATTCAGACTGGCAATGGCAGCACTACTTACGGTAGAGTTACCATTACCGACACCAAAGCCCACGGCACAATTACGGTGCAGCAGGTATTGGAGCAATCGTCGAACGTAGGAACGCACCTGATTATGCAACGAAGCGGGTTTTATACCAACCCCTACAAATACATGGAATACCTCAAAAAGTTTCATTTGACCCAACCCACGGGCGTAGCCATGCTGGGCGAAGCCCCGCCGCTGGCCCCGCAACCCAAAACTACGGGCTGGGACGGCACCTCGGCCACGCGCCTGTCGTACGGATACGTGTGGGAAATTACGCCGTTGCAAACATTGAGTTTTTACAATGCCATTGCCAACAATGGTTATTGGGTGCGCCCCATGATTGTGCAAGAAGTACGCAACGCCAACGAGGTCATTCAGGCCATCAAACCCCAAGTTTTGGAGCAACGGATTGCCTCCGAACAGACCATCAGGCGGGTACAAAAAATGCTCGAAGGCGCAGTAGCCGACAAGCAAGGCACGGGACACATTATTCACAACGACCAGTACCAAATAGCAGGAAAGACGGGTACGGCGCAGCTCATTATCAACAATACGTACAGCAAAGTGGGTAAATATAACGTGTCTTTTGCGGGTTATTTTCCTGCCAAAAGCCCCAAATACAGTTGCATTGTGTTTGTGAGCCATCCCAAAGGTGGCCGTGGCGACAACCTCTACGCGGGCAGCGTGGCCGCACCCGTATTCAAAGAAGTAGCCGACCGTATAGTGGGCTACGACGTAAAAATGCACCCGCCCGTACCCAACAAAAAAAACAATGTCAAAGAAACCAATAAGCAATTGCGCGCTGGCCAAGCCGACGACCTCCGCACCATTGCCGAAGCACTGAATACCGACGCACCCGTGAACGTAAACGGCTGGGTAATGTCGGCCCCAAACACAAAAAAACAATGGACCAATACCGACACAAACCCCAACAAAATTCCAAATTTACGCGGAATGTCGCTGCGCGACGCGCTATATTTGCTCGAAAACCACGGCTTTAAAGTCAATTATCAAGGCATGGGCAAAATTACCGATTACACCCTCAAAAATGATGTTTACGCCCTGATACTTAAATGAGCCAAGGCACTGACAAAGTAGTCATTGGTCAATAGTCATTGGTCAATAGTCATTGGTCTGCGCGGGCAGAACCAAATGTTTACCAAAATATAAAATGGCGATTACTTACAGGCAAGTACTTAACAAATAACTATTGACAAATGACCACTGACTAATGACCAATAACCAATGACCACTGACAAATGACAAATAATCCACTAAAAAAATGAGCAAGAAATCTAAAAACAAAAAATCGGTGGCCAAAGCCCCTTTGCAAAGCCCCCAAACCTACTTAAAGAGCGGTAAAGCACGCAACTTACCCATCTATGAGTGCAGGCTCAATCCCGACTGGCGCGAAACAGGACTGGCAACGGTGGTAGTGGCGCGCAGCCACGCGGGCGGCAGTATTACCTGGGCTACCTATTTGATTGACGTATTTTGTGTAGGACTGAAACAGACCCACTACCTATTTAATGTAGAAATAGACGAATACGAAGAAATGTTGGAACAAATTTCGGAGATGCAAGAATTAGAAATAGCCGACTACACGCTCGTTCATAACGTGGTTTATGGCGGCATTGCTTATGCCGAAGACTTGGACATCAGTCCATTAGACAAAGATTGGGCTGTTTCGCAATACGTGCTGGCTGCCGACACCGATGAGGTAGAATTGCTGGATTTAGAATTTGGCAAAGACGGAATGCCTTTTTACAACTCAGGACCGTACGACAACGTGAAGCAAATTATCCAAAAACTTGATACCGCCGTTGGTCCAGGAAACTATCACTATCTGTCGCACGTGGGTGGCTTTGATTTAAGCGGTATTGATTTTAACGACCTTGATTTTGACGACGATGACGACGACGATGATTGGGAAGAAGATGAGGACGATGAAAACGAAGATGACGACGAAGGGTTTACCGATTTTGAAGAAATAAAAGACGAAAAATAGGAAACGTAAAGTTTTAGATTTCCACAAAGGCGTATTTTTCCAGAAACGCTTCCATTATTTCGTTGAAGCGTTCGGGGCGTTCCATCATGGGAGCGTGGCAACATTTATCAACAAAATAAAGCTCCGAATTGGCAATAAGTCTATTGAACTCGTGCGCCACCGTAGGTGGTGTAATGGTATCATTAAGGCCCCAAATGAGCAGCGTCGGAATGGTAATTTGGTGCAATTCTTTGGACATATTGTTGCGCTGCGCCGACTTGGCCACCGCCACAATACTCATGCACTTGGTAATGCTCGCCATGGTAGCAAACACCTCGTCAATCAGTTCTTTGGTGGCTATTTGGGGGTCATAAAAAGTATAGGCTACGCGCTCAGAAATGTACTCATAACTACCGCGCTTGGGGTACGAGCCACCCATGCCGTTTTCAAACAAACCAGAGCTACCCGTCAATACCAGACGCTTCACGGGCGCGGGATGTTTGAGGGTATAAAGCGTAGCAATATGACCGCCCAGCGAATTTCCAACGAGCGTAAAACCCTTTAAGTCAGCCGATTCAATAAATTTTTCCAAAAATAGAACCAGTGCTTCCAACCCAGCTTCGCGCGGCGACATATCGTAAATGGGTAACATCGGAATGATAACCCGGTAGCGGTCTTTGAAATTTTCAATCACACCGTCCCAGTTGCTCAAAGCACCAAATAGCCCGTGCAACAAAAGTATGACCTCACCTTGACCTTCGTCAATAAATTTAAAGTTGTCTCGCTGCTTTAACGAAAAATTCATACAAATTAAGTTAGCGTAATGATTTTGGAACGATTGACGAACACAAAGGTAAATTTTATTTTTTAAATAGTTTTGTAAATAAATTGTTATCTCTGCATAAAAATAAGGTTTCTATTCTACCAGCAACTTTGTGGTTATAAACCAATTGAGCAGCTTTTAGCAAATAGTACAAAGCCAATAAAAATTGTATTTTTACAATATTACAATCTGCCACTTAATCATAAACAGCGGGAGTTGGTAATTTCGGATTATTTTTGTGTTTCACTACTCATTTTGTTTGTATGCAGCACCACGATGTCATTATTATTGGAGCGGGCGTGTCGGGCCTTACTTGTGCCAAATACCTCAACGACTACGGAATCAAGAACATACTGATTGAAGCCGCCGACGAAGTGGGCGGGCGGGTTCGCACCGACGAAGTGGCGGGTTTTAAGCTCGACCGTGGATTTCAGATTTTGCTGACGGCCTACCCCGAAGCCGAACGGTTGCTCAACTACAATTTACTGCATTTGCAGGCGTTTCGGTCGGGGGCTTTAATTCGACTCAACGGGGCGTTTTCGGTCATGAGCAATCCATTCAAAGAGCCAACGCAGGTGTTCAAAACACTGTTTTCACCCGTGGGGTCGCTTTCTGATAAAATAAAGGTGCTGCAACTCTCCAACCAAATAGCCGCCGAGCCAACGCAGGCTTTTTTTGACGACCACGCCACCGACACCCTCAGCTACCTCCGTGCCTACGGCTGGAGCGAAACCATGATTGCTAACTTTTTTAAACCTTTTTTTGGGGGAGTATTTTTAGAAAATGAATTGGCTACGTCAAGCAATTTTTTTCGGTTTGTGTTTAAGCAATTTTACAGCGGCGATGCCGTTTTGCCCGCTGAGGGCATTGGGGCTATTCCGCGCCAAATAGCCGCCAAACTGCCCGCCAACAGCCTTAAACTGAATAGCAAAGTGCGCAAAATAGAAGGAAATTCGGTGCAGTTGATGAGTGGAGAAATCTTGACGGCCAAACACATTGTAATAGCTACCGACGCACAAAATGCCGATGCGCTGCTTGGCCGACAACTTGAACGGGCGTTCAACACCACTACTTGCACGTATTTTGCGGCCAGCCGCTCGCCTCTAACCGAAAAAATGCTGGCACTCAACGCCAACCGACTGTCGGTGGTGCATAATATGTGCGTACCAAGCGACATTGCACCCTCGTACGCGCCAGAGGGTCAGTCACTTATCTCAGTTAGCACGCAAGGACTTGATTTATTTGATGAACAAAAATTGACGCACAAAATTATTGCCGAACTAACCGACTGGTTTGGCGAAGAAGTGAAAACTTGGCAGCACCTGCGCACTTATCATTTGCCACAAGCCCTCAACCAATATCGCGCCGATGCCCCGCCCGAAAACTTGCAAATAAGCAAAAACTTGTACGAATGTGGCGACCACGTGTCGTATCCGTCTTTAAATGCGGCCATGGCCACGGGCCGCGCCGTAGCCGACATGATAGCGGGAATTTAAAATCTATGAACAAAAAAAAACAATCTATTTGGCAAAAAATTGCGCTATTAGCTGCACTTTGGGGTGGGGCAATTGGTGCTTACGGCCAAGTAAAAAATGCGTATTTGGAAATCAAATTTGAAGCCCCCAATTTGGCCTACACGCCCCTCATAGATTGGGAAAATTACGAACGCACCGAGCGCAAACAAAACATTGAGGCCAACGGTTATTGGCGGGTTTCGGTGCCGCTCGAAAGGTCGCAGGTGGTTTACGTCAATTACTCGGATACGGCCAATGTCATTCACATTCATCAGTTTTTTTTACCAAAAGGCGACACCCTCAAATGCAAAGAGCAAAAGGGAAAGTTTGTTTTTGAGGGACAAAGTAAGGCTGTTCAAATCAATCATTTTTTGATAGAAACGGGTATTTTTGGCGATGATACATTGCGCCAAAAACCGCTTATGCGCAATGCCAACGAAGCCATGTACGCCAGTTTGATGCAAAACATGGCCGACGAAACATGGCACCGCTACCAAACCACGCAAGATACCACCGATGCCACCCAAAATGTCTTTGTAAAAGCTGCCCTGGAAGCCCAGCAATACCTGCGGTCGCAGTACTTTTTGGCAACCAAAGAGTGGACCGATGAAATGTTTGACGGAATGAACAAAGGTGCTGTTTTTTTTCCAAACGACGACGTTGGCCACGACTTGCAGTTGCGCATCATACCGCACGAAGAAGCCATTCTTTCGAGAGATTATTGGTCTTCGCTGTTTAGGTATTTGGGAGGAAATCTGTATTTGGACGAACGAGACGATATGAGTGAACAAATGAAGCAGTTTTATGACAAAATAGATAGCCGCCTGTCCAACCTATCCAAAACCCGCGAAAATTTGGCTTCGTACATCGTCAGTTTTGTTATAAACGGAACATCTACCGATTCGCAAGCCTTTTTGGCACGTTTTGAACGCGATTTCCCCCACTCGCCCCGCCTCAAAGGCTTGCGCTACAATGGCTGGGCAAACCAAAAAATACAGTTGGGTGCAGCCTTGCCGCCCGTGCCACTGCTCACGCAAGACAGCACCCAAACTACGTTATCGGCTTTGTCGGCGGGCGCGTCGTCCACGTTGGTTTTACTTTGGAATACGTGGGAAGATAGCTGCCAAATTGCATTGAAATCAGTGGCAAAGTTGGCCATAAAATACCCCAAAAGTAGCGTTTGCTTTAAGACAATATGCGTCAGAAATCGTTTTGATAGTTGGCAAGAAGTACTAAAGCAGCAGTGGCCCAATGCCCCAAAAGCCTCCCATTTTTACGCCGATTACCCCGAAGCACCCGTTTTGGAAGGAATATTTGAAAAAAAACGCCCGTTGCTGTTACTTTTCAACGATAAAGGGCAATTTGTGGAGCGGCTCAGTCCATTTGACGTAAATGGCATTGAGAAATGGCTCAAAAAATGACCTTTCCCGACGCGCCCACGATGCGCAGAAACCGCTTTTCTGTTAGCCTTACCTTTTTTATTTGCGGGTTTATTTATGCCAATTGGAGCACTCGTTTGCCCCGTATTCAAGATACGTTTGCGCTCTCAAACAGTCATTTGGGGCTGGTTCTGCTGTGCGTTGCGGTTGGTTCGTTGTGCGCCATGCCCCTCACGGGCTGGCTCATCAGCAAAAAAGGCAGCAAATTGACCGCAGTCATTTCGCTGGTCTCGTTCAGCCTCATTTTAATCGTTATTCCTTTTTTGGACGTTACTTGGCAATTGGTGGTGGCGTTTTATTGGTTAGGTTTTTTTATGGGCAGCTTAGATGTGTCCATGAACGCGCAGGCGGTTTTGGTGGAGCAACGTTACCAAAAACCCATCTTGTCGTCGTTTCACGCTTTTTTTAGCGTTGGCGTAATGATAGGAGCATTGAGCAGCTCTTTTTTTGCCAAATATCTCGACACGCTCCAAGCTCATTTTGTCATTGTTTCGCTGCTTTGCGTGGGTTTGTCGTTGGTGGTCATTCCGCTCCTTATTGACGACTCCGACGCGGCCCAAAGCAGCGAAGGTTCGCATTTTTTATTGCCCAACAAATCAATGGTGTGGCTGGGTATCATCGCTTTTTGCGCCATGCTCGCCGAGGGTTCTATCGCCGATTGGAGTACCAATTACCTTGAAAACTCCCTAAAAACGCACGCTTACATTGCTCCCATCGGCTTGTCTATTTTTTCGGGTACTATGACCATCGGCAGGTTTTTGGGCGACAAAGCACGGGCTTATTTTGGAGACAATAAACTACTGATAATGAGTAGTTTAATGGCTACCGTTGGTCTATTTTTCGCGCTTGCTTTTAATTCTTATTGGCTATTTTTTGTGGGTATTTCGGCAGTTGGGCTTGGCTTGGCTACGGTTGTACCCATTGTTTTTAGTCAAGCAGGAAACAACAAAAACTTGCCGCCAGGCATTGGGCTGGCCATGGTAACTACGCTGGGTTATTTGGGCTTTTTGGTGGGACCGCCCATCATTGGTTTTTTAGCCGACTGGCAAGACTTGCGTTTTGGGCTATTTTTTGTGGTTTTTTTGTTGGCTGTTTTGAGTGTTTTGAGCAAATTCAAATAGCAATGCCAGGCGTTGATAGAAAATTTCAAGTAGCAACGCCAAGCGTGGCGTTGCTACGTTTGGGTAGCCAAAGGAAGCGACAGTGCAATGGTTGTACCTTTGGTGGGCGTAGATTGAACCAAAAAAAGCCCGCCAAGTTCTTCCACGCGCTTTTCCATGTTGATGAGCCCATTGCCAGTTCCTTGCACCGATCCAAGTTCAAAGCCCACGCCGTTGTCTATAATGCGCAGGTGGAGTTGTTGGTCTTGGCTAAAAATCTCAATTTCTACCGATGTGGCGTGGGCATATTTGGCTATGTTATTGATGGCCTCCTTAAAAATCAAGTAAAAATTGTACTGCTGATTGGCGGGGAGCTTGTAATTTTTGAGTGAGGGAGCTACTTCAAAAAAATACTTTATCTGCTCATTATCAAACATTTCAGAGGCAAATATTTTCATTTTGGCTACAATAATTTCCAAGTTATCGTTCATGGGGCGCGTAGTCCAAATAATATCTCTGATGGTGGCCACGGTGCGCTGCGAATTAACGCTAATGAGGTCGAGTAGTTCGTTTACCTGCGGCGATGCGTCGGTCATTTGGCGTTTGGCGGCTTGGCTCAACATGGCCACACCGCTCAAAGTAGCCCCCAAGTCGTCGTGCAAATCGCGGGCTATTTGGCTCCTAATTTTGTCCGAACTTTGCATCTGCTTGATTATTTCGGCCTGTGCTTTTTGATGGTCTTGCGCTTGTTTGATGCGGTAGCGATAGGCCGCGTAGCCAGCCATGGCCAGCAGCAAAACCACCAATGCCGCCAAAGATATAATCCAGCCCGTTTGCCGTTTGAGTTCGGCTTCCTGAGCAGTTTTAATTTGTTTGAGGCTTTGATTTTCGCGGTCTTTTTCAAAGGCTTCGTATTTCAATTCTACGAGTTCGGCGCGCACCACATTTTTTTTACGTTCTATTGAGTCACTCAGAATTTTGTAAGATTTAAAATAACTAAACGCTTCGGAATATTGCCGTTGCAATTCGGCCAAATGCGACATTTCTTTGCTGATTTGCGCTCGTTCTACAATTGAGCCGTATTGCTGGGCTGTTTTGAGGGCTTTTTGCAAATACATTTGTGCTTTTTGGTAGTTTTGCTGCAGCTTGTAGGTATTGGCTATTTCTTGATAACACTGAATTTGCAGTAGTTTTTCGCCGTGCAATTCGCTTTGCGCCGTGGCTTGTTGCAGATAGGAAAGGGCGGTCGAAAATTCGCGGCGGGCGTTGTAATTTCGACCAATGGCCAGCAACAGTTGGGGCAGAATTTGGTAATTTTGGTCGGCTTGTTTGGCCAATTCCACGCCTTGTTTGAGGTACCTGAGCGACTCTTCGTACTGTCCCATTTGGCGGTATAAATCGCCAATCAACTCATGATTAACCGCCATTCCGCGTTTTTGGCCAGTTTTTTTGTTCAACTCCAAAGCCCGAAAAGTGTATTCAAGGGCTTTATTGGGTTGATTCATACTTTCGTAATTTTCGGCCAAGTTGTTGAGACAGATGGCTTTACCGCGTTCCCAGCCCGTTTTTTCAAACAACCGAAGTGCCGTAAGGTAATGTTCTTGTCCTTTGGCATAATTGCCTTCCAACGATTCGAGAATGGCATAATTGATATAACTCTGGCCTAAATTGGTATTGTTGTTGAGTTTTTTTGCCAAATTATTGGCCTCGTTGGCATAACGCCAAGCCGACGTTTGGTCAATTTCTGAAAGCCGATACGCCAAACGGTGCAGGTTTACTACACGCACACTGTCCAAGGTTGGGTGTTCTACCAACCATCGGCGCAGGCTGTCCAACATTTTATTTTGGGCAAAACAGGGCGCAAAAAATGAGGCCAACAAAACCAAAAAGACGGTTGATGGATAACGGTTTTTCATTGCAACGCAGAGATTTTTTCAAATCTATCACTTTTTTTGGCAATGAAGCAACAAAATCACTTTACGGGTATTGCAATAAATGCTGGGCCATGTTCCAACCCGACAAAAAAGCACCTTCTACATTGCCCATTCCAAAACCATCGCCGCCAATAAGCAACGAAAAGGGCGTTTGGGCAACCAAGAATGGGTCGGGTTGCGTGCGTTCGGCCAAGCTGTACCGCCAACGATGCACCTGATAACTCACCACCGTGTCGGCAGGAATCCACTCCCTGAGTGCTTCAATAAGCTGCGCGCCCGTTTGGTCAAGATTACTTTCTAAATGCGCTCTGCTAAAAGCGGGACTGGCGTGAATGGTGAGGGTGGGCAACTGGGGCGATATGCCTTTTTGCTGGTTGTCGGCTACCCAAGCTACGGGGCCATTGTCAAACTTCAAACTGCCCGGTACAGGAATTTGGCTGGGTTGATTTAAGACAACCATTACAGCCAAACAGGGTGCATAAACAATTGATTGTAAGTCGTTTACTTGTTGTTCGGGCAACGCAATACCACTGTCTTTCAATAAAGAAATAACTTGCGGTGCAGGAGCCGTAATGATGACGTGGGAGGCCGTAAAGCGGTTGCCTGTTTCGGTGGTGGCCGTGCAGTCAGTGTCGTTTTGGGCAATACTCACTACTCGTTCGTTGGTGCGTACATCGAGGCCATTGGCCAAAAACTTAGCCACTGCGTTCATGCCCTCCACGCCCACGAAAAGCGGGTGTTGGCTCGTGCGCAAATCCCACGGTTTCACCACGCCTACTTGCTGCATGG
The DNA here is from genome assembly GCA_004293645.1 of Cytophagia bacterium. GTDB lineage: Bacteria > Bacteroidota > Bacteroidia > Cytophagales > Spirosomataceae > REAB01. The sequence goes on along the minus strand of REAB01000053.1, from coordinate 50,768 downwards.
TAGCCACCAATTTTTCAAATTCGGGTGTTCTGACCGTAAAATACTGCGCTCCGTGGTCGGCCTTGCCAGCTTCTATGCGGCGGGTGGCCAGCCTGCCGCCCAAGCCGCGCCCTTTGTCCAAAACGGTGGTTTGCCAGCCATTTTGTTGCAAAGTACGAGCGGCAGTCAAACCCGCCATGCCCGCACCTATTACCAAACAGTTTTTGTTCATGCTACCTGAGCTTCGCGGTGAATGATGGCTTCGCGGTCGGGGCCAGTAGAGATAAAACGAATAGGCAAACCCAACTCCGCTTCCAGGAAGTCAATGTACGCAGCCAGCGGCTCAGGGAGTTCATCATAAGTGTGCAAGTTTTCGAGCGATGTTGCCCAACCTTGCATTACTTTATAAACAGGTTTGAGGTCGGTATCGCACAAGTCGTAGGGAATCTGGTCGGTAGTACTGCCGTCAGGAAACTGGTAGTGGGTACAAATATTGATGGTGTCAAAAATATTCAACACATCTACTTTCATCATAATGAGCTGGGTTACGCCGTTTATCATGATGGCATATTTGAGGGCGGGCAAATCGAGCCAGCCGCAGCGGCGTGGCCGCCCCGTAGTAGAGCCAAACTCGCGCCCTTCTTGGCGCATCTTCTCCCCCATTTCGTCGAGTAGTTCGGTTGGAAATGGCCCACTTCCTACCCGCGTGCAATAGGCTTTAAAAATGCCAAACACCTCGCCAATGTGCCGTGGCGAAATACCCAGACCCGTACAAGCACCCGCCGTTACGGTACTTGAACTCGTTACGAAAGGATAAGACCCAAAGTCAATGTCGAGCATTGAACCCTGGGCACCCTCGGCCAAGACACTCAAATTGTCGTTCAAGGCTTGGTTGATGAAATACTCACTATCTACAAAATTAAATTGTTTTAAAAACGCAATGGCTTCAAAAAAAGCTTGCTCTTTTTGGGGCAACGTGGCGGCGTAGTCAAACTCATAAAAATCTAAGACAGTTTTGTGCTGGGATACCAATTGATGGTATTTGTCTTCAAAACTTTCCAGGATAATATCCCCCACGCGCAAACCTTGCCGCGCCACTTTGTCTTGGTAAGTAGGCCCAATGCCACGTAAGGTAGAACCAATCTTCGATTCTCCCTTCGATTTTTCGTAGGCTGCATCAAGCAAACTGTGGGTGGGCAGTATCAAAGAAGCCTTTTTGGATATAAACAGGTTGCGCTTGAAATCAATGTTAAAAGGGGCAAGACCGTCTATCTCGCGTTTCATCACAATGGGGTCAAGTACGAGGCCATTGCCAATGATATTTTTGATTTCGGGACGAAAAATTCCCGACGGAATTTGGTGCAAAACATGCTTGATGCCGTCAAATTCGAGCGTGTGTCCTGCATTTGGGCCACCCTGAAAGCGAGCTACTACTTGGTATTGGGGAGCCAATACATCTACTATTTTTCCTTTTCCTTCGTCGCCCCATTGGAGGCCGAGCAATACATCAACTTTCATTCAATTTAGATTTTGTGCTACAATTTATCAATTTCTTCTTCCGACAATCCCGTCAATTTGGCAATGTCGCTTTTATTCATGTTCATACTTTTGGCAGTTTTTGCCATTTCTATTTTCGCTTTTTCTTCGCCTTTCTCTATTCCTTCGGCCAATCCTTTTTCTATTCCTTTTTCTATTCCTTCGGCCAATCCTTTCTCTATTCCTTCGGCCAATCCTTTTTCTATTCCTTTCTCTATTCCTTCGGCCAATCCTTTTTCTATTCCTTTCTCTATTCCTTCGGCCAATCCTTTTTCTATTCCTTTTTCTATTCCTTTTTCTATTCCTTTTTCTATTCCTTCGGCCAATCCTTTCTCTATTCCTTTTTCTATTCCTTCGGCCAATCCTTTCTCTATTCCTTCCGCCAATCCTTTCTCTATTCCTTCCGCCAATCCTTCCGCCAATCCTTCTTCACGGGCAGTTTCAACTGCATACTGATAGGTGTTGTTTAGGTCACGAAATATTTTTAGGCTGTACTGATAGCTACTCCATTCAGATTGATTAAAATTAGCCAACTCAGCTTTCTCAAATGCTTGGTTAAATACAACTTCGTCTTTTAAAATGTGCGGAATATTCTGAAAGTCCTCTAAGTTTTTGATGAAATACAACCATTGGTCTAAACGGGTTTCAAGCTCACTTTCTGTTTTTTTAAAATTAGGCATTTCGAGGTAAATGTAGGTCAGTTTATCATAAAAAACCTTGCCATTCTGATTTTTCAGCTTTATTTCGTGTACCCATTCGCTTTTTTCAACCTCATTTTCGTAATCATCGAAAGTAAAATCCAAGACCCCAATACAATAGACAGCTTTCAAATTAAAATTCCAGTGTCCTTTGTCGGCTTGCTCTTGAATGGGGAAAGTAGAATAATAAATGGTGCGCTCAATGAAGTAATTTTGCTTTGCTTTTTGCAATTCTACAATGAATCGTTCGCCGTTCTCGCTTTCGCAGTAAATGTCATAAATGGCTTTTCTGTCGGCTTCAATTTGACCAAGCTGTTCATTGTTTTTAAATGATAAATCCTTGATTTTACTTTCTAATGGCAACAGCGCGTTCAAGAAGTCGAGCAAAAGTGGCTTGCTGGCTTCTTCACCAAAGATTTTTTTAAATCCGTAGTCTGTAAAAGGATTGATGTATTTTGCTTTCATTTCGCCCATTGTCAGTGTCTTCACTGACGATTTAGATATTTTTTTACTCGGCCACTGCCCGATTTTCAAGCTGGTTTACGTTTTGAACACGGTTTTCGCATTTTTCGCGTTGGCAACTGCCATAAAAAATGAGCGAATGATGCACCACATTAAACTGGAGCATATCGCCCACCATGGTTTGAATATTTTGTACGCGCGGGTCGCAAAACTCCCGCACTTGGTGGCAGTCCAAACAAATAATGTGGTCGTGTTGTTTGTAACCGTACGATTTTTCGTACTGCGCCAAGTTTTTACCAAACTGATGTTTCGTTACCAAGTCGCAGTCCACCAGCACGTCGAGGGTATTATAAACCGTGGCGCGGCTCACGCGGTATTTTTTGTTTTTCATGGAAATATACAGCTCGTCCACGTCAAAATGGTCGCTGCGCGAGTAAATCTCTTCCAAAATGGCAAAACGCTCGGGCGTTTTGCGTAGGCTTTTCCGCTCCAGATAAGCCGTCAAGATGCGCTTGGCCGCGTCTAAGTTTTGTAAGTTGGGCTGGGGCATGGTTTTGGGGGTGCTATAATTTAAGAAACAAATATACTACATTATCTGCCAATCTGACCAATAACCCGTGGTTTTCCCCAATTCAATCAGCGCCAGAGCGCGTTAGCCAAATTATTCCTTTTTTTATGCGACTGATTTATCATTTCAGCACAATTTTTGTACTGATTTTTGCGTACATTTGAAATCAAAGAACACACAAGCTATCATGGCAGAAAACACCATATCGGGTTTGTTGGCTCAAATTGCCAACTACAAGCGCAAATATTACCAAAATCAGTTGGTCAAGGGCATTATTTTTTCAATAGCCTTGATTTTTACGGCCTATCTTTTTGTGAATACCCTCGAATATTTCGGACGCTTCAATACCGCCGTGCGGGGGGCGTTGCTGTTTAGCTTTGTGGGGGCATTGGCCTATGCTTTGTGGCAGTGGGTGGCCCAACCGCTCATCGGAATGTACGGCCTCCGCAAGCCACTTTCGGACGAGATGGCGGCCACGCAGATTGGCCAATATTTTCCACAAATTGGCGATAAACTCCTTAATACCTTGCAGTTAGGTCGGCTCTCTGGCACACAAACCGACTTGATAGAAGCCAGTATTCGCCAAAAATCGAAGCAGTTGCTCATCGTGCGTTTTTCTGATGCCATCAAAATCAACGAAAACCGCCGCTACCTCAAATACGCGGCTTATCCGCTGGCGGCCATTGTGGCTATTTTGTTGCTCAATCCGCAGTTTTTTGCCAGTAGCTCCGACCGAATTATTCATTTTAGAAACAATTACAATTACGCCCCTTTTACTTTCAAATTAGAAAACAAAGACCTCAAAGCCTTTCGTAATGAGGACTTTACGCTCAATTTAGCCCTGCTGGGCGATGCCCTCCCCGAAGCAGTTTACGTGGTTCAAAACAAAGTAAAATACAAACTCGACGTTGTTGATGCCCGCCATTTTAGTTATACTTTCAAAAACGTGCAGCGCACCACAGCATTTCATTTTGAAGCAGCGGGCTACGAGTCGGAAGACTACAAAATCAGCCTTGCCGAGCGTCCCAATTTGCTTTCTTTTGATGTAACGCTCACCTACCCAGCTTATTTGGGCAAGCCTGCCGAGCAACTCAGCAACGTGGGCAACCTCACCGTGCCAGAAGGAACGCTCGTGGCTTGGGATTTTAACACCGCCGCCACCGAAGAAATGTCGTTGCAGTTTGAGGGCGAGCAGCCCACCGCCGCCGAAAGTAAACTCACGGGCGGTTTCGATTTTGAACGAAAAGTGCGCAAGTCGGGTAGCTATCAAATCAATTTAAAAAACGACGAAGCACCCAACCGCGAGAAAATTAGCTATTTTTTGAACGTAGTTGCCGATAAATACCCTGCCCTCAACCTCGAAAATTACCAAGATACCACGCTCTACAATTATTTTATGCTCGGTGGTAGCATTGCCGACGATTACGGTTTTTCTAACCTCAAAGTGTTTTATAACCTCCGCCGCAAAGACGACAAAACCGATGCCAAGAAGCTGGTTTATAAAGGTTTTAATGTGCCTTTCAATAAATCGGCTACCAACCAAACTTTCTATTTTCAGTGGTACACCGACAGCCTACGCCTCGCCCCAGGCGACCGCATTGAGTATTTTGTGCAAGTGTGGGACAACGACGGTGTGAACGGCCCCAAATCGGCCAAATCTCGGACTATCAATTTTGCGGTGCCATCTAAAGAAGAAGTACGGCAAGAAATTGAGAAATCGTCGCAAAAAACGGAGGCGCAAATGGAAAAAACCCTCGCCAAAGCCAAAAATTTGCAGAAAGAATTGGAAAAACTCGACGAGCGTTTGAAAAGCCAAAAAGAGCTGGATTTTCAAGAAAAAAAACAGATTGAAGACCTGCTCAAAAAACGGGAAGAACTCATGAACGAAATCAAGAGTTTGCAAGACCAAAATAAAGCCGCCCAAGAAAAACAGCAGCGTTTTGCGGAGCAAAATCCTGAATTGAAACAAAAATTGGAACAGCTACAAAAGCTGATGAACCAACTGCTCGACCCCGAAACCAAGAAACTGTACGAGCAACTCGAAAAAATGCTGGAACAAAAACAGCCCGACGATAAAATGCAAGAATTGATGAACAAGTTGAAAAACAAGGAATTCAATATGCAAAAAGAGATAGAACGCGCCCTCGAAATGTTCAAGAAAATGCAATTGGAACAAAAAGCCGACCAAATTCAGAAAGATTTGGAAGAACAAGCCGAAAAACAAGAAAAACTGGCCGAAGAAACCGAGAAAAACACCGAAAATAAAGATGCCAACGACAAAGAAAAACAGCAAGAAGAACTCAAAAAGCAGCAAGAAGAGCTGAAAAAAGAATTTGAGGACACCAAAAAAGACCTCAAAGAAATGGAAAAAATGAACGAGGAACTCGAAAAACCCGAAGAACTCGACACCGAAAAAGAAGAGCAAGAAGAAATAGACAAAGAGCAAGACAAAAGCTCGGAAGAGCTTGAAAAAAAGGACAATAAAAAAGCCGCGCAAGCCCAAAAGAAGGCTGGCAAATCTATGAAAATGATGGCCAAGAAAATGAAAGACATGATGGAAGCGATGGAAAGCAAAGAAATGGAAGAAAATATAGACGAGTTGCGGGCAGTTTTAGAAAACCTCCTCAAATTGTCGTTCGACCAAGAACGATTGATGAAAGATTTTAGGGGCGTAGGCCAGCAAGACCCGCGTTTTGTGAAACTGGCGCAAGACCAACTCAAACTGCAAGACGATGCCAAAGTGATAGAAGACAGCCTTTACGCGCTGGCCAAGCGGATGCGCCAAATCGAAACTTTTGTAACCCGCGAACTCAACGACATGAAGTTTCACATGACCGAAAGCTCGCGTTACATCAAAGAACGCCGCCTCAACATGGCCACCAGCAAGCAGCAATTTGCCATGACTTCCATCAATAATCTGTCGCTGATGTTGAGCCAAACTTTAGCCCAAATGCAGGCGCAGATGATGGCCATGCCTGGTAAAGGCAAAGGCAAGGGTAAAAAGGGCAAAAAAGGGGAAACGCCGTCGCCAGATTTGGGCGAGATGCAAAAGAAACTCAACGAGCAGATTGGCAAAATGAAAAAAGATGGTAAAGGCGGCATGGGCGGTCGCCAAATGTCGGAACAAGTGGCCAAGATGGCCGCCGAACAGGCACAGATTCGACAAATGTTGCAGCAACTGATGGAGTCGCAGAAGGGAACTGATGCCGAGAAAAAAGTGGGCAATGAGGTAAAGGATTTAATGAAAAAAATGGACGAAACCGAAACCGACTTGGTGAACAAGCGCGTAACCCCAGAGCTTCAAAAACGCCAACAGGACATTGTAACGCGGCTTTTGGAGTCCGAAAAAGCCCTGCGCCAACAAGAAGAAGACAACAAGCGGAAGTCTGAAACGGCCAAGCCCATTCAACGCACGCCACCGCCCGCGTTTGAACAATACGTGAAAGACAAACAAAAACAAACCGAATTGTTGCGCACCGTTCCGCCCAGTTTCGCGCCTTTTTACAAGCGCGAAGCCGATGCATATTTTAAGAAAACGGGAGAGAAGTGATATTAAAATGAGTTGAAGTTATTTACTGATGTTTGTAAAACTTTTAGAGCATAATGACGGAGGAAAAACTTAAAGAATTAATCAAGGACTTAGTAAAGCTGCCTAGTGAGAATGAATGGGTAGAATTTAAACTCAACTTTCATTCACCAGACGAAATAGGAGAACGCATATCGGCAATTGCAAATAGTGCTTGCATTCATAATCAGCCACTTGGTTACTTAGTTTTTGGAATAGAAGATGAAACACATGTCATCAAAGGCACTACTTTTATGGCTAAATCTGCAAAAAAAGGAAACGAAAATTTGGAACATTGGTTAGCCACTCGTCTAAATCCTCGTATTGATTTCATAGTACACGAATTTGACTATGATGAAAAACGACATATATCGTTATTTGAGATTCCTGCTGCTCAAAATCAGCCCGTTGAATTTTTGCATTATTCCTATATTCGGGTGGGGAGCAATACTCGAAAACTCAACGATTTTCCACAAAAACAAGCTAAAATATGGAAGAAAGACGTTACGCCTTTTGAAAAACAAATAGCCAAAGACGGTCTAACCGCAGCCGATGTTACCAAGTATCTAAGTACTGAAACGTATTTTGATTTGATGAAACTGCCTTATCCAAACAGTCAACAAGGCGTTATTGAGAAATTGTTGAACGAGGGGTTGATATTAAAAAATAGTACTTACAGTATCACCAAGTTAGGTGCTTTACTCTTTGCCAAGAACCTCAGAGATTTTGAATATCTTGAACGCAAATCGGTACGAGTTATCGTTTATAAAGGAAAAAACAAAGTAGAAACTGAGCGCGAACAAATTGGAGGGAAAGGTTATGCAGTGGGTTTTATTGGCATGATAGACTGGATAAACAGCCAACTACCTGCCAACGAAGAAATAGGCAAAGCCATGCGCCAAGACACTACCATGTATCCTCAAATTGCCATTAGAGAACTGGTAGCCAATGCACTAATTCATCAAGACCTTAACGAAAAGGGGTTCCCGATGGTTGAAATATTTGCAGACCGTATCGAAATTTCCAATGCTGGCATACCATTAGTCGCTCCCGAAAGATTTATTGATGCTTACCAGTCCAGAAACGATAAATTGGCAGATTTGATGCGTAGAATGGGTTTTTGTGAAGAAAAAGGCAGTGGCTTAGACAAAGTTATCTTCTATAACGAACTCTACCAACTGCCTCCCATTAATGTAATTGTAGCCGAGAGACGAACCCGCGTAACGATATACAGCTACAAGAAACTCAATGACTTAGACAAAAAAGAAAAAATACAAGCCTGTTATCAACACGCTTGTCTAAAATATGTATCGAACGAAAAAATGACTAATCAAACTCTCCGAGATAGATTCAAGATTGAAGGTCATAACTATTCTATTGCGTCCAGAATTATACGTGATACCTTAGAGGAAGATATTATTAAAGAAGATGACCCCGAAAGTAATTCAAGAAAATATGCCAGCTATGTGCCATTTTGGGTGTAAAATCTTATTTGATAAATGACGGATTCTTATGTGATGGTTATGTGATAATTTATTCACTATAAAACCGTAAAGTGCTCATAATCAAATCTTTTTTATGTGATGATTATGTGATAATTACTAAATCTTATTTGATGCTTATTTGACTGTAAATAGAATTGGATACCAGAAAATAAGAGGGTTAACTACCAATAAAATTTCAGATTACCGACGCGGTTGAAATACAACCTCCACTCATGACCCTCTCCGACCTTGACCGCGCCTTTATAGTGCAGCACTTTACTGATGACACTAAACAACTGCTGCTCAAATACGGCAGCGCGAAACAACCGCTCATTGCGCAAATAGAAGCGCGGCAGAAAATTCGTTACAAGCTACACAGTTGGTACGAAAACCTTGATTTGGTGCTGCCAGCCGTGGTGTCCTTAGAGCAAAGTTCGTCCGAAGCCACGGCACAATACAAGGCCAGTTTGGTGGCGGGAAAGCTGCTGATTGACCTCACGGGCGGCATGGGCGTTGATACTTCTTATTTTGCTTCACGCTTTGAGCGCGTTATTTACGTAGAACAAAACGAAACGCTCGTAGCCCAAGCCAAGCACAATTTTGAGGTGCTGGGCATCAAAAACATAGACTGCATTTGCGCCGATTCGCTTCATTTTTTGGCGCAATTCTCCCAAAAAGCCGACTGGATTTATGCCGACCCCGCGCGGCGTTCGGTAGCGGCGGGGCGGGTGCATTTGTTGCAAGACTGCCAACCCGATGTGGTTCAAAATTTGCCGCTATTGCTTCAAAAATCAGGCCAGATTTTGCTCAAAACTTCGCCGCTTTTAGACCTCAAGCAAGCCATTTCCACACTCCAAAAAGTAAATGAAGTGCAAGTAGTAGCGTTGCAAAATGAGGTAAAAGAAGTTCTGTTTTTATTGAAAAACACTGATAATCAAGTAATTAAAATACATTCGGTCAATCTGAGCGACACACCGCCTTATTTGCCCATTCAGACATTTACCCATTTGATTGATGACGAAACAAACTTGGCCGTGAAACTGCACAATCCATTGCCATATTTATACGAACCAAACGCGGCTATTTTGAAAGCGGGCGCGTTTAAGTCGGTGGCAGGGCAGTTCGATTTGTACAAAATAGCTCCTCACAGTCATCTTTACACGTCAGAAATATTGGTGTCTAATTTCCCAGGGCGCATTTTTAAATGTCAAGCTACTGTAAAAGCCGACACGAAGGCGTTGGCTTCGTACCTGCCCAACGGCAAGGCCAATCTCACGCTACGCAATTTTCCGAGTACGACCGACGAACTCCGCAAAAAGCTCAAACTCAAAGACGGCGGCGACGTGTATTTGTTTGCTACCACGCTCGCCAACGGCGACAAACGCATTTTGGTATGTAAAAAGGTCTGATTATCAGCACTTAATTCATAACTTCTATACTGGGTTTGTAGCCAATGCGTTGTGCTATTGTTTTGATATGCGCACCGTTTTTTAGCAGCACAGGTTGTGTATATACTTCCCAGCGTTTGGGGTCGGGGGTGTTGGGCAGTAAAATTTTATAGACAACAGAAGCCCCCGCCGTAGCACAATTAATGGCCGCGTACGTGCCTTGTATTGTTACGGTAGGTTGCGCCGTAATTGGCGGCTGTTTGTCGCCGTTCCACATCTGCGCTACCAGTTCTTTTTCGGGAATAGCACCATAATCCATCACCGACTTTTGCCAACTTTGAAACACCTTCCGAAAACGAGCTAACTCGTTGTTATACTTTGGGTTATCTATTAAATTGACAAGCTGGTGTGGGTCGGTTTGGGTGTCAAAAAGAGCTTCTTGGGGCTTGGTGGGCAAAAACCATTGCATTTGTACTTCGTTGAGTTTTCCTGCTTCTTTGAGCCGCAGTATGTCGCGCATGGAAGCTTGCTGTTTGCGGTATTCTACGTCCATGTAGCGGGGTTTGTTTGGATAAAAACTATACACATACTGAAAACGCCCATCAGATACTGAACGCACGCGGTCGTACTCGCTATCGAAGCGGTCGGCGGCTCCAAATACGTACGAGTGAGGCTTTTTATTGGCATATTTACCCAAAAAAGCCCTTCCCTGCATGAAGTTAGGAGGTTTTATGCCCGCCAGCGAAAGCACCGTGGGAGCCCAATCAATGGCCGAAATGAGGTCGGTATTTTTGTTGCCTTTACTACCCGTTGGATTTCGGACAATAAACGGCACGCGCAGCCCCCGATGCGTAATTTCGCGTTTTACGTAAGGCAAACCGTCGCCGTGGTCTGACCAAAACATCACAATCGTATTTTCGAGTAGTCCCGCTTCTTCGAGTTCTTTTATTTGCTCACCTACCCATTCGTCCATTTCGTAGATATTGCTGTAAAAACGCGCCACATCGAGGCGCACTGAGTCGGTATCGGGGTAATAAGGTGGCAGTTTTACTTTGTCTGGGCTAACCCGCAGTGGGTTATTTTTTCTGGCCCATACTTGGCTTTCGTGCGTAATGCCGCAGTTAATCATGGCAAAAAATGGCTGGTTATTTGCCCGATTTTTATAATGCGCTTGCGGGCCGTTTTCGTCCCAAATAGCGAGGGTTTCTTCAAACTGATAATCGGTTTTGGCGTTGTTGGTGCAGTAATAACCCGCCGCGCGAAGGTATTCGGCGAAGTGCTTTACGCCCACGGGCATCACGACCGAATATTGCTTGGGTAGCCCTGTTTTTTCGGGATAAGTGTTAGAAAGTGTGCGCATATTATGACCACCATTACTGGTTTGAACGCGCCCCGTGGCTATGGCATTGCGGCTGGGTGCGCACACACCCGCCGTTGTAAATACGTTGGTGTACAATGTCCCCTCGCGCGCCAAACGGTCAATGTGGGGAGTAGGCACCGTAAAATCGCCGTAGCAACCCAATCGTGGACTCATGTCTTCGACGTTGAGCCACACAATATTGGGGCGTTGCGCCCAAACCGAACCCAATAATAGGCAGGCAGTTAAGCAATTTACGAACAAAAAAAATGGTTTCATGGTGTTTAGTGGTAAATTGGCAACTGCTATTTTTACGTGCAAATTACGCTTAATTTGTCTATGTTTGTACTTTGTTCATCAACTCAATATTACCAATCTCAATGAATGCAGTAAAAGTCCCTACTATGGCCGAAATGGCTGCCAATGGTCAAACTCCCGAAGTATTATTTTGGGTAGGCTGTGCGGGTTCGTTCGACGACCGTTACAAAAAAGTAACCGTGGCATTTGTTAAAATTCTCAATCAAGTAGGCGTAAAGTTTGCCGTTTTGGGCACCGAAGAAGGCTGCACGGGCGACCCCGCCCGCCGCGCTGGCAATGAGTTTACGTTTCAAATGATGGCCATGTCGAACATACAAGTGCTTGAAATGTACGGCGTTAAAAAAATAGTTACCGCTTGTCCGCATTGTTTTAATACCCTCAAAAACGAATATCCTGCTTTGGGAGGCAACTACGAGGTCATTCACCATTCGCAGTATTTGCAACAACTCATCAACGAAGGCCGCGTCAAAATAGAAGGTGGTGGGGTTTTCAAAGGTCGTAAAATAACTTTTCATGATTCTTGCTATTTGGGCCGCGCCAACGATGTTTACGAAGCCCCACGAGCGGTGTTGGAAGCCTTAGATGCCGAGTTGGTAGAAATGAAACGCTGCCGCACCAACGGCCTTTGCTGCGGCGCGGGCGGCGCGCAAATGTTTAAAGATGCCGAAGCGGGCAAAAAAGAAATTAATATCGAACGCATCGAAGAAGCACTCGCCACGGGAGCTGATACCATTGCGGTAGGTTGCCCATTTTGTATGACCATGATGACCGACGGCGTGAAGAATAAAGAACGCGAAGACACCGTGAAGGTCTATGATTTGGCCGAACTGATTGCCCAACAACAAGGTTTATAAGTACTTATCGGAATTATTTGTAATTATAGCAATTCGTTGTAATTGCCTGTTTGTCAATTTATTACTACCAAATTACCTCTTATTACAAATCAAAAATAATATAATCGCAGCGGCGAACCGCCTATTTCTACCCAACTACTTAACACACAAAATCAATGAATTATGAGCGACCGCGAGCGTTTAGACCAAATTGAACTGTATATTATTGACATGGAAAGTTCCGTATCTGAATTGATGCGCGACCAGTCAAAAATGAGGCTCAGAATTGAAAAAATTGAGTCAGAGTTGGTGGAGATAAAAATTCGCTTGGATAAAACACTTACCCACGATGCTTTTGACCACGTCATCAACGCGCTATTAGACCGCCTATCTGAACTTACCGATTTACGCAAATCGTCGCGCAAGCATGATACTGACATTCAGCGAGTCGAGACCAAATTGGATAACTTGGAAGCCAAGGTTGATAACTTGGAAGTAAGGTTTGATAACTTGGAAGTAAGGTTTGATAAGTTGGAAGCCAAAGTGGATAATTTGGAATTGAAGATGGAAAAAGGCTTTGCGATGATGTTTCAAGAAATTCAAAAATTACACAAATAAGATGTACGTATCTTTTGACGAAATAGCCTTTGAAGCCCGCGTGTGGGTATATCAGGCCAACCGCGACCTGACCGCCGCCGAAGTAAGCACCATTACCCAAACCCTCAAAGCGGCCGTGGAAGGTTGGGCTGCCCACGGCGAGCCGTTGTTGGCATCGGCCAAAATTTTCTTAAACCGCTTTGTGGTAGTGGCCGTGGACGAAGCGCAAGCCTCCCCAAGCGGCTGCTCCATTGACAAATCAACCCACTGGCTCCGCGAAATTGGCGCGCAAATGGGCATTGATTTCTTCGACCGCTCGGTGGCTTATTTAGACCAAAGCGGCCACGTTCAAACCATTGCCATCAGTCAAGCCAAAGCCGCCGTGCTTGAAGAACGCATTTTGCCCGAAACCACCGTTTTCGACAATTTAGTAGCCACCAAAGCGCAGTGGATGTCGCGCTGGAAAGTGCGTGCCGAAGATACTTGGCTCAAACGTTTTTTTGTAAAGCAGCGCGTTTAAGAATGCTGTAAAGTTTGTGTGGCCAACAAGTGCCATTGTCCGTGTCTTCACGGACGATTTTCGTGTAAATCACAATTGAACCATTGTGTAGAAATCAACTCAATGACCAAAGAACAAGTCCTTAAACAATATTTTGGCTACGACACTTTTCGGCCCTTGCAAGCCGACATTATTGACACCATTCTCCGCAACGAAGATTGCATGGTGCTAATGCCCACGGGCGGTGGAAAATCGCTTTGTTTTCAGGTACCCGCGCTGCTCAAAGAAGGCTTGACCGTGGTGCTGTCGCCGCTTATTGCCCTTATGAAAGACCAAGTAGAAGCATTGCGCGGCAACGGCGTAGGAGCAGCTTATCTCAATTCGAGTTTGAGCCAACAAGAGCAAGACTCGGTGTTGTGGAAATGTAAATTGGGCGAACTAAAACTGCTCTACGTAGCTCCTGAGCGGCTTTTTTCGCAAAATACGTTGCGGTTTTTGCAAGATTTACAAATCAGTTTGTTTGCCATTGACGAGTCGCATTGCATCTCGGCTTGGGGCCACGATTTTAGGCCAGAATACCGCCAACTGAGCATCTTAAAGCGCGAATTTCCGCAAGTACCCATTGTGGCACTCACCGCCACCGCCGACCGCGTAACGCGCCGCGATATTTTGAAACAACTCGGCATTGTTGATGCGCCCGTGTTTCTGGCCAGCTTCGACCGCCCCAATTTGAGCCTCACAGTGCTGCCAGGACTGCGGCGCACCGAACAAATCAAACGCTTTGTGAGCGAGCGACCCAAGCAGCCAGGTATTGTGTATTGCCTGAGCCGCAAGGGTACAGAGTCGGTGTGTGAGGGCTTGCAGAAAGCGGGTATTTCGGCGGCATATTACCACGCGGGCATGAGCAGCGATGAGCGTTCGCGGGCGCAAGAGCGTTTTTTGCGCGACGACGTGCAAGTCATGGTGGCTACCGTAGCTTTTGGTATGGGCATTGACAAATCGAACATTCGCTGGGTAATTCACTACAATTTGCCCTCCAACGTCGAGAGTTTTTACCAAGAAATAGGCCGCGCGGGCCGCGACGGCCTCCCCGCCGACACAGTGCTGTTTTATAGTTTCAGCGACTTTATGATGCGCCAAGAAATGATTACGAAGTCGGAGTCGCCGCAGGAACAAAAAGAAGTGCTCGAAGCCAAACTCAACCGCATCAAGCAATATGCCGAAGCCGACATTTGCCGCCGCCGCATTTTACTGAGTTATTTTAACGAAAACGTCGAAAAAGACTGCGGCAACTGCGACGTATGCCGCAATCCGCGCTCTAAATTTGATGCTACGCTCATTGCCCAAAAAGCCCTGTCGGGCATTGCCCGCACCCGCCAAAACGTGGCCATGGGAATGCTCATTGATATTTTACGGGGCAGCCGCAATCAAAATATTCTCCGACAAGGCTACGACAAGCTCCCTACTTTTGGGGTGGGCAAAGACCTGCGCGGCGAACAGTGGGCCGACTACCTGAGCCAATTGCTCAACTCGGGCATCATAGACATTGCCTACGACGAAGGCCACGCTTTTAAACTCAACGATAAAAGTTGGGACGTACTCAAAAATGGCCTAAAAGTGGATTTGGTGCAGTTTGTGTCGGGAGAGGAACGCAAAGCGCGGCAAGAAGAACTGGCCCCCAAAGAAAAAACCAAGAAAGAGGTCATTAAAGATGCCATGTTTGAACGCCTCCGAACGCTCCGCAAGCAGATTTCGGATAAACTCGACTTGCCACCTTTTGTGATATTTAGCGATGCCACGCTTTCTGAAATGGCCCAACGCCGCCCCATCTCCGAAGCCCAAATGAAAGCCATATCGGGCGTTGGCGACGAAAAATACAAACGCTACGGCAAGGCATTTATTGACGAAATTGTAGCCTTTGCCCGCGAAAACAACCAGACAGGTACGCGCGTGGCCGTTAAAGGCTTAACATATTTAGACACCCTCGAACTCTACGAACAAGGGCTCGATTTGCAGTCTATTGCCGAAACCCGCAACCTCAATTCGGGGACCATTGTGGGGCATCTGGTAAAACTAAAAACCGAAGGCCACGACATTGATTTTTGGCGGTTTATCAGAAAACAAGAATACGAGGCCATCATGGAGGCCGCCCGCGCCGTAGATTATCAGCCCAACACCGCCGTTGCCCCCATTTTCGATTACCTCAACCAGCACTACGACTACGGCATCATTCGGCTGGCGTTGGCTATTGGCGAGAAAACGTAGCGTTTGAATGGGTGGGTAAATATACTTCAAACTTAAAAATGCTTTTTATCACAAAAATTGGGTAAAAAAAAACTAAAAAACGCTTTCAAGTTTTGTACCCTCTTAATTTCTAACCTTCAACTAAACCCTTTCAAACAATGATTAACAAAGACAGATTATTTTTGGGTAGCTGCTTCGCGCTCATCACCACGGCCTTCTCGTTTAGTATTCGAGCGGGAATATTGGCGCAGCTCGGCACAGAGTTCAGTCTCACTGCCGAGCAACTCGGTTTTATCAACTCCATGTGGTTTTTGGGTTTCCCTTTGGCCATGATTATCGGCGGGCTGGTTTATTACACCGTTGGGCCAAAAATTATTATGCAAGTAGCGTTTGTGTGTCATGCTGTCGGTATTTTACTGACCATTTATTCGGGCGGCTACACGGGTTTGTTGCTTTCTACTTTTTTGATTGGAATCGGCAACGGTTGCACCGAAGCAGCTTGCAATCCCATGATTGCCGACACGTATTCAGGCTCGCAAATGAACAAAATGCTGAATCGTTTCCACATGTGGTTTCCAGGCGGCATTGTAGTTGGAAGTTTATTGTCCAAATTTATGACCGATGCCAATTTAGGCTGGCAGGCCCAAATTTGGCTTATTTTGGTTCCAACTTTTATTTATGCCTATTTATTTTGGGGTCAGGCATTTCCCAAGCCTAAGGTAGAAGGCTCGGCTTCGATCGGCGAAAACTTGAAGGCAATGTTCTTGAACCCGCTTTATCTTTTCATGTTTGCTTGCATGGCCCTCACGGCCATTTCGGAGTTTGGGCCGCAGCAATGGACGGGCTTGATTATGAGCAAATCCGGTGCCAGCCCCATGATTATTCTGGCGTTGGTAACGGGCTTAATGGCCGTTATAAGGTATTTTGCGGGGCCAATCGTTGAAAAACTTGACCAAACAGGCGTGCTGTTGGGTTCGGCAATTTTAGCAACCATCGGTATTTATTTGTTCAGTACCCAAACGGGCACAATGATTTACGTAGCAGCTGTATTTTTTGCGATGGGTGTAGCTCTATTCTGGCCAAATATGGTGGGTTTTGTGGCCGAAAAAATACCTTTGAGCGGTGCATTGGGAATGTCGGTAATTGGCGGCGTAGGTATGTTTTCGACGGCTATTTTTCAGCCCATTATTGGTAGCTGGATTGACGCTGAACGCGTTACTCAAACTGCCAAAGGACTCACGGGCGATGCCATGGAACTGGCCGCTGGTCAGGCCACGTTAGACAATATTGCGGTATTTCCCGCTATTTTGATTGTAGCTTTCACGGTGCTGTATTTTTGGATGAAAAATCGCAAAACGGTACAGGCTTAGATTTAACTTTTTGTTATTGCTTTATACCAAGCCACAGCCCTCAAAAAGCTGTGGCTTATTTTTGACACGATGATCGATTTTTTTAACATCAACCACATTTTTTTTGAAGCATTTGGCTATAAAATGAGCCATTTGGAGTGGTGGGCTACCGTGAGTGGCGGCGTGGCGGTGTGGCTATCGGCCCGCGAAAACGTGTGGAGTTGGGTAGTAGGACTGCTCAACGTGGTGCTGGCTTTTGCGTTGTTTTATCAAATTCAGCTTTATCCCGATATGTTTTTACAGGTGTTTTTCTTTGTTACCAACCTACTGGGCTGGTGGCAATGGAAATACCCCAAACAAAACGAAGCCAACCAAAATAACGAGCTAAAAATCAGCAAATTATCAACGCAGCAATACTGGATTTTGGCAGTAGGCGGCGGCGCAATAACGGTGCTTTTAGGAACGTTCTCACGCAATTTACACCACTGGTTTCCGAGTTTATTCAGTTTGCCCAGCGCGTTTCCCTACATGGATTCGTTCACAACCGTGATGAGCATTTTTGCTACTTTTATGCTCATTCGCAAAAAAATTGAGGCTTGGTACGTGTGGTTGTTCATAGACGTTATCAGTACGTACATGTATTACCTCAAAGAAGTAAAATTGTATGCGTTGCTGTACTTTACTTTTTGCATCATTGCGGCCTTTGGAGCTTACAATTGGACCAAAGAATACAAACGCTACAAGAGTTTATCTATCTGAATACCAATGGCTTCGGCCAAATCTATGGCTTGGAGCATGGGCCGGGTATCCACGTGGTCGAGGGTATCTTGGGGGCGGTGAATGTGCGGCATCAGGCCGTTGGCATCGAGCGCGGCCAGCGTAAGGCAAGGCACTCCTGCCCGCGCAAACCACGCACTGTCGAAGTCGGCGGTGTGCCAGCTATCGGCCAAAACATTTCTGAAACGGCTATCGTTTTGGACAATTTGCAGGGCAGTTTGTGCCACTATGTTGTCGTAAGTAATGGGAGTCATGCTGCCCGACTTGGTAATTATTTTGAGCGAACCAGCCCCCAAGGTGTCAAAATTGATGAGGTAAATGGGCTGTTTGATTTTTTGGCAATGTTCTTTCCAATAATAGTACGCCCCAATCATGCCCGCTTCTTCGGCGCTGGTCAGCACCACTTCAAGCTGGCAATTTTTGAGTTGGTTTTTTAGTTTAATGGCCGTTGCTACCGCCGCTACTACGCCCGTGGCGTTGTCGCTGGCTCCGTTGGTGTAGCCCTTTCGGAAGTAATCAATGGTGCCTAAAATGGCTTGCAATAAAAAATAAATAGTCAATAAAACCCTGATAACCAGCATGTAATTGTTGTTGGGCAAATGATAACTCAACCCTGCTACGGGTACGGTCAAAGCCATGAGCAACATGGAAACCCGAATGGAATTGCGAAAGCCGTCTTTGGTTTGCCGACGGTACAGAAACGACACGGGCGCAGAGTCATAATGGGCCATCAGAATGAGTTTGGGTGCAGTAGGCGCTACTCTTGCGTATTTACCAATCACATTTTGCGACTTTACCAACGGCGGCACGTGCAGCAGCCACGACGGTCGCCAGTCGAAATACAGCAAGCCATTGATGGCCGCCACTGCCACCAGCAGCGTAGAAAAAACGCCTCCCCACTGCACCGTCAGCAGCCCTGCCAACAAACTACCGATGAGCCAATACACAATCGGAACGTAGGTAGCGGGCGTTTTGAAAGCGTGCTGCGACACCTGGAAGTAATTTTGTTGCAAAGTTTGGGCAATGCTTTGAGCGGCTTCTTGCTCATAAACCGACCCCACGCCCCGGTGCGGAAAGGCGGTAAGTTTTACCAAAAAAGAGGAATAATCGAAAGGCATTGGTTATTTTCGTAGGTTGTATCTGATGCCCAAGCCCAGGTTAAAACCCGACCCGCGACTCGTAAACTCGGCTTTTTCAACGGGTTCTTGGTTTTGGCGAATGTCCACCTCCACGCGGGTTATGTTTGCCAGTCCCATTGCTTGGCGGCCAAATACGCTCACCGTCCAGCGGCGCGACAACGCCCAATTGATGCCCAAACTAACTTCGGCATTAATCATACTGCTGCGCACAATGTCCACGTTGCCCACATAAAACAGACTGTCTTTGCTGGTGTGACGCGGCGTAACAATGCTGCCACTAAACGACTCCCTGGCCAGTTGGTTGCGCGTATCAACGTACTGCAACCCAACCCCAATTTGCGCTTCCAACTGCTCACTGAGCACTTGCAAACGGTAATTGAGCCGCACTGGAAACATTATAAAATGGAACGGGGCTGCGCCCGTAACACGCTGATAGTCATACTGATATTGGTACACCATGTTGAGCGGTTGCGCATAAATACCCGTTTCGACTGCCAAATAAGGGCTGAGCATGCGGCCTATTTTGAAGCCATAGAGCGGCATAACGCCCGAACCGCCCGCCGAATATTTACTCAGCTCACCCACTATCATGCGGGTTTTGTTGCTAAAAATACCCACCTCGCTGCCAGCGTACCAATGCCCGCCAAACACCTTATTTTGTCCAAATGCGCTCCCCATTGTGAGCCACAGCACCAAAAGCACGTACAGTTGTTTCATAGTAACACGGCCTAAAAGGTGAAATTTGAAAGCTAATTTACAAAAAAAATGAATTGAATTGCGATTCTGGTTCGTTAAAACTTAAATTGCTGCGTCAATTATTTATTTCTTCCAAAATGCCTTCTATTTTCACCCGCATTGTCAATGGCGAGATTCCGTGCCATAAGATTGCCGAAACCGACCAGTTCTTGGCTTTTTTAGACGTTTTCCCCTGCGCCGTTGGGCACACATTGGTTGTTCCAAAACAAGAAACCGACTACATTTTTGACCTCGACGACGCGCTTTATTTGGGCCTAATGGGGTTTTCAAAAACAGTAGCCGCTGCCCTCGAAAAAGCCATTGCGTGCAAGCGCGTAGGCGTGGCGGTGGTGGGTTTGGAAGTGCCACACGCCCACGTGCACCTCATTCCGTTGAACAGCATGTCCGACATGAATTTCAACAAAAAACTCCAAATGAAACCCGAAGAATTGGCCGACATTGCCCGCCAAATTCGGGCGCACGTGGCGTTGTGAGTTAGCGACATTCAAGTAACAAATGCAACGGTTAAATTGGTAACAAGAAAATTTCGTCAAAATAACGCCTGGCACAATTTTCGAGGTTTCGGGGCAATTCAACTACAAATTCTACCCTTTCCTAAAAACCAAAGACAGCGCAATGTAAAGCGCGATGATAAGCGGCACCGCCACAAAATGCAGTAACACCAAGAGAACCAACGAAATAGCCAAAAAAGAAAAAGGTAGCTCGTTGCCACGCCAGCCAAACGATTTGAATTTGAGCGCGAAAAGGGGCAGCTCAGACACCAGCAAAAAGGACATCACAAATACATACACCAGCAGCACTGTTTCGTTGATAATCCAGGGCTCGAAGGTGGGATTGTGGCGCAAAATAAAAGGCAGTGATGCCACCAAAATAGCGTTGGCGGGCGTTGGAACGCCAATAAAAGAATCGCTTTGGCGGGTATCTATGTTGAATTTGGCCAACCGCAAGGCCGAAAAAGCAGCCAACACAAAGGCCAAATAAGACGGCAAGTGCGGCAGCTCGTCGGTGCTGCGCTCAATGAGCTGAAACACCATGCAAGCGGGCAATACGCCAAAAGTTACCACGTCGGCCAGAGAGTCGAGCTGCTTGCCCAGTTCCGACTGCTGTTTGAGCCATCTTGCCACAAAACCATCGCCAAAATCAAGCACTGCCGCCAAGCCAATCAACATACTGGAGAGCAGCAAATCGCCCCGAAAAGCCGCCGTAATGCCCACACAACCGCACAATAAATTGCCGCAGGTCATTAGATTGGGCAGCGTAAAAAGTTTCATTGTATATTTTTTTAAAAGCTATTTTCTTCTTCTCATTGAGCCATACGCTTTTCATATTGTTCAAAGAGATATGGTTATTGGCAACATTTCTATTGCACAAAAGTTCTTCTAATTTTTTTGTTTATCTGCGAAAATCCGCGGTACTCTGTATCCGCGTTATCTGCGTTCCATAAACTAATTCGACCAACTTATTATTTAAGTAGTCCACAGTCAATAGTCGACTGTCCACAGCAATTCAAAATACTCATTATCAGAATTTTACATAAATCAGAAGTGTCGATTAAATATGTTCACCTACTTACCTGTTATTTAGAACCAAATATTACCAAAAGTACTGAAAAAATGCATCATTATTAATGAGTCAAGGTAAGTACTTATTCGCAATTATATTAATACCCTGTAATTGCTTGTTCATCAATTGATTACTACTAAATTTTCCTTTATTACAAATCAAACTATTATGGGCAAACATTTACACAAAGAAAAATGCAAAAACGGGTTCTCAAAAAGGAAAAACGCAATGTAAAAATAAATTTAACGCACCAAAACCGTCTGCGACCACTGCACCTGCTGCTGATTGGTGGTGATTAATTTGAAAAAACCAGGCGTTTCCAGTCGAAATTCAAAGCGAAGCGCGGCACTCGAAAACTCTTTCGATAACACCACGCGCCCCAGCGCATCTACCACGCGCAAACTCCGAATGGGCTGCGGCACATCGAGCGTAAAAGCACCATTGTCCGACGGATTAGGATAGACAGCGGGCGAACTAACGGTGGGAAAAACCGCCGTAACGATGGCTTTTATGCCGTCGCAAGAATTGGCTACGTCGGTGCGAAGTTGCTCCAAACGGGCGTACAGATTGTCGCCGGGGCAACTGGTAGCGCAGCCATCGCGGTGGGCAGAGAGTACAGCCAAGTTTTTGCCCGACGAGGCGTGCAGCGAGCGGCTGCCAGGCTCAACAAGGTTTTCTTTTTTCATTTTCCAGGCCACCAACTTGGTGAGCGAGGCCAGCGCGGGAGCGGGTGGCTGGGCGGTCATGTAGTCGCCGAGGAGGCAGATGCCCATTGTGCCAGCGTTGAAACCACAAAAATGTGCGCCCTGCACGTTGTCGCCATCAAGGCGGCCTTGCCCGTCGCGGCCTTCAAAAACAGTGCCATCTTGGGCAACCAAAAAATTGTATCCCACGTCATTCCAGCCGTTGGTTTGGGTATGAAAAACGTAAATATTGCGCACTACGTTGGTAAAATTACTGGGCGTATTTGACCCCGCTTCGTGGTGAACAATGATAAATTTGACCGCCGTAGCAGTGGGGAGTTCTTTGGGTGGCGTAAGACCTGCCCGCCAAACCGAAGCAGGTACAACGGGCGGTTTTTCGCAGTCGACGGCTACTCTAAATTGCCGATAGTAGGTGGGCAGTATGATGGGTTTGGCATACACGCCCGTGAGTGTAGTGGTAGTTTTTGCGCCCAACAATTCCAACGAACCAACTGATTGTCTGAATATTACCAATTGGCTTTGGGGTATTTCGGCGTGCGGGTCGGGGTGCAGGGCGAGCGTATCGCCGTCGGCTATGAGTCGTAGATTGGCCCAGTTGGGTTGTTCTTTAAACCGAAAAGCTGCCGAAGTAATGGGTTTGGTCAAGTTAATTTTTGGGGCATCAGCGTCAAATAGGTGCGTCAAAACATATTGATTTTGGCCAAAAACAAAATGGCCTGCCAGCAAGTACAATACAAGTAAAAGGAGGGTTTTCATACGTTTAGCGTTTGGGGTTTAACAATGAACAAATCTATCTTTTACAAAAAAAACGCCCACAACTTCGTTTTATAAGTTGCAGGCGTTTGAGTGCGTAACCAACTATTGATCTATTCGATTACGGCTTCTTCTTTTTTCTTAATCGTCATCACCAGCACGTCGCCTTCTACGTAGTCGGCCAGTAGGGTGTCGCCTTCGCGCAAATCTCCTTTCAAAATTTCTTCGGCTACGGGGTCTTCCAAATATTTTTGAATGGCGCGGTTGAGCGGGCGGGCGCCGTACTGCTGGTCGTAGCCTTTTTCTGCCAAAAAGTCTTTGGCTTTTTCGGTCAGTTCTACGTGGTAGCCGAGGCTTGTTACGCGCGTCAGTAATTTGCCCAACGCAATGTCAATAATGCGGTGAATGTCTTCGCGTTGAAGCGAGTTAAACACAATCACATCGTCCAAACGGTTCAAAAATTCGGGTGAGAACGCCTTGCGCAACGCGCTCTGAATGGTGGCTTTCATCATCTCGTCTGGGTTGTCAGATTTTGACTTGGTGGCAAAGCCAATACCCGCGCCAAAATCTTTCAAGTCGCGCACGCCAATGTTGGAAGTCATGATAATGATGGTATTGCGAAAATCAACGCGGCGGCCCAGGCCGTCGGTCAAAATACCGTCGTCCAGCACTTGCAATAAAATATTGAACACGTCGGGGTGGGCTTTTTCAATTTCGTCGAGTAGCACCACACTGTATGGTTTACGGCGAATTTTTTCGGTCAATTGACCGCCTTCTTCGTAGCCCACGTAGCCAGGAGGAGCGCCAATGAGGCGCGATACGCTAAATTTCTCCATGTACTCGCTCATGTCAATTCTAACGAGTGCGTCTTCTTTGTCGAACAAATGCGTAGCCAGTACTTTGGCCAATTCGGTTTTTCCTACGCCCGTTGGCCCCAAGAAAATGAACGAGCCGATGGGCTTTTTGGGGTCTTTCAAACCCACGCGGGTGCGCTGAATGGCTTTGGTGAGCTTCTCAATGGCCGAATCTTGGCCAATTACCCGCGCCCGCAGTTGGTCGCCCATTCCCAGCAATTTAACGCCTTCTTTTTGAGCCACGCGGTTTACTGGAATGCCCGTCATCATGGCCACCACCTCGGCCACATTGTCGGACGTAACGGTGTAGCGACGCTTTTTGGTGTCTTCTTCCCAAATTTGTTTGGCGCGGTCGAGTTGGTCAATGAGCTTCTTCTCTTTGTCGCGCAGTTGGGCGGCTTCTTCGTATTTTTGGCTCTTTACAACCGTATTTTTCTGCTTTTTGACTTCTTCAATTTGTTGTTCCAAAACCAAAATATCTTCGGGAACGGTGATGTTGCTGATGTGCACCCGCGCCCCTACTTCGTCCATTACATCAATGGCTTTGTCGGGCAAAAAGCGGTCAGTAATGTAGCGTTCTGACAGCTTCACGGCATCGGCAATGGCCTCTTCGGTGTAGTTTACGTGGTGATGTTCTTCGTATTTGTCTTTGATATTGGTCAAAATCTCAATGGTTTCTTCCACGCTTGGCGCGTCCACCATCACAATCTGAAACCGCCGCGCCAACGCGCCATCTTTCTCAATGTACTGGCGGTATTCGTCGAGCGTAGTAGCACCAATGCATTGAATATCGCCGCGCGCCAGGGCAGGTTTGAACATATTGGAAGCATCGAGGCTGCCCGACGCGCCACCCGCACCCACAATGGTGTGCAGCTCGTCAATGAACAAAATCACCTCGGGCGATTTTTCCAATTCGTTCATCACCGCTTTCATGCGCTCTTCAAATTGACCACGGTATTTGGTGCCAGCCACGAGCGATGCCAGGTCGAGCGTAACAACGCGCTTGCCAAACAGTACCCGCGATACTTTTTTCTGCACAATGCGCAATGCCAAGCCCTCGGCAATGGCGGTTTTGCCCACGCCAGGCTCGCCAATGAGCACGGGATTGTTCTTTTTGCGGCGGCTCAATATTTGGGCTACGCGCTCAATTTCTTTTTCACGACCTACGATGGGGTCTAACTTGCCCACTTCGGCCATTTTGGTGAGGTCGCGGCCAAAGTTGTCCAAAACGGGTGTGCGCGACTTTTCGGTGCTTTTGGGGTCTTTGCCCGAAGCGGCACCGCCGCCAAACATGCCGCTGCGCTCGTCGTCGTCGTCGGCTTCGGCGGCGGCGCGGGGAGTGGTGCCAGATGATTGATATTCTAACATTTCTTTTACGATTTCGTAGTTTACGTTAAATTTAGCCATTATTTGCGAAGCCAGGTTGTCGGGGTCGCGCAAGATTGAAAGTAATAAATGCTCGGTACCAATGAGCGGACTTTTAAAGATTTTGGCCTCCAAGTACGTAATTTTTAGCACCTTTTCCGACTGACGGGTCAGCGGAATGTTGGCTAAATTTTTAACATTGTTGGTGGCGGTGCCTTTGGTAAATTGCTCAATGGTGGTGCGCAGTTCGTCGAGCGACACGCTCAGTTTTTGTAACAAGACCAAGGCCACGCCTTCGCCTTCTCTAATCATACCCAAAATCAAATGCTCGGTGCCGATGTAGTCGTGGCCCAAGCGCAGGGCTTCTTCACGGCTGAGCGTAATGACTTCCTTTACGCGATTTGAAAATTTTGCTTCCATTTATAAAGTGTTAATCTGTCAGTACTATTCTATTTGCCCCACAACTATCGCTAAACCTTCCAAATATACTAATTTTATCTTTTCGGAGTCAATGAATCGGAAAAATCTAATTGTTGTACGACTTTTTTTGTAAAAACGGAGTGGCTCTTGGGCCTTGGCACATCAATAAATCAAGAACTGATAGATTGGCCTCAAAATCATTGCCAAAGTTTTGTTTATAAACGCGCTGCGCACCTAAAAAGTTATGATTCAGCTCTTTTTTGGGGTGAATGAGGTTTCGCGCGTCAAAGTGGCCATTTTGTAAAGTGGGTTCATATTGCTCAGTCTGCCGTATTGTCGGGTTTGTTTGGAGTAATTTCAGACATACTGTCAGCAATTCTAAATTGAGGTCAAACAGAAACGCGGGCTTTTGGTGGTATATTTGTTCAAAATAATCGGCAAAATGCTCAAAATAAGGCGCTTTGGCGTAGGCCGCCACCAACGCCCGCCAATGCTGATTGACCCATTTTTGGCCGTAATCTATTTTTACGTCTTTGATGTTCATTTTACTTTGGTGGTGTAGCACGGGCACCACAAGCGCCTGCGGGCCGTTGGCAGTTAAGATGTGGCAACGGTTGCGGTAACTTTGTTTTTGGTAGTGTTCGTGGGCTTCGAGGCAAAGCGTGTTGTGGGCAAGGCAGCACTCAAAAAAAGCTATATTGGGCAAATAATGCAGTTCTATGTGGCAAACGGTCATTTAGATTTGAGATTGGTAACGGAAAAATAAACGAGCTGAGGCATTATAAACGGTAACCTTTTGTCTTTTAAAATCAAACAAATAAACGAATGAAAATAAGCATTAAAAAATTACTGGTTGTGTTTGGATTAACACTCGTCGCGTTCAGTTCGTTTCAATCGTCGCAGACCAGCGTGCTGCGCATTGAACAAGGAACGCGCATTGCGCTGGTGGGCAACAACTTGGGTTCGCGCATGATTAACTACGATTTTTTTGAAACCGAAATGCAACTGCGCTACCCCGCCAATCGGTTGCTGATTCGGAACTTGTGCGACGGTGGCGACACGCCTGGGTTTCGGCCCCATTCGGCGCGTTTTAAGCCCTGGGCGTTTCCAGGGGCAGAGCGTTTTCAGACCGAATATGCCACCGACTCGGAGAGTGAAGGCCATTTTGAAACGCACGACCAGTGGCTAACGCGCCTCAAAGCCGACGTAATTGTGGCCTTTTTTGGGTACAGTGAGTCGTTTCAGGGAGCAGCGGGCTTGGCCAACTACAAAGCGGAGTTAGATGCTTTTGTGAAACATACATTGAGCCAAACTTACAACGGCCAAGCGGCACCGCAGTTGGCGTTGGTGTCGCCTATTGCTTTTGAAGACCTCTCGGCGCAGTACGATTTGCCCAACGGGAAAAAAGAAAACGTCAATTTGCTGCTTTATACCAACGCCATGAAACAAGTGGCAACGGACAATAAAGTACTTTTTATTGATGCCTTTGCGCCGTCGCAGCAGTGGTATGCCAACACCGCCGCGCCACTTACCATAGACGGCTGCCAGCTCAACGAAGAAGGCTACAAAAAACTGGGCTTGCTGCTGGCCGACAAAGTTTTTGGCAAAGTAAGCACCAAAGCCGAACCCAACCGCAAACTGGTAGAAGCAGCCGTGGTAGAAAAAAACTGGCTCTGGCACAACGACTACAAAATGCCCAACGGCGTACACAACTACGGGCGGCGGTACAATCCTTTTGGCCCCGACAATTACCCCGCCGAGATTGAAAAAGTGCGACAAATGACCGCCATCCGCGACAGCGCGGTGTGGGCGGCGGCCAGTTTGGGTCAAAAAATAGACCTCGCTGCCGCCGATGCCAAAACCCAATTCCTGTCGCCCGTTAAGACCAATTTTAACCCCGACCAAAACGGCAGTCTGCGGTACTTGTACGGCCAAGATGCACTCAATAGCATCAAAGTTCCTGCTGGCTATAAATTAGAGTTGTTTGCGTCAGAAACCGAATTTGCCGATTTGGCCAACCCCGCGCAGATGTCGTTCGACAACAAGGGCCGCTTGTGGGTGGCTACCATGCCCAGCTACCCGCACTACAAGCCAGGCGACTCCAAGCCCAACGACAAAATCTTGATTTTGGAAGACACCAACAACGACGGCAAAGCCGACAAGCAAACCGTATTTGCCGACGGCCTGCATTTGCCCGTTGGTTTTGAAATAACCCACGACGGCGTTTTTGTGTCGCAAGGAACAAACTTTGTGCTGCTCAAAGATACCAATGGCGACGACAAAGCCGACACCAAAGAGGTGATACTGAGCGGTTTTGACGACCACGATACCCACCACAACATTCACGCTTTTTGCGCCGACCCATCGGGGTCTATTTACATGGGCGAAGGGGTGTTTTTGCACACCAACGTCGAAACCCCCTACGGCACGGTGCGGGCTACCAACGGTGGTTTTTACCGCTACAACCCCGCCCGCCGCCACTTGGAGCGCACGGCGCAGTTGGCCATTCCCAACCCCTGGGGCATTGCATTTGACGAGTGGGGGCAGAATATTTTTGCCGAAACCTCCAGCCCCGACGTGCGCTGGATGATGCCAGGCTCGGTGCTGCCGCGCTACGGCGAGTCCACCGACAAATCAAAACAACTCATCGAAGAAAGTCAACGCGTGCGGCCTACGTCGGGCTTGGAATTTGTGTCGAGTCGGCATTTTCCTGACAATATGCAGGGCGATTTACTCCTCAACAACACCATTGGTTTTTTGGGAATGAAACAACACGTTTTTGAAGACGACGGCACAGGTTACAAAACCCGCCACCGCCAAGATTTGACCGTGGGTTCAGACCGTAATTTTAGACCCGTGGACATGGAGTTTGCGCCCGATGGTTCGCTCTATTTTATTGATTGGCACAACGTACTCATTGGACACATGCAGCACAACGCCCGCGACCCGCTGCGCGACCACGTACACGGGCGCGTGTATCGCATTACGTACCCCAGCCGCCCACTCGTAACGCCCGCCAAAGTAGCGGGGGCGAGCGTGGAAGAATTATTAGAAAACCTCAAACTGCCCGAATACCGCACCCGCTACCGTACCCGCCGCGAACTGCGCGGTCGCAAAGTTGCCGAAGTGTTGCCCAAACTAACGGCTTGGGTGGCAGGTTTGGATAAAAACGACCCCAAATATGAGCACCATTTATTGGAAGGATTGTGGGTAACGTGGGGACTCAACAAAATTGACCAAAAACTATTGCGCCAGCTACTCAACGCCCAAGACTACCGCGCCCGGGCTGCCGCCGTGAAAGTGCTGCGCTACGCAGGCCACCAAACTCCCGACCAAGCCAACCTACTCATGCAAGCCGTGCGCGACGACAACGGGCGCGTGCGCTTGGAAGCCATTGTGGCAACATCGTGGATTGCGCCCGCCAAAGCATTGCCCATTTTGGCCGAAGCCAAAAAGAAACCATTAGACGACTGGATGGTGAACGCGCACAAAACCGCCGTGGCGCACGTGAGTGGGAAGCCCGTCAACAAAGTAAAAGAAGTGTATAGCACCACCAATATCAAAGGCAAAGATTTGGAGCTATTTACCGAAGGACGAGCCATTTATGCCAAAGAAGGCTACTGCATTACGTGCCACCAAGCCGACGGGCGCGGGCTGCCCGCAGCGGGTTTTCCGCCGCTGACTGGCACCAAATGGGTAGTTGGAAATGAGGAACGCTTTATTAAGATTATTTTGAAAGGCATCATGGGCCAAATCGAAGTAAACGGCAAAACTTACCCAGGCCAAGTACCCATGACCCCGTACGGTGGCCTGCTGAACGACCGCGAAATAGCCGCCGTAGCCACTTACGTGCGCAATTCGTTTGGAAATCAAGCCTCGGTCATTCAGCCCGAAAAAGTAAAGCAGGTGCGGGCAATGGTAGAAAGCAAAAAGGATTTTTATTCGCCCAAACAACTATTGGAAGCCCACCCAATGGAGAAGTAAATCATATTTCGCCTTTCCGATAAGTTTTGAACTTTCGGAAAGGTGAAACTCATGCCCGCACGAGTTCTACGAAATCAAAAGAATGGGCGTGTTTTTCGTCGGCAGGGTGGCTTATTCGAGCTATTTCTTGCCAATTTTTTGGGTCGGGTATTTTAAAAAAAGCGTCGCCTTCTACGGTTGTGTGTACTTCTGTCAAATAAATTTTGTGCGCAACGGGCAACGCCATACGGTAAATTTCTGCCCCGCCAATCACAAAAACCTCATCGGCGTTGGTTTGGCGTGCAGCTTCTACCGCCGCCGCCAACGACTGCACCGCCACGCAGCCTTCAAATTGCCAATCTGCTTGGCGTGAGATAACGATGGAAGTACGCCCAGGCAACGGCTTGCCGATAGAATCGAAGGTTTTGCGCCCCATTATCATCGGGTGGTGCATGGTGAGGCGTTTAAACTGTTTGAGGTCGTTGGGCAGGTGCCAAATGAGTTGGTTGTTGCGGCCAATGACTCCGTTTTGAGCGGCTGCCACAATGAGAGAAATGCGCATATTTAAACGAGATTGCTGGTTTTTTTCTATTTTTTTCGACAAAAATAAATCACTTCGTTGCTCGGCAAGGCGTAGCGTTTTACCTCTTGGGGCGTGAGTTCGTCCATCACAAAACGGTCTTCTGTTACCTCAAATCCCCCTTTTTCGAGTCGGCGGCCATAATCTCGGCCAAAAAGCCGCAGGTGGTCGTCTTGCCAAAAATGCTTTTCGCGGGCCAGCGGGTCGGTTATGCTGTCGTCTTCAAAAGTAGTGGCCAAGTTCCAATCTTGCGGCGATTGAATAATGGCCCAACCGCCTGATTTAAGCACGCGGTGCAGCTCCGACATGGCCTTGATGTCGTCGTTTACGTGTTCCATTACGTGGTTGCAAAAGGCCACGTCAAACGTATTGTCGGCAAAAGGTGCGTCGTGAATATCCATTTTTACCTTCGCCAACGGCGACTCAATGTCGGCCGTTACGTAGTCCAAATTCTTCATTTTTTCAAATCGGTCAATGAAACAATACTCAGGCGCTACGTGCAACACTTTGAGGTTTTCTTTGAAAAAATTAGTTTTGCGCCGCAAGTATAAATCCATGAGGCGGTGCCGTTCCAAAGACAAACAATTGGGACACAGGGCGTTATCGCGGCCTGGATTGCGGCCATAGGGCAAAAATTTCCGAAACTCGCTCCCGCACACGTTGCAATTTACGTTTTTGCCTTTGTAAAATACCGCCAGCACTTTTAGGCCAATATGACTAACCAACTGCAAATACTTGCGCGGTACGTGCCGCAACACCCAACTGATGATTTCTTTCATTCTAAATTTTTTGTTTTGCCAATTGAATAACTTCGCTCCGAAGCGTCTATTTGAATAAGTTAGGCAAAATAACGTATTTTGTGTTAATTTTTCGTTCTAAACAGACACCAATTAACCGATACCCCCAAAAATGATACCAAAAACCACTAAACCACCGGGCCAAAAATTAGTAAATCGAATGAGTACCCGTACCAAATGGATGCTGCTGTCGCCAATTAGCTTGGCTTTGATTGGCTACGGCCTCTGCACATTTAGCGAAGCAGGACACCTCAAACATACGGGTGCGCCCTTCATAAAATGGTTTCTGTTAGGCACTTACAGCCTCATTTTAATCAATGGCGGCCTTTCGTTGCTGGGGCAAGCCGTTATTTTTAGGGTGCAGCTGCACTATCGCCGCGAACTGCGCCGAAAGTTCAAGAAAATGGAAAAAGCAATGGAAGCCACAAAGAAGAAAAGCACAAAACCCAGCCCAAACGCGGGAAATAAGCCCATAAAAAATGAGTAAATGAAAAGCAGCAACGCTTACGGTTTCATTTACTCATTTTCAAAAAGCCTGCTTGGAAATTTAAGCCTTCTTGGTAGCAAATTCTGCTTTCAAGACTTCAATATCTACTTTTTTAATTTCTGGTTTCCAAAGCAATTGCTTGATACGCTCTTTCGCGTTTTTGGGAACAGCCTTCGTTCTGCGAAGTTTGCGGTCTAATTTAGTTACTGCCATTGTCGTATTGATTTTGCAAATTGAGGCGCAAAAATAGTGTTTTTTTTCAAAAAAACGAAGTCAAACCCCTAAATTTTAATAGTGTGGGCTAACTTTGTGGTTTATTCTGGCCATTGGCCGCTCATATACCCATTCCAACAACATGACAAAACCTGCTTTGGTGCGCGGCACGCGCGACTTTGGACCCGCGCAAATGGCCAAACGAAATTATATTTTTGACACCATTCGACAAGTGTTTCAACGTTACGGCTTTGCCCCGCTCGAAACCCCCACCATGGAAAATCTCTCGGTGCTGATGGGTAAGTACGGCGATGAAGGCGACCAACTGCTCTTTAAAGTGCTCAACTCGGGCAATTTTTCGGAAAAACTCACCGAAACAGATTGGCAAGAGGGATACAAAAAATTGACTCCCAAAATCTCGGAAAAAGGCCTCCGCTACGACCTGACCGTGCCGTTTGCGCGGTACGTGGTCATGAACCGTGGCGAACTGGCCATGCCCTTCAAGCGGTACCAGATTCAGCCCGTGTGGCGCGCCGACCGCCCCCAAAAAGGCCGCTACCGCGAGTTTTACCAGTGCGATGCCGACGTGGTAGGCACCGATTCGCTCATTTGTGAAGCCGAAATTGTGCTGATGCTCCACGAGGTGCTGCGCGGATTGGGCTTGGAAAATTTTACCGTAAAAATCAACAATCGAAAAGTATTGAGCGGCATTGCCGAGGTAATTGGCGCACTTGGCCAAGAAACTACCCTTTGCGTAGCCATTGACAAACTCGACAAAATAGGCCAAGAAAAAGTAGAAGCCGAACTGCGCGAACGCGGGTTTTCGGACGAAACCATCTTGAAATTGCAACCTATTTTCAAATTAGGAGCTGACCACACCACCCTCTTCAACGACCTCCGCACTTGGCTGGCTACTTCCGAAATAGGTTTAAATGGCATAACTGAACTCGAAAAAGTGTGGCAATTGGTAGCGCAGTTTGGCCTCCAAAACCCGCAAATGGAGCTTGACCTCACGCTGGCGCGCGGCCTCAGCTACTACACAGGAGCTATTTTTGAGGTAAAAGCCAACGGTGTGCAAATGGGCAGCATTTCGGGGGGTGGCCGCTACGACAACCTCACGGGTACTTTTGGGATGCCTGGGCTGTCGGGCGTGGGCATTTCGTTTGGCGTAGATCGCATTTATGATGTACTCGAAGAATTGGGGTTATTTTCCGAAAATCAGGCAGTTAGTACGCAAGTAATGCTCACCAATTTTGATGAAGTTGCCCAATCTTACGGCCTCAACGTATTGCGCCAACTGCGCGAAGCAGGCATCAACGCCGAGATATATCCCGAAGCCACCAAGCTCAAAAAACAGTTTGAATACGCCGACCGCAAACACATTCCGTTTGTGTTGATTATTGGTTCAGAAGAAATACGAACGGGGCAATTGTCGCTCAAAAACCTCAAAACGGGTGAGCAACAAAAGACTGATTTAGAGCAGGTTAAGGCGATTTTGATTCAATGAAAAAAGAAATAGCCCAACAAAATACCCGCGATTACGCCCACGAAGTCGGCTATTAAGCCTGCCCCGATGGCGTAGCGGGTTTTTTTGATGCCAACTGAGCCAAAATACAAGGCCACAATGTAGAGCGTGGTATCGGCCGAGCCTTGAAAAATGCACACCAACCGCCCCACAAACGAGTCGGGGCCAAACTGCTTCATGCTCTCAATCATCAATGCCCGTGCGCCCGCGCTGCTAAAAGGCTTCATCAACGCCACGGGCAGCGCGTCGGTAAAATCGGTGTTTACGCCCGTGAGGCCAATCACCCATTTGAGGCCGTCCACGATGTAGTTCATAGCCCCCGAGTTGCGAAACGCACCGATAGCCACCAACATACCCACCAAATACGGAATTACTTTGAGCGAGGTTTCGATGCCGCCCTTAGCTCCTTCAATAAAAGTAGGAAAAATATCCACGCCTTTGCGCCAAGCCATCAGCAGAAAAGTCAGGATAATGGTCATCAAAATCAAATTGCCCGTTACTTTTGAGAATTGCTCCAACTCTTCTTTTGGCAAGCTCGACAAATACCACAGCACCAAGCCCAAAAAGGCCGTTACGCCGCCCAAACCCAGCACCACGGTGCGGTTCCAAAGGTTGATGCGCTGATAAATGGCCACCAGCAGCAAGCTCACCACCGTGGTAACGTACGTGCCTACCAAACACGGAATAAAAATATCGGACGGGTCTTGCGCCCCCAAAATAGCCCGCTGCGCCATGATATTGAGCGGAATAATGGTAAGACCCGACGTATGCAGCACCAAAAACATGATTTGGGCGTTGGAGGCAACCTCTTTGTTGGGATTAAGCTCTTGCAAACTCTGCATGGCTTTGAGGCCAAAAGGCGTAGCGGCGTTGTCGAGGCCGAGCATATTGGCCGAAAAATTCATAATCATTTGGCCGTTGGCGGGGTGGTTGGCGGGTACTTCGGGAAACAGTTTGTTGAAAAATGGTCCAATGGCCCGCGCCAGTACATTGATTGCCCCGCCTTTTTCGCCCACGTTGAGCAACCCCAAAAAAAACGTCATTACCCCCGTCAGCGGCAGGGCAATGTCCATGACGGCTACTTTGGATGAGTCGAATATTCCTTCGACAATGATCTTGAAAATTTCGGTGTCTCCCAAGAAGATGAGTTTGGCCAAAGCCACCACAAACGCCACCACAAAAAAGCCAATCCAGAGGTAATTGAGTACCATTGTAACAAGTAGAAAGAGGTTTAAGAATCACAAATTAATTGTTTTTTCTAACAATGAAGCACAGGCACGGTTTATTTATCGTTAAAATGTTCGACTTGGTCGAAAAACTTGCTATGTTGCGCACAGTTTTGCACAAAAACCACGTATTTTTACACTTTATTCCGTTTTACCTTTTTCCTAACTACAATGAATCGCAGAGAAGCCTTATCGAGAGTAGCCTTATTGATGGGTGGTACGCTTTCAGCTCCCACTTTGATGGCCTTTGGCAACAACCCCGCCACCTTAAACACCAGTGCCGATTTTGTACTGAACGATGCCCAACGCGCTTTGGTGAGCGAAATTGCCGACATTATCATTCCGCGCACCAGCACCCCAGGGGCGAAAGATGCCAAAGTGGGGCCGTTTATTGAGTTGATGCTCAAAGATTGCTACCGCGCTCAAGAGCAACAAAATTTTGTGGAAGGCTTGGCCGATGCCGATGCCCGCGCCATGAAAGTCCACAACAAAAAGTTTTTGGAAACCACCCCCGCCGAGCAAACTGCCTTGCTAACCCAAATTGAAAAAGACACGATGGAGTTGATGAAAAACGCCAACGTAAAGCAAGTAAAAGTGGGCGACAACGTGGACAAAGAAGTAGTAGAAGGCAAAAAACTGAAAGGAACACCCTTTTGGCGTTTGATGAAAGAACTGACGCTTTTTGGCTATTTTACGTCCGAAGAAGGCGCTACCAAAGCCCTCAACTACGTGCCAATTCCTGGCAAATACGAAGGTTGTATTCCGTACAAAAAAGGCGACAAGGCTTACGCACTTTAATTTAGTTTTGAGTTATTGAGTTTTGAGTTATTGAATAATTTTTCATTCAAATATTCTCTCATTCAAACATTCAACATTCTCTCATTCAAACATTCAACATTCATCATTACAAAAATGTATTTAAACATAGATGCTCAAAAAGACCAAACGTACGATGCCATTGTAGTAGGCTCTGGCATAAGCGGTGGTTGGGCCATGAAAGAACTCACCGAGCGCGGCTTGCGCGTGGTGTGCTTGGAGCGAGGCCGCGACGTAAAACACATTGAAGGTTACGAAACCGCCATGAAAGCCCCGTGGGAATTTCAGCACCGTGGCCGCCCCGACAACATGGCCGCCGAAGAATACTGGGCTGGAATGCGCACTGGCTACACCGCCAACGAAGAACACCGCTACTTGTTTGAAAACGACAAACAAAATCCGTACTTAGAAACGCGCGGTTTCGACTGGATTCGGGCTTACCACGTGGGTGGCCGCTCGTTGCTGTGGGGCCGCCAAACTTACCGCTGGAACGAAGAAGATTTTATGGCCAACGCCAAAGACGGCATATCGGTAGATTGGCCCATTCGCTACAAAGACTTAGCTCCTTGGTACAGCCACGTTGAGAAGTTTACGGGCGTAAGTGGCTCAAAAGACAACTTGTCGGTACTGCCCGATAGTGATTTTTTGCCCGCCATGGAGCTAAACTGCCTCGAAAAACACGTAAAAGGCGAGGTAATGAAAAAAATGGGCCGCACCATCACCATTGGTCGCGTGGCGCACCTCACCAAACCCCAAACTTGGCATTCGGCTTTAGGGCGTGCCGCCTGCCAATATCGCAATATGTGTATGCGCGGTTGTCCGTTTGGCGCTTATTTTAGTACGCAGTCGGCTACGATGCCTGCCGCCATGAAAACAGGCCGCCTCACGCTCGTACCCAACAAAATTGTGACGGAGGTAATGTACGACGAGAAAAAAGGCAAGGCCACGGGCGTACGCACCATTGACCAAAACACAATGGAGGTCAAAGAATATTACGCCAAAATTATTTTCATGAACGCCTCGGCCATTCCGTCGGCTTCTATTTTGATGAACTCCAAATCGAGCCGCTTCCCCAATGGCCTCGGCAACGACTCCGACCAACTGGGCCGCAACATCATGGACCACCACTTGGCCGTGGGTGCTTCTGGCTCTTTCGATGGCTACGGCGATCAATATTACTTTGGCCGCCGCCCCAATGGTGTGTATGTGCCACGCTACCGCAACTGGGGCAATGACAAGCGCGACTACCTCCGTGGTTTTGGCTACCAAGGTGGTGCAGGTCGTGGCGGCTGGGGCCGTGGTACTAGCATTCCAGGTTTTGGAGCGGCCTTCAAAGAGTCGCTCACCGAGCCAGGCGGCTGGACAATGGGCCTCGGTGGCTTCGGAGAGGTAATTCCTGACGAGTCGAACCGCTTTACGCTGCACCCTACTCAAAAAGACAAATGGGGCTTGCCAGTGGTGGTATTTGACGCTGCTTACGGCGAAAACGAACGTAAAATGCGCATTGACATGATGAACGATGCCGCCGAAATGCTCGAAGCCGCAGGTTTGAAAAACGTAAATACGTACAACGATACCAGCAAAAATCCGGGCATCGGTATCCACGAAATGGGCACCGCTCGCATGGGCAAAGACCCCAAAACGTCGGTGTTGAACGCCAACAGTCAGGTGCATAGCTGCAAAAACGTCTTCATGACCGATGGTGCCGCTATGACTTCGGCCTCGTGCGTCAATCCATCGCTTACGTATATGGCACTCACCGCGCGTGCGGCCAAGTTTGCCGTTGATGAGTTGAAAAAGAAAAATTTGTAAACTACCCGTATATTTTCAACTAAAAAAGGCGGCCTTTCGGTCGCCTTTTTTGCTTGAATTGCATTTATTATCCTGTACATTCGTGTTTTACAACAACATAAACCAACAATACGATGCTTTATCTATTCTTTTTTGCGGCAGGGCTACTGGCCTACGGTTATTACGCTTACCGTGGATTGGTCGAAAAATTGATGAAACCTGCCCCCAACTACCCCGACAAAACACGGGTATTGGCCCATAAAAAAATAGTAGTGTGCGCGGGCGACAGCATCACGCACGGCAACATAAGCCACGACTGGGTGTCCGATTTGGCAAAACAAAACCCTGATTACCAGTTTTTTAACGCAGGCAAAAACGCTGATTTAAGTTTTACGCTGCTACGACGGCTCGACGATGTTATTGCCGTTCAGCCGCATTACATCAATTTGCTGATTGGCGGCAATGACGTAAATTTTATAATGGGCAACAAAAACAACTATTACGACTTAAACAAAGTAACCCGCAACGACCAACCTTCGCTTCAAACTTATACCCAAAATCTAACCGCCATTGTTCAACGCCTCAAAAGCGAAACCTCGGCCACAATAAGCCTCATGTCGTTTCCAATTTTGAGCGAAGACCTCAGCCACCCCGTCAATCAAATGGCTGATACCTACAACGAGGCCGTCAAAAAAATAGCGCAGCAAGAAGGCGTGATTTACTTGCCGCTGCGCGAAAAACAGAAAGAATTCTTGAAAGCCTCGGGCGTAGTTTCCAAAACACGTTTTGAAGATACCGACTGGCTCATTCGCAAATCGGGACTGGCGCACCATATATTTGGCACTGATTGGGACACCATTACCCGTCAAAATGGCAACCTGCTTACCTTCGACAACCTACATTTTAATTCGGTAGGCGCCGGTATGATTCAAGAAATGGTTGAATCGGTTTTAAAGAATGAATCACTTTAAAAAATATTTATGGACAAAAAAGTGAAATATTTTTATCACAAAAGTTGCTCGCTTTAAAAAATACCGTATCTTTGCACCACAATTCAGAAAGGCACTGCCACCCTGAAGCGAAAGTAGGACCAGTCGGCCCATTCGTCTAGCGGTTAGGACACGTCCCTTTCACGGATGAAACAGGGGTTCGATTCCCCTATGGGTCACACGAATAGTTTATCATAGTGTGATTTGACACAAAAAACGCTCTAAATTAGGTTTTAGGGCGTTTTTTGTTTGTTTTCGCACTTCCACGAATCACGGTAAACCCGAAAATGTTTCAGTAAAATGGCGCATGGCAGAAAACTAAAAATCTACTTTACTGTTATATCTTGCGTACCCAATACCACAAAATTATCTCCACTCAATCGGCCTATCTGCATGGTAAGTTGGCCAGTGGGTAGCTCAGGCTTCGCCAATCTTACGTCAATAATGCTGTTGTAATAACGCCGCGTACTCAAAAAAGTACTGAGTTTATTGGCTTGGTTGTTGAGTGGAAAAACCATTTTGTTGCCTTCGCCCACAAAAACCGCATAATAACCTCCATAAATCTGATTGACGGGTATTTGGGCGTTCAAAATTTCAATTTGAATCGTGTTTGGTTCTTCGGTTATCGTTACGGTTTCTACATTATCAGTACCACTTTTACCTTTAAACAATGCTCGATTGAGGACAGCAAACTCGGCAGGCGGGGTGTAATTTTTAAAATGAACCCGCCCAATAAATAAAATATCATTGACGTATTTCATGATGCCTGGTACAAAACCTGCGTAATTGTAGGGCGGAATGGGCAGTTTTTGATAAGTAGTAATGGGGGCGTGGTCGTCGGGGTAGCGCGATTCTGCCCCGTTTCGATAATAAAAATAGCGACCGTTGTTTTGCCAATTTACCATGGTGATAGCCATAGATTTTCGGTAGTTGGCCACATCGTCAAAACTGGCGTAGTAAGAAAACAGATTGAACCCAAAAGCCAGCGTAATGCTCAGGCGCAAGTACTTTTTCCAGTTTTGGGCGCGAATAACGTTGAAAAAACTCAAATAAAATAGCACAAACAAAATGAGAGCTACGCTTTTATAGCGAGTCATGAAAGCTTGTTCTAACCCCTGGCTCGCCCGCGAAACCGCAAAAGCTGCCCCGCTCAAACTCACAAAAATAAAATTGGAAAGTAAAAATAAATTGAATTTAAAACGGCGCATCATATTTTGATAAAGCCCATAAAACCAGTTGTTTGGGGTTGTATTTTTGATTTGAAAATAAGCAAACGTAAACAGCAAAACTGCCAGCCAGCCTACCAGCATTACGCCTCCTACAATAGCCGTGGTATTTTTGACCAAAATATTGTAAAACTGCACGGTGCTGTCGAGGGGTGAACCAAAAAAAGCAAAAAAATCGCCGATGATGAGGTGTGGATATTCGGTAAAATTTTTGCCTACATCTGGTCGAATACCCGGATTCTTGTAATCGTAAAAATAGGTTACAAAGCAAAAAATGATAAAAGAAAACCACTGAATTTTTTCGTTTTTAGAACGCAAGTACAGCACCACTGGAATGGCCGCCAAGTAAGAAAACATGCCGTTCCCGTTGGTAAACATCGAAACAAAGCACAAAAAAGCCGCCGCATAAAAATACACGGGTTTGGTGGTAAATATTAGCAAATAGAGCGCCCAAATGCCAAAAATAAGCGTAATGTTGGGCTGCAAAACGGTCATTGCCCAAAAGATATTTTCGATGGGCTGAATGTTGAAAACAATAAATACAATGGGTGCTAAATAGGCCAATCCGACGTTTAGTTGGCGCAAGACACGGTAAAATACAAAGGGCAAAACCAACAAATATGCCACGCCCGACAGCATCAAAAATTTATAGTTTATTTCGCCAAAAACAGCGTGCGAGAGTAACGTGCTGCAACGCCCATACAAAATACGGTGCTCACACATTTGCGAAAAAAGCAGGTGGAGTTTGTCTTGCCAAGTATCTTGTTGCATCCAACTGGCCAAAAAACCCTCAATGCCGTGGAAATCGTCGGCGTAGCCTACATTGAGGGCATAAATCCAGAAAAAAACAAAAAAAACAAAAATGGGAAGCAACACCAAAAAGAGGGAAGAAAACTTGATTTTCATGGTAGAAAAACTTGTTCTTAATAAATACACGAAACAACCAGCAAAACACAAATATAGCAGAATAAGAGGTAGATTAGGCCAAAAATATAACAGACACGTATGTGATACATATTTACAAAAGCCTGTTTTGTCTATACTTTTGGGGCAATTATCACTCAAACCTTCAACAAAATAGACATAGAGTGAACATTTTTTGCATAGACTTAGTTTTTATAACGATAACCTAAATTAATCACAATAACTTAACACAAATGACAAAAAAACTACTATTGTGTTTCATCTTGCTTTTTTCTGGAACAATTTGGGCACAAGACCGCACCATTACTGGTAAAGTAGTGGGCGACGACGGAAGCACCCTGCCTGGGGTGAGCGTGTTGGTAAAAGGCACCTCGCGCGGTGTAAATAGCAACAGCGACGGCACTTATTCTATCAATGCAAGCCCCACTGCTAAGTTAGTTTTCAGTTTTGTTGGTTTTACTACCCAAGAAGTTACGGTAGGCACTCGCTCTACTATTGACATAAACTTAGTATCAGACAACAGTCTGGCTGAGGTGGTAGTAACGGGCTACGGCGGCACGCTTAATAAGCGTGAAATAACGGGTTCTATCTCCAAAATAAAAGGCCAAGCCATCGAAAACATGCCTGTCCAGAGCTTCGACCGTGCCTTGCAAGGCCGCGCAGCGGGTGTGCAAGTGCAATCGGCCAATGGTATTCCTGGCGGCGGGGTGCAGATACGTATTCGGGGTGTGGGTTCTATTTCGGGTGGCAATGACCCGCTTTATGTAGTGGACGGCGTGCAAATAAACGCCCGTAGCGCTTCTACCATTACCAGTTCTAACCCACTCAACTTCTTGAATCCCAACGACATCGAGTCAATTGAGATTTTAAAAGATGCCGCTGCCGCTTCGATTTATGGCTCACAAGCAGCCAACGGGGTGGTTTTGGTAACAACCAAAAAAGGAAAAGCAGGAAAAACTAAGTTTGACCTCAATTATTTTACGGGTGTGGTAGAGCCGTTCCAAAAGTTGAACGTGCTCAACAGCCAACAGTGGATTCAAATGCGTACCGAGGCTTTGCGTAACGCTGCGCCTACACTCACTGAGGCGCAAGCACGTACCAATGCCTTGACGGGGGTGAGTTTGGCAGGCGACTTGACCGACGCGGCCATTGCTGCTTTACCCAGTTATGATTGGCAGAAAGAAGCCTTCAAAGCGGGTACGGCACAGAGTTTTGAACTATCGGCCAGCGGTGGTACCGAAAAAACAACCTTTTACTGGTCGGGTTCTTACTTGAAGCAGGATGCCAACCTCATCAACATTAATTTCTTGCGGGCATCTACCAATTTGAACGTAGTGCATAAAATTAGCCCCAAAATAACTTTTGAAAATAGCATCAAACTGAGTACCCAAAAAGGCCGTGGCCAGTTTGGCGGCCCAACGGGTGGCTCCTCTGTGGGTGCTTCGTCGTTTTCGTCGTCGTTGGTGTTGCCCATGGTACCCATCTACAAAGAAGACGGTTCGTTTAACGGAGCTCCTACCGACGGAGGTATTCCTGGTGCTTTGAACCAAAACGTGATTATGGTGAGCAAGCTCAACAAAATTGAGAGCGTGCAAAACCAAGCCGTTGGCAACGTGGCCATGACTTGGAAAATTGCCAATGGTTTGACTTTCCGTCCGTCGGCTTCCATTGATTACCGTACCAATAAAGGCGACAATTACTCCGACCCTCGCACGGCTGATGGTGCCAACGTGAACGGTCGTTTGCAATTTCAATACTTCCAAAACGTAAACTTTTTGGGTAATGCAGTTTTGAATTACAACAAAAGCTTCCGCGAAACGCACCAAGTAAGTGCTTTGGTGGGCTACGAATACCGTAGCGATGTAAATGAAGGCTACGCGGGCACAATCGAAGGCTTTCCGTCGCCTGATTTTAAATATGCCAGTTCGGGTACAAACTACATTGGTACTTTTGGTGGTTGGAACGGTTTTCGGAAGCAGTCGGTGTTTGCACAGGCCAAATACGACTACAAAAATAAGTACTTCTTCTCGGCTACGGCTCGCCTCGACGGCTCATCGCGCTTTGGGGTAAACAACCGCTACGGTTTGTTTCCTGCCGTATCGGCGGGCTGGCTCATTACCGAAGAGCCTTTCTTGAAAGGCAATACCGTTTTGACTGAGCTGAAACTGCGCGGTAGTTACGGCGTAACTGGTAACGATCAAATAGGCTTCTTCCCTGGTCTGGGTTTAGCTGGTGCGGGCTTCAACTACAACAACATTCCTGGCACTGCCCCAACCCAAATGGCGAACCCCAATTTGAAATGGGAGCGTAACGTAACGGGCGAAATTGGGATAGAATACGGCTTGTTTGGCGGCAGAATTTCGGGACAAATTAGCTATTTTAACCGTACCAGCAACGATTTGTTGCTCAATCGCCCGCTGCCTATCACGAGCGGATTTGCCTCTATTGTGGACAACGTGGGGCAACTCCAAAACCGTGGACTTGAATTTGAATTGACCACCATCAATTTCAGAACCAAGAATTTTAAGTGGGAAACCAATTTTAACTTTACCTACATTGATAACCGTGTTACGAAGCTCACAAGTGGTATCTTGCCCCAACAAAACCGCGACAGTTTGGTACTGCTCAATGCGTTAGTAAACACAGGTTTGGGTAACAATACCGCTGACATTACGATAGCTAGTAACTTCATTGTTGGTAAGCCAGTATATGCAGCATACGCAGCGCGTTACGCAGGCGTGAACCCCGCCACAGGCCGCCCCATGTGGTACGACGAGTTCGACAACCTGACTTACAACATCAGAAACCCAGGCGATTTAAAATACCTCGGCTCTGATTTTAGCCCCATCTACGGCGGTTTTACCAACACCATTACCTGGGGTGGTTTTGAGCTTTCGGCCCTTGTTCAGTACGAATATGGTCGCATGGCTTTCAATAATCAAGGGCAGTTTTTATCAGAAAATGGTAACCGCACGTTCAATACGCTGACTGACGTGTACGAGCGTCGTTGGCAAAAACCAGGTGACATCACCGATGTACCACGCCCCATCAACGGTGGAGTGGAGGTGCGAGGGGCGAACCACGTAGTCGGCTCGCGTTCGTTAGAAAATGCTTCTTACATTCGTTTGAAGCAGCTCTCAGTGGGCTACAGTATTCCTGCCAACGTGCTCAAACCACTGAAATTCGTTCGGATGGCGCGGGTGTACGCGCAGGGTATCAACTTACTAACTTGGACGGCTTGGACTGGCTACGACCCTGAATTTGTAGGTTTGGGAGCTGGTAATAATGGGGTTATTCCACAAGCCCGTAATTATACGTTCGGCGTTCAAATTGGTTTTTAACGAATCAGTACAAACTTTAAGACGACATTAAAATGAAAAAAATATTCAATTATATTCCCGTAGCACCCACATTGGCAGCCTTGCTAACGCTGGCTTCGTGCGAAAACGTGTTAGAGGTAAAACCGCGCTTGGCCGTTGATTTGGCCTCGGCCTATACAAGCCCCGAAGCACTCAATGCCGCCCTCATCGGTGTTTATGACGCTTTGCAAAGTAATTTACTTTATGGCCGCGACCTCCTTGCCATTCCAGAAGCCTTGGCCGACAATGGACGTGCTACCAACAAATCGGGCCGCTTAAATGCAGAGTATCAAAACCAAATTGGGTCGCATCTTGGTAATTGGACTAATACTTACATAGCCATCAACCGTACCAATTTAATTCTTAAAAACCTGCCCAAAGTTACTTTGGCGCCGGCTACCAAAGATGCCATCGAAGGCCAATGTTTGTTCTTGCGGGGTTTGATGTACTTTGACTTGATGCGGGCTTATGCTTATACCCCCAGAGCCATCGTAACTGCCCAAAACTTGGGCGGCGTGCCGTTGATGCTTGATGGTGTAGAAGGTTTAGACCAAATCACCTTACCATCTCGTGCCACCATTGATGCGTGTTATGCGCAGATTACTACTGACTTGACCAGTTCTATCGCCAAACTCAACAATACCAGCACGTTTACGCGTCCGTTTTTTGCGAGTCGCGCAGCAGCGCAGGCATTATTGTCGCGGGCAGAGCTTTACAAAGGCAACTGGGCAGAGGTTGTTAAACAAGCTACCGACGCGTTGGCTGGTGGTGTGGGAGTGTTTCAAGCTACGCCCGCTGCTTATTTGTCAAGTTGGCGCGCTGCCCAAAACCCCGAATCTATGTTTGAGTTATCTTACCAAACGGCTGAAAATATTGGCGTAAACTTCTCGTTGCAAACTACTTATACTACACTTCGCACGTTGGGCTTGCGCACGATAACGGCTGGCTTTGGAGATTTGGTACCCAGCGCCGACTTACTGACGCAAATGGGCATTACTCGCACGGGCGACGTAGTAACACGGGGTGCTGATGTTCGTGCCCAGTTGTACGAACTTGGCACTGCGGGTCGCGGCACGGCCGAAGTAGAATGTACCAAATTTTTGGGTAAAGGTGGTCAAGTAAACCAAGATAACACTCCCGTAATTCGGATTTCGGAAATGTACTTGAACCGCGCCGAGGCCAACTACGAATTGGGCAATTTTGCAGCGGCACTCACCGATGTAAACCTCATTCGGACGCGCGCTGGCTTGGCGGCATTGCCTACTACTACCACGGGCGCGCCACTTTTGGCCGAAATCTTGAACCAACGCCGCATTGAATTTGCGTTTGAAGGACACCGTTTCTTCGACTTGAAGCGTCGCGGTTTAGACATCGTGAAAATACCCCGCAACATTGCATTTACCGATTTTTTGATTTTGGCGCGTATTCCAACGGGCGAAATTTCGTTAAATCCAAACTTGAAGCAAAATTTTGGTTATTAATCAATTGTCGTACTTTCAACTCCCCTACGGTTTTTAATCGTAGCCAGAGAATAAAAAAATGCCCCCTTCGGGGGTTGGGGGCTTCAAAAAAAATATGAAAAAAATATTTCAATTATTCGCAATGGTTTTGATAGCTGGAAGCATGACTTCTTGCTTTGAGAACCCCAACTTGGTTTATGACGGCCGCACAGTGGTAGAATTTGACGCTACCGTAAGGACAGCTCCCGCTGCGGGGCGCACGTTTCCGCTCATTCCAGTAAACAATGGAGCAGGCGCACAAATCACCCAAATCAATTTGGTAGGACCACAGCGCACCACTGACTCGCAAGTTAAAATGACCATTGACCCCGCCGCCACCACGGCA
This sequence comes from Cytophagia bacterium, assembly GCA_004293645.1. GTDB lineage: Bacteria > Bacteroidota > Bacteroidia > Cytophagales > Spirosomataceae > REAB01. The sequence goes on along the minus strand of REAB01000053.1, from coordinate 5,819 downwards.
GTAGAAGGCACGCATTTCAGAATTGTGAGCCGCGATGTAACGATTCCTGCCAACACCAGCTTTGGCACGGCCAGTATTGAAATTTTGCGCGTCCCCGTGCAAGTGAGCAGTACTGTCAATTTGGTGTTGCTATTGGAAGGCAACGGTTCGGACATTTTGCCCAGCGAAAACTTCAAGCGTGTGGGTTACACCATTCGATTGAATCCGTAGAATAGATTTGATTTTCTGCACAAAAAAAACGACGCTAAAAAGCGTCGTTTTTTTTTGTTTTGGTGGTTCATTTGCCAAATACGACGGTTTGTCCGAAAAACGTTCGTACTGTGAAGACAAGGTGGTTGTTTTACAGCAACAAAACGCACAAACGCAATTGCTGTAAAACCACATACGACCATGAAAACTTTACATTTAACATTGAGCATTAAGTATTTAGCATTTTTGTTATTGCTCTTTTTAATCACTCAGCCGACAGTTGGCTTCGCACAAACCACCCTCAAAGGTCGCGTAACCGACGAAAAAGGCCACGCCTTACCAGGCGCAAATATCTCGCTGAAAGGCTCTTACGACGGAGCCAGCACCGATGCCGAAGGCAATTTTCAGTTTAAAACCACCGACAAAGGCGCGCAAACGCTCAACTGTTCGTTTATTGGCTACGAAGCACACAGCCAGCCGATTGTGCTAAACGGGGGCATTGTTTCGTTGGTTTTAAAACTCAGAGAAACGGCCAACGAGCTCAACACCGTAACCATCACGGCGGGCACGTTTGAGGCATCGGACGAAAAAAAGGCGACCACCATCAAACCCATTGACATTGTTACGACGGCGGGCGGCGGGGCCGACATCACCCAAGCCATGACTTTGCTTACGCCAGGCGCACAGCGCAACGGCGAGTCCACGGGCTTGTTTGTGCGGGGTGGCTCGGCCCAAGAATCTAAGATTTTGATTGACGGCCTCACCGTGCAAAACGCCTTCAATACCCCCGCACCCGACGTGGCCTCGCGCTCACGGTTTGCACCTTTTCAGTTTAAAGGGGCGGCTTTTTCGACGGGTGGCTACTCGGCCCAATACGGCCAAGCGTTGTCGGCGGTGTTTTCAATGAACACCACCGATTTAGCCACCGAGTCGGGCTATGTGCTAAACGCCAATTTGGCGCAACTCTCGGCGGGCTATACCCATCTTGCTGATAATCATTCGGTTAATGGCACAGTGGCTTATAACAATCTCACGCCGTTGTTTGCGGTATATCCCCAAAATTTGGACTGGATAAAAATTCCGCGTCAGCTCAACGTTTCTACTTCTTATCGCCTCAAACCTTCGGCAGCCCAAAACTTTAAGTTTGATGCCGTGTATGGCAAAAGTGCCTCAAGTTTGCGTTTCAACGACCCCAACAGCGATACTAAACCCGTTGCGTTTGGCGTTCAGAACGACAATTTGCTCATTACCAGCACCTACCAAAACGCGCTTGATGCCGCCGCTAAGTGGGTCTTAAAATCGGGTGCGTCTTATTCTTACAACCTCGACAACCTGCAAGTTGATGCCGTGCGCTTTGGCCGTAAAGAGCAACGTACCCAAGCCCGCGCCGTGCTAACGCGCTCATTTGAAGGCAATCACAATATTTTGTTTGGCGGCGAAGGCCACGTTGCCCAATATGACTTAACGATTGACAATTCGGCCTTGAAAGATGGCAAGAAATCGGCGTTTTCGAGAACCGACAACTACGCATCACTTTTTGCCGAATCGGAGTTTTACATCAGCCGCAAGTTGGCGGGGCGCGTGGGCGTGCGGGGCGAATATGCGTCGTTGGCGGCGGGTTTCAACGTAGCTCCGCGCTTTTCGTTGGCCTACAAAACGGGCGCACACTCGCAGGTGTCGGTGGCGGGAGGTAAGTTTTACCAAACGCCTGATTATCAGTATTATTTTTACAACAAAAACCTGTCGTTTGAGTCGGCTACACACGCCGTTTTCAATTACCAATTCATCAAAAACAAGCGCACGTTGCGGGTAGAAAGTTATTACAAAAAATACGATAACTTGGTGCGTGAGTACCCCAGTCAAGCGGGCTATTTTGATGCCAATCCGCGCCGCTTTCCCAACGGCCTCACCGACAATACGGGGCAAGGCTACGCGCAGGGCATTGATTTGTTTTTGAGAGATAGCAAAACCATCAAAAACGGCGATTTTTGGCTCAATTACAGCTACTGCGATTCTAAGCGATTGTTTGGCAACTATTTGACCGAAGCCCAGCCCACTTTTGTGTCCAATCACAACTTGAATGTGGTTTACAAACACTTCGTTGCCAAGCCCACCATGACTGTTTCGGCTACGTATTCGTTTACGAGTGGGCGGCCTTATTACAACCCCAATAACCCGCATTTTTTGGCCGAACGCACGCCCAATGTGCACAATACCAGCCTTTGGATTAATTATTTAACCAATATCAAAGGCAATTTTATGGTCGTTTATTTTTCAATAGACAACATACTTGGCACGCCCAATGTCTTTAATTACCAATATAGTGCCGACGGCAAAACCCGCACCGAAATACGACCCGCCGCCAACCGAATGATTATGTTGGGGACGTACATTACCATCTCCAAAAAGAAAGTACTGCCCGAAGATATGCGCAAAAATTAACGAATGGCCTGTAGTAATGCGTAAATGATGAAATTGGTAAATGTAAAGTGCTAAGAGTTACCAAATCTCTTCCAATAATTCTGGGTCAATTACTTTTTGAGATAGGTTTATAAAGTTCTCTGGGTCATTTGGTAAGTCTAAGAGCAATCTGGTGGTTGATTGTTGGCAAAGTGTGCCATTTCTCAACCCCGCATAGTCTCGGTAAGAACTAAATTCCCAGTCTTCTATTTTTTGTACTAAGTCTGCTTTCATTGGGTTCTGATGAATATAATGGAAACACGTTTGGGCATAAATACCATTTTCTAAGGCTTTCGCTTTGCTATTTTGTTGAAAAACAGACCCAACCCAATCATATCGCTTATTGATAGCTCTTGTGTATGAACTCAACAATATCCTGAATGCATTGGAAAAGTCTTGATGCTCAAAATCATCTTGTGTCGAAATCATCAAATGAAAGTGATTGGGCATCAAACAATAAGCCAACATTTCTATTTTTTTGGGCAAAAGCATTTCTCTCATTTTTTGCAAAAAGAATAGATAATTCTCTCGTTCAAAAAATACTTTTCGTCGGTTATTGCCTCGGTTATAGATATGAAAAAGTTGATTGGGGTATAGCTTCATGGTTTTTTGATGATAAGGTTATCAGTAGTGGGTCAGGTCAGTGGTGGCACGACTTGAAGAGTGTTCAATCAGTGGTGGCACGACTTGAAGTCGTGCCACCACTATTCTCAAGTCGTGCCACTACTATTTAATTCTCCTTCCAATCAATCAAGCGTCCAGGCGTAGCAGGCGCACCCGCGCGGTCGAGGGCAGTTTCGAGGATGATGATATCGGTTTGGGTTTTCTTTAAATCGGTCACTACGGTCGTGAGTTGTTTGGATAAACTTTGGTAAGCTGCCTGCATGGTTTGGGTGGGTGCGGCCGAAGTCCCCGTCAGATTGCCCATAATGCGATAGCTTTTTTCGAGCATCGAAGTGGGGGTTTCAAACTCGCGGCGCGACAGCGTGCGGTCGCCGAACAACAGCGTACTGATGCCTAACAATTGTTTTTCAATGCCCAAAATTTGCTTTTGTAAATCTACCGATGCGCCCCCAGTGCTTTGCCAAGCTGCTTTTAGGAAACGTATTTTGTTGTTTAATTCTCCGTACACAACCTGCGCGCTGCCCATAGCACGAGCCAGCGACATGGCTTTTTTAGAAAACACTTCCAACGCTTTTTTGTCGGCAGCGGGGAGCGTTATGGTGTTGAGCGATACCACTTTGAACGGCTGCGCGGCTGCAATTTCGGTGATTTGCCCATCTTCAAATTTGCTCAACGCCACCTTGTATTCTCCCGCTAACGCCATCGGTCCTTGTTCGGGGCCAGAAAAGAAATTCATGGGGTCGGGTTCGTTAAAGTTCACGGGGTCGGGCGCGTCGTGGCGCAAATCCCAGGCCATGCGCTGCAACCCTTTTTTGGCGGGGGCTTTGAGGCGGCGCACGGTGTTGCCCTCGGCATCGGTGATGGTGAAGAGCAAGTACGGCGCGGGTTGGTTGTCTTCCAAACGCAACGAGTCAATGCTTGGATAAGGCACGTCTTTGTTGTCTTTGATGAGGGCTTTTTCGCGTTCTTTGCGCCTCTCTTTCAGCGTTTTAATATCATCTTTGAGGTAATACGTAAATACCGAACCGACCGCAGGATTGGGCGTGGCAAAATAACTTTCGCCCTGAAAACCCTTGCCCCGCAAGCCCAAAGGCTGCGCTGGAATGTATTGAAGTACATCTTTGATGGAAAAAAAAGCCCCCTTGCCAAGCCCCCCAACCCCCAGAGGGGGCGTATTTGTGAGGGCGTTTTGAAGTGTACGCAAAGGACTATAATCGTCTAAAACATAAAAGCCACGACCGAAAGTGGCCAAAACGAGGTCGTTTTCGCGCTTTTGAATGTCCAAATCGCGCACGGCAACGGTGGGCAAACCACCTTTTATTTGCGACCATTTTTGGCCGCCGTCTATGCTCACAAACAACCCAAACTCGGTACCCACAAAGAGCAAATTAGAACTCACGTGGTCTTCGGCAATGGTGTAAGCCGTGCCGCGTTCGGGCAAGTTGTTTTGAATTGCCGTCCAGGTTTTGCCCATGTCGGTACTTTTATAAACGTAAGGCTTAAAATCGCCGTAGCGGTGGTGGTTAAAAGTGGCATACACCACGTTTTTGTCGTGCTGCGACGCAATGATTTGATTTACGTAAGTGCGTTCAGGCACGCCCGCAATGCCGTTGGCATCTATTTTTGTCCAATTTTGACCGCCGTCGGTGGTTACGTGCATCAGGCCGTCGTCGGTACCTGCGTAGAGCAGGTTTTCGTCCAGTTTTGACTCGGCAAAGGCGCAAATATTGCCATAAATATCGGTAGATTGATTCTTGGCAATAGCATCTACGCTCCACAATTTACCCATAACTGGCAGCGTGTTGCGGTCTATTTGCCGACTTAAATCGGGGCTAATTACCTGCCAAGTATCACCTCGGTCGTTGGACCGAAACACTTTATTGGCCGCAAAATAAACCCGCATGGGCTTGTGTTGCGATACTTGCAACGGCGCGTCCCAGTTCCAGCGGTAGGCAGGTTGTCCGTCGGCTTCGATGGGCCGAATGTCCACATTTTCGCCGCTTTTGCGGTCAAAACGCCCCAAGCCACCGTACTGCGATTGGGCATAAATGATGTCTGGATTTTGTGGGTCCACCGCCGATTCAAAGCCATCGCCGCCCTGCGTTACAATCCAGTTTTCGTTGGTAATACCGTTGGCACTCAACGTGCGAGATGGGCCTGCCAAACTAAAATTATCTTGGGTGCCGCCCAGTACATTATAAAAAGGAAAGGCGTTGTCAGTAACCACTTTATAAAACTGCGTAACGGGCAAATTCTCCTTAAAATGCCACGATTTGGCCGCGTCGTAGGTTTCGTAAATGCCGCCGTCGCAGCCCACAAGCATCTGATTGGTATCATTAGGATTGACCCAAATGTAATGATTATCAACGTGTTTGTGCATTTCGCCGAGGCGTTTCATGGTTTTGCCGCCATCTTCCGACATCATAAAGTAGGTATCGGTAATATAGATTTGGCATCCTTCACGATGCAGTTTACAGTTTTAGAAAAAAAAAGGAGGAGAGTGAGCAAAAAGAAGTAATTTAGTTTTTCTACAAATCAAAAGACTT
>REAB01000052.1 GCA_004293645.1 Cytophagia bacterium | reverse complement strand
AGTCTTTTGATTTGTAGAAAAACTAAATTACTTCTTTTTGCTCACTCTCCTCCTTTTTTTTTCTAAAACTGTAAACTGCATCGTGAAGGATGCCAAATATTCTTCGATTTTATTCCCAAATAATTACCTCTTTTTTATCGTACCACGGCTCCATGTTGGGCGCAAATTTTTTCTCAATTACGTTGCGTTTGGTTTTCATGGTAGGAGTCATCATGTTGTTATCTACTGTCCAAGCTTCTTTCAAAACCACCACCTTTTTTATTCTTTCGTAAGATTTTAGGCGCGGGTTCAACTCGCTTACTGTTTCTTTCAAACTGTGGGTTACTTCGTCGGGGTCGCAGTTGCGGCCCATTTCTGAAAGTATGATGAGTGCAATGGGTTGGGGTAAACTCTGCCCTACCACGCATATTTGCTCAATAAAACTATTTTCTGAAAAGCCCATTTCAAGCTGCGAAGGAGCAATGTATTCGCCTTTGGAGGTTTTGTACATTTCTTTTACTCGTCCCGTTATTTTAAGGTAACCTTCGCTGTCGAGTTCGCCCACGTCGCCCGTGTGAATCCAGCCGTCGGCATCAATGGTTTCGGCGGTCAGTTCGGGTTCGCGGTAGTAGCCCGTCATATTCCAACCCGATTTGGTCAGTATTTCGCCCGTTTCGTCGGCTATTTCAACTTTCATGCCTGGGTACAACTTACCCACAGTACCATCTTTTACTTTATTGGCGGGCATCATACATACTGCGCCGAGGTTTTCGGTCATGCCGTAGGCTTCTTGAATCACGATACCCAACCGCCTGTACCACTGAATAAGCGAAGCGGGCATAGGAGCGGCCCCCGTCAAAACCAGCACAGTATCGTTCAAGCCTAAACCTGTTCTGATTTTTTTCTTCACGATGTTGTTCAGAATCGGAATTTTCAAGAACAAGTCTAATTTTTTTTGCGGCATTTTCCCCAAAATACCCATCTGAAATTTGGTCCAGATGCGTGGCACCGCCAAGAAGTGCGTAGGCTTGGCTACGGCTAAGTTTTTGGCAAAACTATCAAGCGATTCGGCAAAATAAACCGTGCCGCCCGACACTATACTTGTAGCTTCCACGATGTTGCGCTCGGCCACGTGGCAAAGCGGCAAATACGAGAAAAAGCGGCTATTGGGTAAGTTTTGAGGCACAGTAATGGCGGTACCAGCAATAGCCTCGGACGTTGCCCTAAAAGTAACCATCACGCCCTTGGGGTTGCCAGTGGTGCCTGAGGTGTAAAAAATACTGAATAAATCATCGAGTGAGGGCGCGGGGTTTCCCGCGATGGGCTGGTGTTTGGCCAAAATATCGTTCCATTGCGCGTGGTCGGCATCGGGGTTGTAGGTCGGAAACGAAATGCAATGCACGCTCGTGGGTATGCCAGGTTTCATGCCTTTCCAGTCATCGAGTTTTCCCACAAAAAGAACCTTACAGCCACTGTGTACCAGCACTTGGTTGATTTGGTCGGCGGTGAGGGTGGCATAAAAAGGCACCGACACGTGCCCCGATATCATAATGGCTAAATCGGCAATAACCCATTCGGCGCAGTTTTTAGATACCAACCCAATGTGGCTGGCGGGCGGCAGGTTTAAAGTATGGAGGTAGGCCGCCAACTGCCGCGCTTGCTGGCCTACTTCGGCCCACGTAAAATCCTTGAACTCGTCGCCAAAAGGCTGACGCAGATACACGTTATCTGGTTGTTTTTGTTCCCATTCATAAAACCAATCTACCAATGTTTTGAGTTGAGCCGCCGCCATAGTTTCTTTGAAATGAAGTTTAAGTTTAGACAGAAATTAATTTTGAGAGGTAAATATGGTATTTTTTTGTCAGTAAACTGCATATTTCATATTTTATTTTCTTGTCAAGCTCATAACACCCAGCCAATCAAAGCGCAATTGCGCTTCAGTAATTGTTGTGAAAAGAACGGTAACTATTGCTATTTTTGGCATTAATTTTGATACAAGAAAGCAATAAATGACTTGCTGTTGTTGAGATTTTCTGTATCTTTGTTTTTGAATATTGCGTTGTAATAGCTGAAATAGATAAAAATTATGCGTTTTCATTACCGCCATTGCTTACTTTGGACTGTGCTGTTGGTAGCAAGCGGCAGCGCGTCGTTTGGCCAAGGCTTTCTTGATTTTACCTCCAACGCCGCCACTTTTTGGTCGCCAGATGGTGCTTTACAGCAAAGCTATTCCAATTTAGGTAGCAGCAGCCCGCCCGTAACAGTAACGATATCGGTATCAGGATCTACCAATCGTTTTGTGAACAGCACCCCCCGAAACCACCCGTCGGGTCTTTGGCTCAATACCAATTTTAGCAGCCGAATCGAAGAAGTAAAAGTTACCTTTGTGTTCAGCGACCCGCTTCTCAACCTCTCTCTTGGCATCAAAGGTATTGACCGTGAAGTAAATTTTGGTAATTTTCAAGATAAAGTAGCCATCGAAGCCCGCGACAACCAAGGTGCAGCTGTGGTGCCAAGTGTAAGTTTTAATCCATCGTTTGCTTTTTTGACCAACGGCAGCACGCCCAACATCAAAGTATTGTCGGGTTTCAACGCCGATGTCTTCGATACCACGCTTTCGGTGGTGCGTTTTGGTAGTTTAGGAGTCAAAACCCTCACCATTACTTTTAATAGTGGGTTGGAGATAAGGCCTGGGCCCGTAACCCTCCAAAGTATTTTCTTGACTAATTTGGCTTGGTCTAACATTGTACCAGTGCAGTTGTTGTACTTGCGCGGCAAAGCAAACGGCAACACCAACCAGCTTAGTTGGGCTACGGCTACCGAAATAAACAGCGATTATTTTAGCGTGCAGCGCAGCGTGGATTTGCGCGAGTTTAGCGACATTGGCCGCGTAAAATCGGCGGGCGACTCACGGCAGCGACTCGAATATAACTTCACTGACGAAGCCCCACTGCCCGGGGTCAATTATTACCGCCTCAAACAAATAGACCGCGATGGCAGCAGCGAGTTTTCTAAGATTATTGCCATCAACGCCCAAAGCGGGGAGCGATTTGTGATTTATCCCAACCCTTCCGATGGGCAGTCTGTTCGTTTGCAGTTTGACAACCTGTCGCTCGATGGGCTGGGGTTGGTTGATTTGCTGGGACGAGAGATTCCGTTTACGGTATTGGCTTCTTCAAGCAATAGCCTGTCTATCAAGCCGTTGCGGGTGCTTCAATCGGGGCTTTATTTTGTAACTTACGCCACTCCCAACGAGCCGCGCGTTACGCAAAAGCTCTGGATACGCCAGTAAACTACTCCGATTTTTTGACCAATTGCCCCCTAATTTCACCAGTTTGGTAGATAGCACTGTGCACATTTACGTACCAAGCCCCCGCCAATAAGTCTGTTTCTTGCTGCGTATTGAGCACCGCCGTTTGGCTCGACAGCGGCGAAGCAAACGCCACCGTGGCTATATTAATGACAATTGCGCCAGTGGAAGTAACAGCTCCTTTATGAAAATGCGCGGCGGAGGCGGTCATGTCTTTGTAAGTGAGCGTATAGTTCAAAATTTTGGTTGTTTTATTGTAAGTTCCTTTAAACGTTCCGCTTGCCAACGAAATGGTTTCGGGGACTTCGTTTTTGCCCAACAGTTGAACGTCAAACTGCACCAAGTTGGGATCAGTTGGTACGGGTTGTTCGTCTTTTTTACAACCCCAAAAGGCCAATAAAAGCAACAGGAAAGCGGCGTTTTGTTTCATTTTCGTCTATCAAGGTTTAAATTTAACAGACAAAGATAGCGTTAAAATGACTCTGGAATAACTAATTTTTGGTAGAAAGCGTTGCGGCTTTGTATTATTATTGGTGGCACAACTGATTTAATACGCTGAATAAAAGCCTCTTAAGTAATAGTCGTACCACCAATTAAATATGCGCAACTACTTAGTGTAAATTTTAGACTGCCAATGTCGTATTGAGAAAAAATGTTTTTACCAAAAATGGTAGCTTTGCATAAAATATGCCATCAGAGGTATTCAAGATTTGCAGTTGTTTATTTACACAAACAAAAACTTTCCCTTCTTACTTTGAAATATTTGCTCCCCAGCGTTGCCGTTGTTACTTGAATCTCATTACCACTTCGCTCAAAAACTGGTCAGTAGCATCAAAAACGCTTTTCAAATCTTTGGAAGTAAAATGCGACGCAATGACGTGGTCGGCTGTATTGGGGAGGGCTACCTTTCGTTTTTGGGCGGCATTGGTTTTGATTTGTTCAAACATATTGAGCATGGCAGGAACAGACACTACTTTGTCTTGGTTTTCTTCGTCTTTGTAATAATAAGCCAACAATACGGGCATCTTGATTTTGGCAAATACCTCTGGCTGGTTGATAGCGTCCATGCTTTGTTGCAAAGCCAACAAGCCGTTTGAATGATAGCCCGTGAGCCAATAGTTGGCGCGCTGCGGGGAGTAATGCGAAATCTTGATGGTGCTACCCGCCACGGCTTGCAATATTTGCGCTCCCCAAGGCCCCGTGGCCATGCCCAAGGCATTTTTGTAAATCGAAAAGCAGGGTGAGTACAACACCAGCGCGGCGAGTTCGGGGTGTTGCGCGGCTACGCCCGTAGCCAGCAAACCGCCCGCCGAACAGCCAATCACTATCACGCTGTCGCCCAGTGCTTTGCCGATGGCCACGGCCTGTTTGGCCCCTTCCATAAAATTGGCTGGCGTGAGGTTTTCAAAGGCCGTTGAATCTTTTGTACCCGCGTCATAGAGCCGCGCCAAATATAGATTACAGCCATATTTTTTGGCCAATTGCTTGTGAATGGGGTCGCCCTCAGCCCAGCTTGCCCCAAAACCGTGGATATAAACAATGCTGTATCGGGTTTTTTGTTTTTTGGTGCTGTCTGCCCAAACAATGCGGGCTTCGTTGTCGGGTTTGAGGTTTATTTTGGCTTCGGCGGCGGCTATGTCGCGTTCGAGTTGGGCCAAATCTTGGGTCATGGCGGGTAGCTCGGACGTAAAAGTGGCCTTGTCGGGGCGCGGGCTTACAAAAAACACAGCGGCAACTGCCAAAACAGCAATACCCAGCCACTTGAGGAATTTTTTCATGAGATGTTTAGGTGATAAATGATGGTAAAAGTAGTAGGGTCAAAATTAAACAAAAAACCTCGAAAGTCGGGTTATGGACTTTCGAGGTTTAAAAAATGGCAAACCAAAATCTCACCGCTACGACCACCTGCCCTTGCTTCGGTCAAGACCTGGGGGAGTTCAGCAGGAGCTGGTAGTTCCGATTTGCCGTTGCAAAATTAGGCATTTGTTAAGAAATAGCAAGGTTTATCTGTTAATTCAGCGTTTTTTTTGTTATTTTGAATCATATTAGAATTTCTCAAAGCCAATCGGCTTCTACCTAAACATGAAAAAAAAGTTGGTTATTTTCTTTGCGTTGCTACTTTTGGCAACGCATTTCGCAGTGGCGCAGCAGCTCAAACGGGGTCCTTATTTGCAAATAGCCACTCCAACAAGCATGGTGATACGGTGGCGCACCGACCTGCCAACCGACACTAAAGTACGAGTTAGCCCAACTGAAAATCAACTTACTCAAGAAATAAATGTGGCAGGCCAACGCACTGACCATGAGGTAACAATTGCTAATTTGCAGCCCAGCACCGTTTATTTTTATGCCATCGAAAACAGCGCGGCTACGTTGCAAGCGGGCAAAAACAATTATTTTAAAACCGCTCCGCCCGTTGGCAGTACGCAAAAAATCAGGCTTTGGGCGATGGGCGACATGGGCAACAATTCGCAAAACCAGCGCGATGTGGCCGACCAATATTTAAAAAAAATAAAAAACGACAACCGCCAAACTGACGGCGTGATTTTGCTCGGCGATAATGCGTACGGTGTCGGAACAGACGAAGAATACCAGAATAATTTTTTTAATGTTTATCAAGATAAATTTCTCAAAAACAACGTAGTGTGGCCTTCGGCGGGCAACCACGAGTATTATTCTGGCGACCAAAGAAAGCGCGAAATAGCTTATTTTCAAATATTTAACATGCCCGCCAACGGGCAGTCGGGTGGCGTGCCGTCGGGCACTAACATGTATTACAGCTACGACTGCGCCAACGTACACGTGGTGTCGCTTGATTCGTATGGTATCGAAGAAAATAAATTTAGAATGTCTGATACTTTGGGGCCACAAATACAGTGGTTGAAGCGCGATTTGGCGGCTAATAAATTGCCCTGGATCATCGTATTTTTTCACCATCCGCCCTTCACAAAAAACTCGCACGACTCTGACTTAGAAGGTGAATTGGGTTTGATTCGGCGCCACGTAACGCCTATTTTAGAACGTTATAAAGTTGATTTGGTACTGTCGGGCCACAGCCATATTTATGAGCGTTCGGCTTTGATGCAGGGACATACGGGGTTTTCAAGCACTTTCAACCAAGCGCAGCACGTTGTAAATCGCTCCACAGCCCGCTACGATGGTTCGCCCAACTCGTGTGCGTATGTCAATAAAAACCAAGGTACTATTTACGCAGTGGTAGGCTCATCTGGGCAAATAGCTGGCCGCACTGGCCCACTGCACCCCGCCATGGTTTACAGCAACGTATCGGTGGGTGGCTCACTGATGATTGAGGTAGAAAACAACCGATTAGATGCCAAATGGATAGCCGCCGATGGCAACGTCAATGACCAATTTACGATTTTTAAGGGCGTAAATAAAACCAACAAAACAACGGCAAGGCACGGCGAAAAAATAAATTTAAATGCCTCTTGGATAGGAAGTTACGTATGGTCGGACGGCATAAAAAATCAATCTAAAATTGCACCTCAAATCTTGGGAGATACTATCTTTACGGTCAAAGACGAACAAGGTTGTTTACTCGACCAATTTGAAATAAAACTCAACGCCAAGCCCCGCATTAGTGTAGTTAATGTGCCAAATACGGTGTGCCAAAATGCTAAAATACCCGTTATTTTTAGCGTAACCAACACCACCGCCGACCAATGGAACTACACCGTGCAGCTCTCGAACGCCAGCGGCAGTTTCGACAACCCTGTCAATTTGGGGAGTAGTCGGGGCTTGGCAACGGAGGTAATTGTGCCTGCTAATACACCCATTGGTGGTGGTTATCGGTTGCGGGTAGTAGCTAATACCACGGGCATTGTTTACGAGCCATCGGGCAGTTTTGTTGTGAAGCAACCCGCCGCAGCTACCCTCAGCGGCGAGCGCACCATTAACGTGGGCGAAAGTACCGACTTAAAAATTGAATTTTCGGGTAGTGCGCCTTGGACGTACCAAATTGGCACAGAAAACCTAAACGAAACGACAACAAACCCATTGATAATCAGCGTAAAACCCAATTTGAGCACCAGTTATAGCCTCACAAAAGTGGCCAATGCCTGCGGAAGCGGTTTGCCCACCGGTTCGCCCAAAGTTACGGTTGTGCCGCGCCTTAGTACGGGCCGTTTAGCCAAAACCACACTGTGCGCGGGTAGCAGTATTTCTTTGCCTTTTTTGGTAGAAGGTGGCTTTGAAAAAACAGTAGCTTATACCGCCCAATTGTCCGACAAAAACGGCGATTTCGCCACACCCGTTGCGGTAGGAAATGGCGCAACCAGCCCCATTGTGGTTGTGCTACCAAGCAGCATCGCCAGCGGAAAAGGATACAGACTGCGCGTCATAGCCGACGCTACGGCCACCACTTTAACAGGACTTGACACCTTGAATATCAGGCCATTGGCAACGGCTAACATGGCAGGAAGTGCAACCATTAATTTTGGACAAGAAACCCCGCTGACGCTCACTTTTACGGGCGACGCGCCCTGGAACTACGCACTTTCGGACGGGAAAATGGGCGTGGCAACGGCAAGCCCGCTGGTAATCAACGTGAAACCAATCCAAACCACCAATTACACGTTTTCGACGGTGAGCAACGACTGCGGCGTGGCAGCCACGGGCGGTGGGGCGTTGGTAAATGTGTTGATTTTGAGCAATTCAACCACGTTTGACGAATGGGTGAAAGTGAGCCCAAACCCCACGGCCAATGTGGTACATTTTGAGATGAGGTTGCCCCAAATACAAACCATCAGTTGGCAATTGCTCAACGTGAAAGGAGCCGTACTGCGCCGCCAAGAACCACCCATCAAAACCAATGAATATGAGGCCAATTTTGACCTCAGTACTTATCCAGTAGGTACGTACTTACTTCGGGTGCAAGTGGGAGAGAAGTTTTTTACCAAGAAAATTATCAAAAAATAAGAGCCACTTACTTCATACTGAGCGTGGTGTATTTGAGCGGAGCTTGGTAGCAATCCATTTTTGAGACATCGCGGGAGCGATTTTTAAAATTATTGGCCGCGTCCAAATTCATAAAAGTAGCGTTTTGGTTGTTGCGCAAACAAATTTTAGCGTCGGGTTTTACTTCGCCTTTTTCGTTGCGGGTTTTGTCGTCTATGATGCCGTCGTAAATAATGTCTGGCACGTTTTTACCCACCCGCAATTTGTATTTGAACAACAGCCCCGTGCGGCCTTTTCCCAAAAACCGCACCGCATCGCGCTGATACACGTTGTCGTGCACGTAAATACCCGTGGGGTAAGGATAATAGAGCGAGTCTTTGATGGGCAGTTCGGTCATGTAGTAGCTGACGATGCTCGTACCAATGCTGTGATTTTGCAAAATTCGATTGTTGAAAATCTCTACGTTGCTGGTAGCCAACACCATAATGCCCGTTCCCTGCGGTACACTGGCCACAATGTTGCCTTTTGGCGCAAAGTTGCGGTAGTTGTTGTGGTGCACGTCGTTGTCAAAAAGCCGAATGTTTCCTCCCTTTTTTTGTACCAAGTCGGGCAAGTCAAACACCAGCAGGCCGCCCGCGTTTTCGGTGGCTTCGTTTTCATAGACATCGGCCATTTGCGAATTTTCGATTTCGATGCCCGCCACGTTTCGATACGCCTTGCACTCGCGCACAATGATATTTTTGGATTGCCCCACGTAAATACCCGCATCTGACGCACCAATGGCCGTGCAGCCTTCGATGAGTACGTTTTGGCACAAAACTGGATAAAGCCCGTAAGCGCCGTTGGTTTCGCTGGGTTCGCCCGTCCACTCTACTTTTACGTTTCTAAACGTAATACCGTTTACGTTCATGGCCTTGATGGCATCGCCTTTGGCATCTTGCACGGTCAAGTTTTCGAGCGTAATCTGCTCGGCATTGCTGATGCGCAAGCCTTCTGCACCTTCGGTTTGGCCTTTAAAACTCAAAATGGTTTTGTCAATTCCTTTGCCCGTGATAACAATGTTCTTCTTGCCTTCGAGCGAAATACTGCTCCTGATGGCAAAAGTACCTTCGTCGAGGGCAATGGTACTGCCGTTTTCGGCCATGATAAACTGGCGTTGTATTTTTTTCTGCACTTCGGGCTGGGCCGCAGCCACGCTGACAAAACCCACCCAAACGATTCCTAAAAAGGGGATTGTTTTCATGATTTTGGTATTTTTTGATTCAAAAATAGCACAATTTCTCCAACAAACTGGCGTAGGTTTTGTTTTTCCTCAAAGGGCGTTGCAAACGCCATTCCAGTAAAGTCCGCGATTGCAAATCGGGGACAGCGGGGAAAAGTATTAATCATCTTTCCGCCACCAAATTATTCCTTTTTAGGTAATAGTTTCGGTTATTTTTTTAATTTGTAATTGTTTGACAATCAATGGTTTAAACAATTTCAGAGGCCATCGTAGCAACGCCAAGCCTGGCGTTGCTACGATGGCCTCTGAAATTGTAAAATATCAACCAGACGCTTTTTGAGTACGCTTACCGCCAACCGCCACCCAAAGCACGGTACAACTTAACGGTCGCGTCAAATTGCCGTTGTTTGATTTCGATGAGCTCAAAATTTGCCCTGATGGCATTTTGACGGTTGAGCAAAATCTCCAAATACGTAGCGCGACCAGTCAGGTAAAGTTGCGAAGCTATTTCTACGGCACTTTGCAATTTTTGAGCTTCTTGCGCTTTGAGGTCATACATTTGTTGCAAATTATCAATGCTAACCCATTGATTATGAACCTCTACGTAACCATTCAGAATTACTTGTTGGTAATGATAGAAGGCATCTAATTGTTCGGCCTTGCGGAAGTTAAATTCTGCTTGAATGGCCGTTTTATTGACCAAAGGTGCAGAAATACCACCCAATATATTAAAAGCAATAGACTGCGGGCTGAGTATAAATTTAGGATTAAACGCCTGAAACCCCAACGTACCGCCCAGATTGAGAGAGGGCAAGAAAGCAGCCCTTGCGGCCGCTACGTCGGCTTTGGCGGCTACGATATTGAGTTCTGCTTGGCGAATATCAGGGCGGTTTTTGAGCAAATCGGCTGGTGAACCTTTGTAAACTTGCAGTATTGATGTCTGTAAAAATGACCCTTTGGTACGCTGAACAGGTTGAGAAAACCTCCCCAAGATAAAATTGATGCGGTTCTCGTCAAAGTTGATTTGTTGCAGCAGCTCTTTTTCGAGACTTAGGGCGTTGAGTAGTTGCGCATCAAACTGCTGCACAGCCAACTCCGTGCTGCGACCTGCTTCTTTTTCGAGCTTGATTAAATCGAGCTGAGCGCGTTGAAGCACAATGGTTTCCCGAATAAAATTGAGTTCTAAATCAGCAGCTACTAAATCGTAGTAAGTGTTGGCGATGTCGGCTATAATATTAGTAACGAGCAGATTGCGCCCTTCGAGCGTAGCCAAATAACGCGAAATAGCCGCCTGCCGCTGATTGCGTAACTTGCGATAGACATCAATTTCCCAAGAGCTTTGCACTCCCCAAAAAAAATCGGGCAAGAATTCGGCTACACGTTGAGATGGAGTAATATTGGTAGAAAAATTGGTGTCAAAGTTACCGACTCCATCCATGGTATATTTACCAAAACGCCTTACTCCAACGCTGGCCCCACCCGTTACAAAAGGCTTCAAACGCCCTTGTGCTTGCAATATTTGCGCATCAAATACCGCAAGGCGTTGCTGCATTTTGAGCAAATCTAAATTATGAACCAAGGCCGTATCAATCAATGCCGAGAGCAAATCGTCCTTAAAAAAAGCCCGCCAAGTCAAATCAGCACTGTTGAGCGAGTCGTTGGGCGTGGTAAACTGCGTTGGTAAAGGCTGAACAGGGTTGGTCTTGAAAAGCGTAGAAGGTGTTTTACAACTACTTATCCAACCAAAAAGAAATAAAATAACAACAAGGCGAGCTAAATTCATGGTATTGTGTTAGAGGATTTCTTGAAAAAATGACTTAATAAACAGCCATTTTTTCAAGAAATTAGAATGATTGTTTTATAATTCTGCTAATGCTGGTTCTGCGGCCACAGGTTTTTTCTTTTTTTGGCCAATACTGGCAAAAACTACGTACAGCCCAGGCACAATGACGATGCCAAACAGCGTACCGAAAAACATCCCTCCTGCTGCTGCCGTGCCAATGGTACGGTTGCCAATGGCTCCCGCTCCTGAGGCCAACATCAGGGGTATTAGGCCTGCAATAAAAGCAAAGGAAGTCATCAAGATAGGTCGCAACCGCGATACAGCACCTTCAATTGCCGCTTTCAATGGCGTAAGCCCTTCGCTTTGGCGTAAAATGGCAAACTCAATAATCAAGATGGCGTTTTTACTCAACAATCCGACCAACATTACCAAGGCTACTTGGGCGTAAATGTTGTTTTGTAAGCCCAAACACATCAGCAAGAAAAACGACCCAAATATTCCTGCTGGTAGCGACAGAATAACGGACAGCGGCAACCAAAAACTTTCATACTGGGCCGACAACAATAAATACACAAACAACAAACAAAGTAGAAATATGTAAATGGCTTGGTCGCCCGAAAGTACCTCGTCGCGGGTCATACCCGACCACTCATAGGTGTATCCTTTGGGGAGGTTGTCGGTTGCTGTGGCCTTGATGGCTTTGATAACATCACCAGTACTGTAGCCAGAAGCAGGTTCTCCGTTAATCATGGCAGCCGTAAACATATTATAACGGGTAAGTTGCTCTGGGCCATAAACGCGCTTGATGTTGAGAAACGCCCCATAAGGCACTATTTCTCCTTTGTTGTTTTTGACAAACAGGCTCAAAATATCGTTGGGCTGGGCGCGGTAGCGGGGCAATGCCTGAATCATGACCTTGTACATTTGCCCAAACCGAATAAAATTGGTGGCATAATAACTCCCAATAAGCGACTGCAAGTTGCTCATGGCGTTGTCTATCGAAACTCCTTTTTGGGCGGCTTTTTCGTTATCTACTTCCAACAAATACTGTGGAAAACTGGCATTAAAACTTGTAAACGCATTTTGTATTTCTGGCCGTTGGTTGAGGGCATCGGAAAAATCTTTCGCCACTTTTTCTAAGCGTTGTAAATTACCGCTTCCTGAGCGGTCTTGGATTCGCATTTCAAAACCACTCGAATTGCCGTAGCCTGGCACCGCAGGAGGAGGAAAAAACTGAATACTTGCATCTTTTAAAGATTTGGTTTTTTCGGTCATCAAAGCAACCACATCATCTACGCTTTCACGGCGAGCCTCCCAAGGTTTTAGATTAACCATGGTCATTCCAAAAGACGCGCCAGAGCCATCGGTCATCATACTGAAACCCGCAAGCGTGGAAGTAGATTCTACTGCATCAATACTGGCCGCCGCTTTCTGGATGGCATCGGTAACTGCCTCGGTGCGCTCAAGGGTAGCTCCCGAAGGCGTGGTAATGTTGGCATAAATAGTGCCCTGGTCTTCGGTAGGAATAAAACCCGACGGCAGTATCAAGTTAGTACCGTAAGTAGCGACAATAAAAATAACCAACAAACTAAAAGTAACAACCCGCCGATTGGCAATGAGTTTTAAGAGACGTTTGTAACGCTCCGTAAGCTGGTCGAAGCGTTTGTTGAAAGCATCAAAAAAACCATTCAGCCAAGTTTTTTTCTTTGGCTCGGCGTGGGTATTTTTTAATATAATGGCGCAAAGTGCTGGCGTAAGCGTAAGTGCATTGACACCCGAAATCACAATGGCAATGGCCATCGTGATTGAAAATTGCCGATAAAATACTCCTACAGGCCCCGACAAAAAGGCCACTGGAACAAACACCGCCGACATCACCAGAGTAATGGCAATGATTGCTCCGCTGATTTCATTCATGGTTTGAATTGTGGCTTCTTTGGCGCCAATATGCAGCTTTTCCATTTTGGCGTGAACCGCCTCAATAACCACAATGGCATCGTCCACTACAATACCAATCGACAACACCAAGGCAAAGAGCGTGAGGAGATTAATCGAAAAACCAAACAACTGCATGAACGCAAACGTGCCTATCAATGAAACAGGGACGGCAATGGCTGGAATAACCGTGGAGCGCCAATCTTGCAGAAAAATAAATACCACCAACGCAACCAAAATGAAGGCTTCGATGAGGGTTTTGATTACTTCATGGATAGATGCATCTAAAAACCGCGATACGTCGTAGCTGATGGTGTAATCAATTTCGGCAGGGAAAGTGGTAGCTTTTAGTTCGGCCATTCGCTTTTTAACGTTGGCAATAACGTCGCTGGCGTTAGAACCTGGGCGTTGTTTGAGCAATATCGCCGCCGAAGGCCGCCCGTTTTCTTTTGATAATACGTCATAATCCAACGAACCAAACTCAATTTCGGCGATGTCTTTCAAACGCAAAATTTGGCCTTGGTTGCTGGCTTTGATGATGATGTTCTCGTACTGCTCTGCTTTCGTAAATTTACCGCCGTACCGCAACACATACTGCAACGACTGCGCTTTTCGGCCTGAGCTTTCCCCAATTTTGCCTGGTGCCGCTTCTAAGTTTTGGTTGCGTAAAGCCACAATAACGTCTTCTGCCGACACATCGTAGGAGGTCATGCGGTCGGGTTTGAGCCATATCCGCATGGCGTATTCGCGTTGGCCCATTATATCGGCAAAACCCACACCGTCAATTCGTTTGAGTTCGGCCATTATATTAATGTCGGCAAAGTTGAAGAGGAACTTCTCGTCGGTTTTGGGGTCTTTGCTTAGTAAGTTGATGTACATCAGCATACTATTCACTTCCTTTTCCGTACTTACGCCCGCCTTGATTACCTCTTCGGGTAGTTCATCCAGTACCGTCGTAACGCGGTTTTGTACGCCCACCGCCGCCACGTCGGGATCGGTACCTACTTTAAAATAGACCTGAATAATACTCGTACCGTCGTTGCCCGAAGTAGAAGTCATGTAAGTCATGTTGGGTACACCGTTTATGGCTCTTTCGAGTGGTGTTACCACGGCCTTAGAGCAAACCTCGGCGTTGGCACCCGTGTATCGGGTAGTAACAGTTACGGCGGGCGGTGCAATGTCGGGGTACTGCGTAACGGGTAACTGAAAGAAAGACAGCAAACCCAACAGCACGATTACCAATGAAATCACGATAGATAGCACTGGCCGATGAATGAAGGTCGTAAACATGGTGGGTGGGTTAGTCGTTTAAAATTTGTGGTAAAAGGGTATTCATCTGCACAAACTGCGGCTTCACTTTTGCCCCTTCGCGGATATTCTGAATACCTTCGTAAATAAACTTATCATTCGCGCCAAGACCTGCTTGCAGCACATACAGGTGTGGAATACGTAGCTTGGGCGTAAAGTTTTTCATTTTCACCGTACCATCTGGGCCTACCACGTACACATAAATTTTGTCTTGTATCTCAAAAGACGACTTTTGCGGAATTACGAGCGCATTTTCAATCTTATTGAGCAGTCTTACTTTGCCCGTAGAGCCATTTTTTAGTATTTTTTCAGCATTAGAAAACCGCGCCCGAAACGCAATGCTACCCGTTTCAGCATTAAACTCGCCTTCCAATGTTTCAATGCGGCCTTTCGACTTGTGCTCTTCTCCGTTGGCCAAAATCAGCGAAACCTCCCGATTTTGAGTTTGTTTTTTGTCTGCTGCATAGTCTAAGTATTCTTTTTCAGATACGTTGAAATACGCAAAAACCTCGGTGTTGTCAGAAATAGTAGTCAAGAGCGTACCCTCGTCCACCAAGCTGCCTGCCTTATTTGGAATTCGGTCAATGATGCCATCAAATGGCGCACGAATGTTGGTGCGGGCCAAGCGAATCTCGGCCGAAGCCTCGTGCGAGCGTGCTTCATCAATCTTGGCTTTGAGGGCATCTAATTTTGCGTTGGCCATTTCAAGCTCAGTTTTAGAAACCACATTTTTGTCCAGCAATAGCCGCGTATTTTGAACGGTCAATTCGGCAGCTTTGGCATCGGCAATGGCACTTTTGAGCATGGCTTTTGCTTGGTAAAGCCCTTCTTGAAATTCGTTTTTGCTGATACTAAACAAAATTTGTCCTTTCCGTACGGGTTTTCCTTCGTCCACATAAATAGACTCAATGTAGCCTTTTACCCGCGCCCTGATTTCGACATTACGCACCGACTGAATGTCCGCCACGTAATCTACATGATACGTTGTGTCGATTATAATTGGGCTGGTAACTTGGTAGTTTTCAATTTTTTGCGTGTTCTCTCCATTTGATTTGCTGCAAGAGGCCAGCCACAAGCATAAATAAACTACCGTCAAAGATGTAAGTACTTTTGTCATAAATAATGGTTCTTAACTTGAAGCCACAAAGGTATCGTTGCTGTATTAGAACAAGATTAAGCACATATTAGAATTGTCTTAGAGATAGACACAATAGTTGCAATAAATATAAATTTGCGCACAAGAACTTTTCATTTCCTAAGAATTACCGTATTCAGTTGAGCTGCCAAAAAAATCTTTGGTGTTGCCCCATACTTTTAATACCTTTTTGCGTTATTGCGTAAAACCCCAAACTCCTCTCCATAAATGAAAACTTCTTCCAATGCCAAATCATTGGCAATTCGCCATTTTTTACGCATTACGCTATCCTTTACACTTTACACTTTACACTTTACACTTTTCACTTTGTTCTCCTGCGGCAAACTCAACGAGATTCGGGTGGTGGGCAGCAATTTTGAAGACGAGATTCAATTGGCCCAAAATTTGGTATTTACGTTCAACAAAGACTTGGTGCGGGAGTCAGATTTGAACAGTTGGGAGGCCACCAAATACGTAGAATTTAAACCCGCCGTGGCTGGCAAATTTAAGTGGACTGCCCCCAACGAGCTGGTGTTTTCGCCCACGGCTGGTTTTGACCCCGCCACCGAATACCGCGCCGACCTCAACGAGGTTTTGACCAGCAAAGTAGCCGACAAAAAATACGGCGTTTCGTCGAGCGAACTGACTTTTCACACGCCTTTTTTACAACTCGTCGAAACCGAAACCTACTGGACCAAGTCGCGGGAGTCGGGCAAACCGTTGGCTAAGGTCAAATTGCAGTTTAATTATCCCGTCAATGGCAGCGAAATAAGTGAAAAGTTAGAAGTGAAAAGTGGAGAGAAAGTGTTGGAACACGCCACCGCCGCCAACCAAACAGCACAATCGAATATTACCAATACGCTTATTACCAACAATGTAGAAGAGCAATCGCTCAACATTTTGCTCAAAAAGGGTTTGAAAGTACCCAATACCGCCCACGAAAGCAAAGCCGACATAGCACAAACGGCGGTGTTGCCCTCGCCACTCACGTTGGAAGTAAAAGACGTGCAGACGGGCTTTGAAAACAACCGCGCTTTTGTAAAAATAACCACCACCCAAGAGCTACAACCCGACAACTTGGCCAATTATTTCACCATTCAGCCCGCCGTGGCGGCCAAAGCCGAACTGACTGAAAATGGATTTATTGTGCGCGGCGATTTTAACCAAACCGACACCTACGTGCTGACCATTACCAACCAAACTAAGGGCGTGTTGGGCGTGCAATTGCCCGAAAACGTGTCGAAAGATTTGTTTTTTGGCCAAATGCCCGCTGCCGTTGCTTTTACCAATAAGAAGGCGGTTTATTTGTCGGCCAAGGGTGCGCGCAACGTGGGCATCAACGTGGTGAACGTGCCAAAAGTGCAAGTCAAGATTGCCAAGGTGTATCAAAACAACATTTTGCAGTTTTTGCGCAACAACCGCTACGACGAATACGGCGTGGTAGGCACGAGCGAGGAAGGCTACGAAAACTACGGCCCAACGGGAAAATTTAATTACAACGAAGACGACCAACAACTGTACAGCGACTTGATTGTAAACAAAACCATCGAAACCGAAAATCTCCCCAAAATAGGCGGCGTATCGGCCCTCAATTTGGGTTTGCCCGACGCGTCCAACAATTTTCAAGGCATTTATGTGGTGTCGGTGCAGTCGAAAGACGAGCAGTATTTACAGGCCACGCAGTTGGTGTCTATTTCAGACATTGGCCTCATTGCCAAGCAGTCGGGCGAGGAAGTGTGGGTTTTTGCCAACTCCATCAAAACCACCGAACCACTCGAAAACGTGGAAATCCACCTCATTTCGAGCAACAACCAAGACGTGGCCACGCTCAAAACCGACAGCAAGGGCATTGCCAAATTTGACAAACTATCCGAAAAGGCTGCTAATTTTAAGATAGCCATGATTACGGCCAACGTAGGCGGCGAAAAAGCCGCGCCTACCGATTTCAATTACCTCGTTTTTGACGACACCCGCGTCGAAACATCGCGCTTTGACGTGGCGGGCAAACGCGACAATGCGTCTGGTTTTGAGGCGTTTATCTACGGCGAGCGCAACATTTATCGCCCTGGCGAAACCATTCATTTCAATACCGTGGTGCGCAAACAAAACTGGCAGTCGCCTGGGTCGGTGCCCATTAAGATTCGGGTTTTGTTGCCAAATGGCAAAGAATTGAAGGTAATTCGGGGCAACACAGGCCCACAAGGCGACCTCGCCACCACCTTGCCGCTCGACAAAGCCGCCGTAACGGGAACGTACAGCATCGAAATATCGAACGCCAACGAGGTGCTGTTGGCTTCACAAAACGTGAGCGTGGAGGAGTTTATGCCCGACCGCATCAAAGTAGATGTCAAAACCGACCGCGCGTTTTACCAAACAGGCCAAAGTGCCGCACTTTCGGCCACCGCCCTCAATTTGTTTGGACCACCCGCCTCTGGCCGCAACTACGAAATGGATTTTAGCTTGAAACGAAAAGCGTTTGTGCCAGAAAAATTCAAATCGTACCTTTTTGATATTCCCAACAACACTAAGTTTGAAAATACGCTGCGGCAGGGCGTTACCAACGACAGCGGCTTGGCCAACGAAACCTTTTTGCTCAATGCCAACTACCAAGACATGGGGGTTTTGGAAGGCAAAATTTACGTAACAGTTTTTGACGAAACAGGCCGCCCCGTCAATCGGTTGAAGCGTTTTGACGTGTTTACGCAAAATATTTTTTACGGCATCAAACTCGCCGACAGCTACGTGGGTTTGAACGCGCCGCTGCCTATTGCATTGGTAGCCCTCGACAAAGATGCCAACCCCAAAACTGCCACTGCCCAAGTAGAAATAGTACGCATTGAATACCTCACGGTGGTAGAGCGAATAGAAAATCAACTGCGCTACGCTTCCAAAAAACGCGAAAAAGTGGTGTACAGCAACGTGGCGAATCTGGCAGGTGGCAAGGGCGAGGTGCGGTATGTCCCAACGGTGTCGGGCGAGTATGAAGTGCGGGTGCGGCGCGTGGGCGCAATGGGCTACTCGGTGGCATCGTTTTATGCCTACGGCTGGGGCAGCACGGCCGCCTCGTCGTTTGAAGTAAGCAACGAAGGCCAAGTCTTGATGGAGTTTGACAAACCCAAATACCAAATAGGCGAAAAAGCCACTGTGCTCTTCAAAACGCCGTTTAAAGGTAAACTACTCGTGAGCGTAGAGCGCAATAAAGTACTGGAATACAAATACATAGACACCGACAGTCAGTCGGCGGAGTTTCAGTTTACCATCACCGACGACCACCTGCCCAATGCTTACGTTACGGCTACGCTCATTCGGGCGTTGGACAATTCTGCCCTGCCGCTCACGGTGGCGCACGGTTTTGCGCCCGTACCCGTAGAAGACCCCGACACCAAAATGCCCGTCGAGATTGTGGCCGTCGAAAAATCGCGCTCCAAAACCAAGCAAACCATCAAAGTACGCGCCGCCCGCAATGCCCAAGTAACAATTGCGGTGGTGGACGAAGGAATTTTGCAAATCAAAAACTACCAAACGCCCGATATTCACGGCTTTTTTTATCAGAAACGCGCACTCGAAGTGGGCAGCCACGATTTGTACCAACTGTTGTTTCCAGAGTTGTCGTTGGCCTCGGTTAGTAGCACAGGTGGCGACGGCTACGACCTCGAAAAACGCGTCAATCCGCTCTCCAATGGCCGCGTAAATTTGGTGGCTTTTTGGTCGGGGACGCTCAATACCGGTCTGAGCGGCGAGGCCGAGTTTGAGGTAGAAGTACCGCAATTTAGCGGCGATTTACGCATCATGGCCGTGGCTTACAAAGACAACGCGTTTGGGTCGGCCAATAAAAACATGAAAGTAGCCGACCCCATTGTGATTTCGACGGCCTTGCCCCGCTTTTTAAGCCCCGACGACGAAGTGATTGTACCTGTCAATATTAGCAACACCGAAAAGAAACCCGTCAATGTCAGCGTTTCGGTGAATGTGGGCGGAAACTTAACGCAAAACTCGGCCATTAAAACTCAAAACTTATCCATTGCCCCCGAAAAAGAGAGCCGCACCAATTTTACCATCAAAGCCGCGCAAGCGATGGGCAACGGCACCGTAACCATAACCGTGAACAACGGCAAGGAAAAATTTACCGAAAAAACCGAACTAACGGTACGGCCTGCCACGTCGTTGCTCAAAACAGCGCAGTCGGGCATGATAGCGGGCGGCAGCAATGCCACCATTGACTTAACCAACAACGGGTTTATACCAAGCACCGTCAAAAGCCGATTGGTGTTGAGCCGTTCGCCACTGGTGCAATACGCCAAAGCCCTCGACTACCTACTGGGCTACCCACACGGCTGCGTGGAGCAAACCATTTCAAAGGCTTTTCCGCAAATTTATTTTACCGACTTGGCCAAGTTGCTCAAAACCAGCACGTACATGGTCAAAACGGGCGACAGTGATTTTAACCCGACATTCAACGTACAAGCGGCCATTCAGAAAGTTGAAGCCATGCAGCTTTTCAACGGCGCGGTCAGCTATTGGCCTGCCACCACCGACGAAAGCTGGTGGGGTACTGCCTATGCCACGCATTTTTTGCTCGAAGCCCAACGCGCTGGTTTTGAAGTCAGTACGTCGAGTTTGGGCAAAATGATAGACTACCTCACCACCAAAACCAATGCCCCCGCCCTCGAAACAGAACTGGTTTACAGCGAATCGGGCAGCTACGTGGCGCAGCAAGTAGCCAGTCGGTCGGCCATTTATTCGCTTTATGTGCTGAGTATGGCGGGCAAACCCAACCGCGCCAGCATGAATTATTACAAACAAAACAACAATTTACTGACCAACGACAGCCGCTATTTGCTGACGGCAGCATTCAAACAAATAGGGAGCCCCCAAACCCCCGATGGGGGCTTAAAGCCCTTCTTCCAAAAGAAAATAGCTCCCCCATCAGGGGCTGCGCGGTTGGGTTCTTCTCCCATCTTGAACCTGGCGCTGGTGCTGAATACGCTCATCGAAACCGACCCCAACGACTTGCAAATTCCCGTTTTGGCACGCCAATTGTCGCAAGCACTCAACGCTACGGCCTATTTGAGCACCCAAGAAGCCTCATTTGCATTTTTGGCATTGGGAAAATTGGCCAAGAAAAACGCCAACAGCACCGTAACGGCAAAAATTACCGTAGATAACAAAGTATATCAATTTGATGGCAAAGATTTGGCAATCAACACAAATAGCCCCCTCCGGGGGTTGGGGGCTGCTTCTGGCAAAGGCTCGCTCTACTGGTTTGCCCAAACCGAAGGACTCAGTGCCACGGGCGGCTACGTAGAAGAAGACGCAAACTTGCGCGTGCGCAAGCAGTTTTTGAATAGATTTGGGCAACCCATGAGTAGCTTCAAACAAAACGACTTGGTGGTGGTTAAGATAACGTTGAGTAGCACCGCTGGCACGCCCGTCGAAAACGTGGTAGTAACCGACTTGCTGCCCGCCGCTTTTGAAATAGAAAACCCACGCCTTACCGAGCCCCGCGATATGCCCTGGATAAAAACGGCCACCGTTCCCGACCACTTTGACCTACGCGACGACCGCATCAATTATTACACCTCCGCCACAGCCACCGAAAAAACGTTTTATTATTTGGTGCGGGTTATTACCAAAGGCACATTCGCGCTGGGGCCAGTCAGTGCCGATGCCATGTATTCGGGCGAGTATCGCAGCTATTCTGGCGGGGGCAAAGTAAAAGTGGAGTAGTCTTTTTGACAGAAAATTAAACCTACAAATGGAAATCAATCACCCGCATTACCACGGGCGCGGTGTTGAGAGGAGCCTGTTTGAAACATTCTGGAAAACGATAACCGAACAATATTGCCACATTTTGCGCATTGAACTGTATGTGCGGGAACACAACCAGAAAAACGTTCGTTTCTATGAAAGCTTAGGGCTTGTGAACGAAGGCAGGCAAGCGTTCAAAATCTTAAACGGAACACAGCTCGAAACCCCCATTCACATGGCTTGGTTTAATCCAAATTATCATTCATCTTAGCCTCACATTACAGCACCCCAACCATGCGTATTTTATTTTTGCTCCTTAAAATTACGGTTTCAATCTATTTTTCGACGTTACTCCCCTTTTTTTCGTTTGCCCAAAAGGTGAATGTAGCGCAAATCAAAGCCAAGTTTCCCAATGATGAAATGGCTTATCTGACCCGTTCGGAGCAGGTAAAAGTGGCCATCGTGAACGGCCAATTGCAAATAGACGTGCTGCACAAAGACGAGCGGGTGTTTTTGGACGAACGTGCCAGCAACTGGGCAGACGAGCGGATTTATTACTCGGAGGCGTTTCAAGAAATAGCTGATATACAGGCCGTTTCGTTTGTTCCCGACAAGGCAGGCTTTAAAAAAATTGTGGTTGATGACATCAAAACCGAGAAACCGTCGCCTGGGGGAGGCATTTTTTTTGACGATATGTTTGTCAAAAAACTCACTTTTCCAGCTGCCAAGCAGGGGGGTATTGGTGCACTGTCGTACCGCGAACGCCTCAAAAATCCGTATATGTTGTCGGGTTTTGCGTTTGGCAACTACATGCCCATCATCAATGCCGAGTTTTCGGTTACGTTTCCTGCCGAAGTAAAGATTTCGTACAAAACTTTTGGCGACACCAAGGGCATTTTGTTCAAGCAAACCACGCAAAACGGCAGTACCACTTACAGTTGGAAAGCCCAAAACTTAAAAGCCTACCCCATCGAAAACGAGTCGCTTTCGTTTCGGCATTACGTGCCGCAGGTTTTTTTGTTTGTCGAAAATTACACCATCAATGGCCAAAAAACCGAAATACTTGGCGACATACCCAAGTTGTTTGCGTTTTATAAAGGTTTGGTAAAAGACCTCAACCAACAAACCGACCCACAAATTAAAACGCTCGTGGACTCGCTGACGCGCGGCAAAACTGACCTCGAAAAAGTGAAAGCGGTATATTATTGGGTGCAAGACCGCGTCAAGTATATTGCCTTTGAAGAGGGCTTGGGTGGTTTTGTGCCGCGCCAAGCCGCCGACGTGTGCCGCAAACGCTACGGCGATTGCAAAGACATGGCGAGCCTCATTACGGCCATGCTCAAAGTGGCCAACGTACCCGCTTATTTGGCATGGATTGGCACGCGTGATATTCCGTTTCGCTACGCCGAAAACCCTTCTATGGCCGTTGATAACCACATGATTGCGGCGATAAAACGCAACGGCCAGTGGCAGTTTTTGGACGCTACCGACGACCGCATTGATTTTGGGTTGCCAACGTCGCACATTCAAGGAAAAGAAGCGCTGGTAATGACCGCCGAAAACGACTACGAAATAGTGCAAGTACCCGTGGTGGCGGCCCACCAAAACACCAAACGCGACTCGGTGGTGTTGCGCTACGACAACCGCACGCTCCAAGGACAAGGCAATTGCCGCTTTGAAGGATTGTACAAAACCTACATGAAATCGGTGCTGCAATACCGCTCCGAGCCACAGCAAAACGAGTATTACAAGGCTTATTTTAGTAGAGGCTCCAATAAAAGTGCGTTAGAAAAAATAGCCAGAACCCCACTCGACGAGCGCGACGCACCGCTCCAATTCAACTACGCGTTTCGCGTACCCGACTACGTGCAACAAGTTGGCAATGAGCTTTTTATTAACCCACATCTCACGCGCACTTGGGCTGAGCGACGCATTGAGGACCCCCGCCGCAACGATTGGAAATACAACTACCAACAAATAGAAGAAAACATTACGGTGTTGCCCGTTCCTGCTGGCTACGACGTTACGAACCTACCCCCCAACGTTGCTTTTTCAAACCCTGAATTTGGGTTTCAGATTAGTTACGAACAAAAAAACAGCCAAATTGTGGTACGCAATAAATTGTTGCTCAACACTTTGCTCGTAAAAACAGGCAGTTTTGGCGAATGGAATAAAATGGTAGCCGCCCTCAATGAGGCGTACAGCGAGGTTATTTCGCTCAAAAAACGTTAGTCCTCCAACACATTGGCCACAAAAATAACCTTCAAAAACAGCGCAATCAACAAAAAAACCATGCCCCAGTTGAGATAAACGCGATAGTAGTCTTTTACTTCTTGGTAGCGGCGGGTTTTAACTTTGACCCGTTCTAAGCGGTTGATTTGCCCAAAAATTTGCTGCAAAGTAGCACTGTCCAAAGCCCGATAAAAACGCCCATTGGTCGAGTTTGCAATTTGTTGCAAGGTATTTTCGTCGGTGGTGGCAGCTACTTGCGTGGAGTCGGTCAGTATTTTTTGAATACTGGTGGCCTTGCCAATGGCAATGGTATAAACGCGTACCCCAAATGCTTTGGCCAGTTTGGCGGCCGTAATGGGCGTTAAGTTGCCCGCGTTGCTTTCGCCATCGCTCAACAAAATAACCACTTTTGAGCGGGCTTGACTCTCCCGCAAACGATTGATACACACCGCCAAAGCACTCCCAATGGCCGAACCCGCCACCGCAATACGGTCGGGGCTGATGTCGTCAATGTAACCGTAGAGCAGGTCATAGTCGTTGGTGAGTGGGCAAAGTGTAAAAGCCTCACCCGCAAATACCACTAAGCCGATCTGGTCTTGCAAACGCCCGCCAATAAAACCCTTGGCTACGGTTTTGGCGGCGGCCAGTCGGGTGGGTTTAAGGTCGGTTTCGCGCATCGAATCCGAAATATCCAAGGCCAGCACAATATCTATTACTTCGGCATCTTGCTCGGCCAACATACGTACTATTTGCGGGCGCGCCAATGCCACCAAAATCATACTAATAGCCAAAAACATGGCAACAGGAAACAGCCAACGCAGCCCACTCGACCACTCGGTGGGGGTTTCACCCTTCACAAAAGAGATATTGAAACGCTGAATGGGGCCTTTGAATACCACCCGAAGCCAAAGCACAACTGGCACGGCCGCAATGCCGTATAAGTAATACACATCAACCCACGTAAAAGCGCGGAATTTTTGAATCGTAAACCATTCTGCCGAAAACCAGTCCCACATGCGTAAGTAAAAAGGTAAAATTAGGAAAATAAGTAGTTGGGCAGAAATAGGCGGTTGGCCGCCATTATATTATTTTTGATTTGTAATAAAGGGTAATTTGATAGTAATAGATTGATAAAAAACGAATTACAGCAAATTACTGTAATTACAAACAATTACAGCAAATTACTGTAATTACAAATAATTACGCGCAAGTAGTTACCATTTTTGAAATTTTACTTGTCATAGAAATAGGTTGATTTGTGGTCAACCTATTTCTACGACAAATTCCCCAATGACCATTTTATTCACCGTATAATTGATTGAAAAGGAGTTTGAACGTACCCTGCGACTGCGCCCTAAACGTAATTTCGGGACCAAACACAGTGAGTTTGCCCGCACCCACGGGTGCTTCAAAGGCTGCTATACCGTCTTGTAAATAGGCTTGCCCCCACGCCCAACCGCTACGCAGGGGTTTGTTGCTCGAAAACCACATCAAAGGCTTTACGGTACCTTTGGTGAGGGCATCGGGCGCAATTTTAAACACGGGGCTGGCATCAAAATATACGTCGGTTTGGGGCGACATTCCCCAAGTAGCGGACTGCGTAGAGTCTAAACTGGCGCGGAGCAAACTGCCTGGAATGTAATATTTTTCGGAAGCCAATGGGCGTTCGACTCCTGCATTTGTCATTTCAACGAGGGCGTTTTTAACGGGTAATCCCAAATGATAGGCCAAGTTGGCACTGCTGCCAATGGTAACGATGCGCCCGCCCTCTTCCAAGAATTTTTTGAGTTGGGGCACCGACTTTTCGCCCGTTATTTTGCCCAACCACGGCCGAAATTCTTCGGGAATTTCCTCCGCTTTTGGGTCGCGGCTTCCGTAGAGACTAAATATGTCGTTTTCGCGGTTGCTGCTTGCCATCGCTGGAATGGCCCGCGTTACGAATACAATGGCATCGTACTGGCTGCGGAGATTGCCTTTGTCAATATCGGGGGCGTAAATTACTTTGAACGGAAAACGGTATTGCTCCAACAACAACCGCACCCAACCCGAAGGCATGGAGCCGCCGTAAGTGTCCCAAAGCGCAATGCGCAGCGGCGACACCTTGGTCAACCATTCTTTGGCAGGACGCTTGGCTACGCCTTGAACATCGAGGCCGTGGTCTTTGGCTATTTTTTCTACCAAGCCTTTGGTTTTGGCCGCAGCAGGCACATAAAAAGAGCCTGCTGCCACAGTGCCTCCGCTGAGTCCTTTGGGCAAACGATACACCTCCGCGCCCGCCGCCAATAGTTCATTCACCGCCAAAATGGCGTTGTTGGCTTGGGCGCTGAGTACGTAGCCGCCGCTTGTGGCGGTTGCCACTTGCCCAATTGTGGCTTGGAGTTGGCCGTACGGAATGGCTTCAAAAGGACCCGTAAAATCGGTGAGGAGTCGGTCAAACTGTACATTCATTTGGTAGGCCAACGTCCAACCAGCCGCATCGTAAGGTCGAATGGGCGGGCCGCCTGGATAGGCAAAATCGTTGGGGTGGTCTTGCGGCTCAAACAGATCTAGCACGTGCGGACGAAACGCCTGGTTGGTTTTGACAATGTACGAACCAGCGGGGTATTTTTTGCCATTTAACACAAACTCAGCGGTAGCTTTGTGGACCAAAATGCCCGTTCTGATGAGGGCATTGATAAACTTGGTAGCGGTGGCAAAATCGGGTTGATTGGCCGATACCACGTAGCCACGGGCATCGCGTTGGGCGCTGTCTTTCATCACCGCATCAAAATACTTGGTGGCTATTCCGCCGCGCATTCCAAATGGGTCGTTGGCGGCATTGGTAGAGTCAGGCTTGGTCGTTTTATCGTTTTTCTGGGCTTGCGTCATGGCATCGGCCCGTTTGGGCGAGAGCATCCAGTTATCTTTACTTCCTCTCGAAATAGAATTGCGCCCCATGGCATACATGTTAAACAGCACGGCATCGCTTTGACGGGCGGCGTAGTCGAGCACGGCATAATTGCACGATACCGAGTAGTCAATAGATTGCTTAAAATACCATTTTTGGGGCGTAACAGGAAACGGCGTATTATTGTTGGGAATCAGGCGATTGGGGACCAACGGCACCGTTTCAGGTGTTGGCCCACCAATGATTTCGGTCAAGAGGCCAATTTGATTGTGAAAATAAGTAGTGGTGCGCAAGCCGCCGTTGTACCAAGTCGAAAACACCGACCCGCCCAAGCGCGTGTAGCCAGGTTTACCTTCCAAATTGAGGCGATTTATCATGGCCGCTCCTACGGCATCAATGCCCGTAATAACCAGTGGGTCAAATACATAATTGAAGGGGTCGCGGTAGGGAGGACCCGCCACAATTGAACCCGCTGGGCCGCGCTGGTGGTGATTGTACATAATCTGCGGAATCCAATCTACAAACAACTGCCGCGCCACGTTTTGCGTTTCTTTGAGTTGCAGCATAAAAAAATCGCGGTTGTTGTCGTGCCCAGCGTATTTTTGGTAGAGTTTGGGCAGGTGGTCGAGGGTGCGTTTTTCGGGCGTGGGGTTTCTCATATACCAGTTGGCCATCAGTTCTTGACCGTCTGGGTTGATGTGCACCATCAAAATGACCAATTTGTCCAAAATTCGCATTGTTTCAGCGTCGTTTTTACTGGCAAGTTGCCAAGCCGTTTCGATGAGTTGCATCCAAGCTACGGTTTCGCTCGAGTGAATACCGCCGTCAATCCAAATCACGGCTTTGCCTTCTTGGGCCAACTCCCGCGCTTGCGCATCAGTAAGACCTTCTGCCCGCGCCAATCGCTGCGAAATTTCTTGGTAACGTGCCAATTTTTTGTGGTTTTCGGGCGAGGTAACGATGAGCATGGGTTGGTCTCGGCCTTCTTCGGTTTTGCCAATATTCACCATTTTTACGCGGTCGGAGGTGGCCAAGAGCTTAAAATAAGCCTCGGTTTGGGTAAAATTGGCCAACATATAATCGTCGCCAATATTAAAACCAAAGTGGGCTTTGGGCGAGGGTATGTTTTGGGCTTGTAGCAATTGAACACCCAAAACAGCAACAAGTAGCAGGGTTTGAAAGAAACTTTTCAACATAGTTTGGCGGAAATTTAAAGCGCGGTTTTTTGTTTAGGGGCTAAAAATAAGGGTATTATGCCAAAGGTAAGATAAAACCAAAAATAAGATGCGACGAACAGGCATAAAATGGCCACCCAATTTCGTTTTTACGTGATTAAAATTTAATGCTGAGCAGTGTCCCAGGTATTTTTTCAAAAAATTAATTTTATAAAATTCGTTAGGAGAAAAGTATCCTAATTTTTTTCTTGGTCTGTTATTAAGTTTATTTTGAACATCCGCTACTTGTTCACGGGTAATATTTTCAAATGAGCTTCCTTTGGGAAAATATTGCCGAATCAATCCGCACGGGCGGCCCCGCGTTAGTGTTTTCATTTGCACCTCTTTCCCATGAGTGATAAGGTTTGGCAAAATAAAAGTTTACGTTGAGTTCTTTTGCTATTTCTTGATGTCGAGCAAACTCTTTGCTATCAGCGGTAATGGTTTTAATTTGTTGTTTTAAAGGCATTAGAGCCTGTATTGTGGCTTCTGTCAAAGGTTCAGAATGCTTACCATCAAGTAATTTAATCCAAACTAAACTGTTCACTCTAACAAAGCACCTTGATGGTTTTTTCCGATTACGGTGTCAATTTCAAGGTCTCCAAAACGTGTTTTCTCATCAACGATTGAGGGTCTTTGATCAATAGACATTATATTTTAATTAAATCTTTGAATAGTAATATAGATGGTAGCTTTATAACATAATTTGAGGTAAGTAAGCTAACCGATAGCGCGAGCGTCTTCGCTCATGCTGACTATTTTGCGACTTCCAGTCGCAGTTTAGCGGCTGGAAGCCTTTTAATAAGCGGCACGAGCCAGAGACTCGCGCCATCAGGAGCGATGACAACAAACAAAATCGGCTTTAACGATTCTCTACCCCAATATAAAATAGACCTTTCTTCGTACTGGCACGCGAGATTCGATAGCGCGAGCGTCCCGCTCGTACTTCTATTGTCAAGTCTCCGACCTGAGCTACCCAAAAAAACCTTCGATAGCGCGAGCGTCCCGCTCGTGCTTCTATTATCAGGTCTCCGACCTGAGCTACCCAAAAAAAACCCTAAAACTCCACGCGGTAGCTGATGACGGGTATAATGCCCAATTGGTAGCGTTTCACTACTTTGTTTTGCAAAATATCAAAGTAGCTGTTGGCTTCGTTTTGGGTGTTGGTGAGGTTTTGTACGTCAATAGACCAAGTGCGCGTAAAGCCTGCTTTGTTTTTCTTCCAATAAAACCGCGCGTCGGTGCGGAAATAGTCGGCAAGTTGCACGCTATACAAGTCGTTTACTTTATAAATGGTGCGGTTTGCGCCGTCGGAGGCTTCTACGTCAATGGGCGAATCTCTAAAACCACCCAGCCACAGCATCCGCGCATTGACTCCCAGCGAACGGTTGGGCTTGCGGCGGGCAAATTCTTTACCCCCCGTCAAACTAAACGTGTGCCGCCCGTCGAAGCGCGTGCTGCGCCGCACGCCGTCTTGGCCTAAGTAGGTAGAGTTATAGAGCGAACCCGTGATGAGTAAGTAGTAATTTTTCTGCAAAAACCGCTGATACGTAGCTTCTAAGCCATAATTGCGGCCTGTGCCAGTGTTTGCCAATTCAGCATCAACAAATTGCTCTTCCAAATTGAGTGCCGAAAAAGCAGGCAACACCCGATAACTTACCAACGCAGGATTTTTGGCAACTGGAGCGTTGAAAATAGACTGGTAATACGCCTCTACCCGCAGCGACGACTGCCTGCGCCAGCGGTATTCGTACCCCAACACCACGTGGTGGGCGCGCGTAAAGCCCAGCAGTGCGTTGGCACGCAGGTTTTGGCGCATGTCAGAGTTTTTGATGGACGTATAAATTTGGGGCAACTGCAACTGACTGTGCAAACCGTACGAAACCGTAAACGACTGACGCGCGTTGGCATCAAACCGCAGGGCCGCGCGGGGTTCGAGCGAGTTGGTTTTGTTGTAAGTATAACTCAAATAATGCAAACCCGCTTGCAAGCTCAAACGCGGTGCAATGCGCCCCGACACCGACGCATACGGCTGGACAATCAACCCCTCAGCCCGACCAATGGCCAAAAACGGCGACCGCGCCGACACATCGTCTATTTGGCGTGTTAAATACAGCCCGCCGCGCAGTTGCCAACCGCCCATTTTGTGGGTCAAAGAAGTAGCCAACGAATACCGCGCCTTCATCAGGCTGTCGGCTTCTACCAAAAAACGGCGGTCGGTGGTTCTTGACAAAATATAACCTTCGCGGGTGGTTTCAAAAGCCGATGCGGCCAGTACGGTGTTCCAAGTGGTATTTTTACCCACATTGACGGCGTGCGTAACGCCCATCGCACCCATTCTGTTTTTGAAATCAATGTCAAACCCATCTTTTTGCACCAACCACTGCGCCGTGTCGCGTTGGGCCGTAAAGTTGTTGCTACTCAGGCCACCCATGCCAAACACCGTGAACGTACCCGCGCGTTTGGTCGGAAAATTAAAATTGAACGAAAGGTCTTGGTAACGAATGTCTTCGCCGCCAAACTTTACGCCCAACGCACCCAACAACCCCGTAAATGAGTACCGATAATTAACCAAATAAGAGGCTTTTGATTTCTTAGAAAAAGGCCCTTCTGCTGCCAAATCTACGCCCAAAAGCCCCGCCTGTACCGTAAACTCCTGCCGCTGGTCGTTGCCTCGGCGCAGGCGAACGTCCATCACTCCTCCCAGCGCGTTGCCGTATTCGGCAGGAAAAGCACTGGTCAAAAAATCGGCGCGGTCCATGAGTTGCGCACTCAAAATGGTAGTACCACCGCCCGTTTGCGAGGGGCGGTCGCTGAACGTACCCGCGTTGTTGAGGTGGTTGGGATTTACTACCTCAACGCCTTCAATGCGCCACTGCATGCCATTGGGCGAGTTGCCCCGAATAGACAAATTGTTGGCTTGGTCGTTGGAAGCTGCCACGCCCGCAAACGACGTAGCCAACCGCGCGGGGTCCAAAAACGTGGCCGCGTAGCGCAGGGTTTGCTCGTTGGTAATGCGCTGCACACTACCCCCAATGGCCACAGGCCGCGCAGTTTGCACCACCGCCTCATCAAGCGTTTTGATGGTTTGTTTCAGCACAATATTTACTATTTTTTCTTTACCTGCCTCTATCAACAATTCTGGAACAGACACCGTTTCGTAGCCTACATTGCTGATTTGCAAGGTATAACGACCAATAGGCACCCGCTCAATTTGAAAACTGCCATCGCTGCCCACCACCGCGCCCAGTTCGGTGTTTGTGAGTTTTACGGTGGCACCTGTCATGGGCTGGTTGTTGTCGCCGTCGGCTACGCGCCCCCGAATGGTTTGGGTGAGTATTTGCGCAAAAGACGATAAACTCAGCAGCAATATCATTGCCGTAAAAATGGCCTGTCGTACAGAAAGATTCATTTGAGCTAAAAAATTAGATTGGTGTAAAAAATAAACTAATTGTGTGGTGGCAGAGTTTTTATAAATAAAGATAGGAGATGCGTACCAACACCACCGAAACCAAACTATACCGCTTGCTTTGCCATTTTTTCGAGAACCAAAAGTATCAGCTTTTGGCCGAAAAAAAGCAATTTCGTAAACTTACTGCCAACGGTTTTTTGAATGTTGTTTTTTCGATAACCGAATATGCCCCAAACGACGCTTGGGTGGAGGTGCATTTTGGCAGCCACAATCGGCACATTGAGCAAATTGCCCAGCAATTTTTAACCACCAACCTACTCGATTTTCGCCAAGATGCCAATACACTCATTGTGTCGTTGGGCAAATACAACGACGTGAAGTATTTTCGGTATAAAATTCAAAATGAAGAAGACCTGCAAAATACCTGCGAATTGATAGCCGCTTTTTTTGAACAAACTGGTTTTGCGTTTTTAACCAATCTCGATAGCGTGGCTGCCATAGACAAAGCCCTGAACGCCACGCACCGCCAGCCTTGCAAGTTTGTTTACAACCAGATTCATCGGTGTTTTAAGGGCATCATTGCGGCCAAGCTCAACAACAGCCCCCAATTTACCGAACTGGCGGAGGTGTATCAACTGTATTTGCGACAACACGCCAACGCCCATGAGCAAGCACAATTTGACAAACTGTTGGCTTATTTGTGGCATTACAGTGCCAACTGAAGAAGGAAAATTGTTGAGTAGCGTGTAAACAATAAGTTGGGGTTTTTTACCCTTAAAACACTGATTGTTAGATTTTTATATCTTTAGTTTTACCCCTATTATTATTTACACGTTACTAAAATTAGAGCCTTTCTGTTGCATACAACAGATTTAATTACTCAATCAACTTTTTGATTTTTGAGGACAAAATATTGAAAAACAATGGTGTTACGACGAGCAAAACTCGCAATCATTGCCGCTGCTGCTTACTTTTCGTTCAAATTCGCCCAGTTGCTCTTTCAATTCCAGGATTTCGTCCATTATTTCAATTTTGTCCATAAACGACAGGCTTGCATCTTCTTTGCGGGCTTCTAAGTTTTTGAGCTTCACGCGCATCGCCGATACTTCGGACAAGGTTAATGTAGTCATAAAATGAGAAAGGGGTTTTAAGGGGGTAAAGTTTATAAATGTTTCATGTAAGTTTCGAGGTCTTTGTCGCCGCGCCCCGACAAGTTTATTACTATTGTTTCGTTCGGGGCAGCTTTCAAATAAGGCAAAACGGACAAAGCATGGGCAGTTTCGAGGGCGGGAATGATGCCTTCGAGTTTAGAAAGTTCCATGGCCGACACCAACGCTTCGTCGTCGGTAATGGCATAAAACTCGGCGCGGCCTGCGTCCCAGAGGTGCGCATGCAGCGGGCCAATGCCCGGGTAGTCTAAACCCGCCGAAATAGAATGAGGCTCTACCACTTGTCCATCTTCGGTTTGCATCAAAATACTGCGACTGCCGTGCAATACCCCAGGCTTACCCAAAAATGTAGTAGCCGCCGATAAGCCCGACAAAACGCCGTGGCCACCTGCCTCCGCCGCAATGAGCTTGACCGACAAATCGTCTAAAAAATGGTAAAATGCGCCCGCTGCATTACTGCCACCGCCCACGCACGCAATCACATAATCGGGTAGTTCAGTGCCTGTTTTGGCCAGCAATTGCTTTTTAATTTCTTCGGAAATAACCGACTGAAACCGCGCCACCATGTCGGGATAGGGGTGCGGCCCCACTACGCTACCAATGATGTAGTGCGTATTGGTGGGGTGATTTATCCAGTGGCGCATGGCCTCGTTGGTAGCATCTTTCAAAGTTTTGGAGCCGCTCATGGCGGGGCGTACCTCCGCGCCGAGCATTTTCATGCGGGCTACGTTGGGAGCTTGGCGTTTGATGTCAATTTCACCCATGTATATGATGCACTCCATACCCATTAGGGCGCAGACGGTAGCCGTAGCCACGCCGTGTTGGCCTGCGCCCGTTTCGGCCACAATCTTGTGCTTATTGAGGCGTTTGGCCAGCAAAATCTGCCCAACAGTATTGTTTACTTTGTGCGCCCCCGTGTGGCACAGGTCTTCGCGTTTGAGATAAATGGTGGTATTGTATTTTTCGGACAAACGCTGCGCCAGATACAGCGGCGTAGGCCGCCCCACGTAGTCGCGGAGCAGGTCTTCATACGCCGCTTGAAACTCGGCACTGGCGGTTATTGTCAAGTAGTTTTGGCGGAGTTCTTCTACGTTTGGGTAGAGCATTTCGGGAATGTACGCCCCGCCAAACTGCCCATAATAGCCGCGCTCACTCACCGAAAACACCGATTTTGTTTGTATTGCTGTCATTGATTTAATGGGTATTTATGCTTCAATTTCTTCTTGTACAGGCCGCAAAATGGCAATCAGTTCAGCAATTTTTTCTATGTCTTTTTGGGCGGGAGCTGTTTCAAACTTACTATTTATGTCGAGCCCATATACTTTCATACCTTCCAATTCTGACACCAAGTCTATATTTTGGAGCGATAGCCCGCCGCTCAAAAAGAAAGGTTTATCGTTGTCGTAGCGGCGCAACAAGTTCCAATCGAACACCTCGCCGTTGCCACCAGGCTGCGCCCCTTTGGTGTCGAACAAGAAAAAGTCGGTGTGGGGTTTAAAATTGTTGAGGCTCGTAAAATTGAACGACTCGTCAATCGCAAACGCCTTGATAATATTGACTCCCCGCATTTTGAGTTGGCGGCAAAAATCGGGGGTTTCTTGGCCGTGCAATTGCGCAAACTGCAACTCGTATTTTTTGGTCATTCGCAGTACGTATTCGGGCGTGGCGTTCACAAAAACCCCCACTTTTTTGATACTCTTAGGAACGGCTCGCGCCACGGCTTCGTCCATATCGCCCACAAATCGGGGCGATTTATCATAAAAAATAAACCCAATAAACTCAGGTTTCAATTCGACCAAGGCCGCCAAGTTGTCGGCATCGCGCATTCCGCACACTTTTAATTTTATCATGGTTTTTCAGATTACGTGGTAAAGTATTTGGTTTGTTTGTTAAACAGATAATTGTTTCAATTCGTTGCTTAATGCCGCCAAAGCCCCAGCAGGGTTGGGCGTTTTCATGAATGTTTCGCCAATCAAAAAACCTGTATAGCCTATTTTACGCAACTCTTGAATGGTTTGTACGTCTTTTAGGCCACTTTCCGAAACCTTCACAAACTCGTCGGGAATGAGCGCGGACAGTTCTACTGAGGTTTCAATGTTGGTTACAAAAGTTTTCAAATTTCGATTGTTTACGCCCACCAAATCTATGTGTTGGCACAAACTACTTTCGAGTTCGTGGCGGTCGTGTACTTCGAGCAACACTTCCATTCCTAATATATGCGCTTGTTGAGCCAATTTGTTTATTTCTTCTGGGGAAAGGCAGGCCGCAATCAACAAAATAACGTCAGCTCCCATGGCTTTTGCTTCCCAAAGTTGGTATTCGTCCACCATGAAGTCTTTGCGCAGCATGGGCGTAGTGGAGTTGGCGGCACGAGCTTGGTGAAAATCCTGAAAACTACCGCCAAAAAAAGCCGTGTCAGTCAGTACCGAAAGCCCCGCTGCGCCCGCATCAGCGTAGCCGCGCGTTACTACTTCGACCTGCACGTTGGCATTTATAACTCCCAAAGACGGCGACTGACGCTTAAATTCGGCAATGATGCCCGTAATGTCTATTTTGTCATGCTGACGAAAGGAAGCATCTAAAACAGCGGTGTTAGATTCCTCCTTCGTCGGAATGACAAACTGACTTGAAACGACAAGTTTTTGTTTTAATGACAAGCCCTGACGGTCAAAAAGCGGTGATTTTTCTAAATCAGCGCGGCTTATTTGGGCTTTTGAGGCTGCCACTTCAATCTGTTTTTGAGCTACTATTTTGTCAAGAATATTCACAAATAATTGGGTTGCTAATTGGTGATAAATTTGGTAAAACAAGCCAAAGCGCGTTTACTTTCGAGCGACTCGCAGGCGGCGGCTACGGCATCCAACAATGCCAACGAAGGGTTGGCGGCGTGCAGTGCCAATGCTGAGTTGGCCAATACGGCTTCGGTTTGGGCAAGGGTGGCTTGATTGTTCAGTACATTTTCAAAAATACGCGCCGACTCGGCGAGGGTATCGCCCCCGTGAAGCTGGTGGGCGGCAAAAGTACCTAAACCCAGTTGGTTTGGGCTTAAAATTTGCTCTTGGAGCGGGGTTATTATTTTAAAGTCTCCAGTCAAAGATACTTCGTCGTAACCGTCTAAAGCGTGAACAATCAAGAAGCGGTGGTCAGATTGCTGGTAAAGATAGGCATAGAGGCGCATTAAGTCAAGATTAAACACCCCCACCATTTGTTTTTTGGGGCGGGCAGGATTGGTAAGTGGCCCCAGCATATTGAAAAACGTGCGAATACCAAGCTCTTTGCGAATAGGAGCCACGTGTTTCATGGCTGGATGAAAAAGCGGCGCGTGCAAGTAACAAACGCCCGCCGTGTCGAGTTGGCGACGTAGTTTGTCGTGGTCGTTGGTAAATTGATACCCCAAATATTCGAGCACTGTAGAAGAACCAACGGCACTCGATACGCCGTGATTGCCGTGTTTGGCAACACGCTGCCCCGCACCTGCCACCACAAAAGCCGAGAGCGTCGAAATATTGAACGTATCCTTGCCATCGCCGCCCGTCCCGCACACATCCATGGCTTCAAACTCCTGTAAATCAACTGATAAACAAAGCTCAATCATGGCATCACGAAAACCTTGCAACTCCTCAACGGTAATGCCACGCAGCGAAAAAACAGTCAAAAAACTGGCAATTTGAGCAGCGTTATGTTCGCCTCGACCTATTTGCAGCAAGGTTTCTTTGGCAATATCATAAGAGAGTGTTTGTTGGTTGAGGAGGTGATTGAGCAGATTTTTCATTGTTATTGTTGTTGGCAACGCCACGCTTGGCGTTGCTACGATTGACGAATATTTTCTAAAATCTTGTTTGCGCCTTGTTTTATTAGGTCAAGTGCAATGTTTTGCCCTAATGTGATGGGTGTTTGCAATGTATCAACGCCAAGCGTAGCGTTCATACGAAGCAGCTGCTGCCCGTCTAAACTCACTACGCCGCCTGTCATGCTGAGCGTGTTTTGGTGCAAAGTAGCTAAGCCAAACACGGGTACGCTGCAACCTCCCTGTAACGTACGCAAAAACGAGCGTTCGGCCAATAAGCAAATTTCGGTATCGGGGTGGTTGAGCAAAGCCCGCACCCGCGCTTTCTTTGCGGCCTCCATGTTTTGGCAACATTCAATGGCCACACTGCCTTGCCCCACGGCAGGCGTAAATTGGCTTAATGACAAATGTTCGGTAATTAATGAGTCGTATTCCATGCGGTGTACACCCGCGTAGGCCAGCAGAAGCGCATCGCACTGCCCTTCTTCGAGTTTGCGGAGGCGGGTTTGTAAATTACCACGCATATCTACCGTTTTGACGTGCGGATAAAAATGCTTCAGCAACGCCACCCGCCGCGTCGAAGAAGTACCAATTGTAAGGGTAGAGATTTGCGTTGTTGGGTTGTTGAGATTTGACTCTTTTTTAAAACTCACCAACACGTCGTTTGCTTTTTCGCGCTCAGTAAAGGCAATCAGTTCAAGGTCGTTGTCAAGTTCAGATTGTAAATCTTTGGCACTGTGCACGGCAATGTCAATGCGACCGTCGCGCAGTTGGTCTTCGAGTTCTTGCGTAAAGACACCTTTGCTACCAATTTTCGACAGCGAGCGGTCGAGTATCTGGTCGCCTT
The DNA here is from genome assembly GCA_004293645.1 of Cytophagia bacterium. GTDB lineage: Bacteria > Bacteroidota > Bacteroidia > Cytophagales > Spirosomataceae > REAB01. The sequence continues at coordinate 26,147 of REAB01000052.1, read as the reverse complement.
TGGTGTCAATGAGTACGATTTCGGTGCTAAGGCCACCATTTTCTAATTTTTCTTGCACATAATAGGCTTGCCAAAGAGCCAACTTACTACCGCGCGTTCCGATTTTGATGTGCATATTTTAGCTTTTTTTTTTAACATTCGGCCAATCCCACTGAAATTTGAATAGCAAGACCAGCTTCTGAAGTTTCTTTGTATTTGTGGTTCATATCAAGCGCCGTTTGCCACATGGTGGCAATCACCGAGTCGAGGCTCACCTTGGCATCGCCCGTTTGATTGACCAACGCCAAATTAGAAGCAGTAATGGCTTTCATGGCTCCCATGGTGTTGCGCTCAATGCACGGAATTTGCACCAGCCCACCTACGGGGTCGCAGGTAAGGCCAAGGTGGTGTTCCATCGCAATTTCAGCCGCCGACAGTACTTGTTCGGGCGTGCCACCTTGCATATCGGTAAGTGCCGCTGCCGACATGGCCGACGAAACGCCTATCTCAGCTTGACAGCCGCCCATAGCCGCCGAAATGGTCGCATTTTTTTTGAAGAGTGTGCCTATCTCACCTGCTGTTACGATAAAATCGGTGATTTTTTCAGCACTGGTATGTTTCAAAAAACAATAGGCGTAGAGTAACACGGCGGGCATCACGCCCGCTGCCCCGTTGGTAGGCGATGTAACGACCCGTCCAAACGCAGCGTTTTCTTCATTAACGGCGAGTGCAAAGCAAGAAATCCAGTGGTTTACGTTGCCAAAATCGGGGCTTGTTTGCTGCACCGCATCAAGCCATTCGTCGGGGTTATTAAATGTACGATTACCCAACAATTGCTGGTTCAATGCGGCAGCACGGCGTTTTACGTTGAGGCCACCAGGCAAAATACCGTGAGTATAAGCGCCCCGAAACGCGCACCATTTTATCTCCTGCCAAATGGCAAGAGCTTGGTTGTGAACGGCTTCGTGGGATTGCCAAGCAGTTTCGTTGTGTTTTACCAACTCCGACACGCGCCAACCCAATTGTTGGCAATTGGTCAAAATTTCGTGGGCACTATGGCACGGGTAAGGCGTAACGATGGGTAATTTTATATTGGCTTCGGGATGTTCTTCTACCACAAAACCACCACCAACGCTGAAATAGGTTTTTTCTATCAATAATTCTTCGGCATTGAACGCCCTGATGTTCATGCCATTGGGGTGGAAAGGCAATTGTTGTTTATTCAAAAAAAGAAGGTCTTCCTCATAATTGAACACAATGGGTATTGTACCAGCCAATGTCAACAGGCGTTGTTGTTTTATTTGCTCAAAAGTAGGCAAAATGGTCTGGGTGTCAATGGTCCGAAAATCGTAACCACAAAGCCCCAGCAGCGTAGCAACGTCTGTACCGTGGCCTTTGCCCGTTTTTGCCAACGAACCATAAAGTGAAATTTGCACCCGCTGCACGCTTGAAAGCGGGGCTTTTTGCTTTAAAGATGCCAAAAACAACAAGGCGGCATTCCACGGCCCCATGGTGTGCGAACTTGATGGCCCGACCCCTATCTTAATCATGTCGAACGCGCTGATGGAGCTGTACATGGTGTTTTGGGTTAAAAATCTAAAATAATTTTTCGGCCTCAGTTTGGAGGCGAGCTTTGTCAATAGGCACTACGCCCACGTCTTCGCACACAATGCCCCCACCCAGATTGGACAGCTCGGCCACTAATTGCGGCGGTAGCCCCAACGCCACGCAACAGGCCGCCACGCTAATTACCGTATCGCCCGCCCCCGACACGTCGGCTATTTTGCGTTTGTGGGCTTTGAGGTGATGCTTTTCGCCATCATGGTCAATATAAACGCCATGTTCTGAGAGCGTTACAAAAATTCCTTGGGCGTGGAGCGTGGCTTTGAGTTGGGTTACGGTGGCTTCAAGCTCATCGGAGTTTTGTACGTCAAATTCAATTTTTAAGCCTTCTTTGAGTTCTTTCAAATTGGGCTTAAACAAAGTTACGTGCTGGTATTCCAAAAAGTTGCGTTTTTTAGGGTCCACCACCGTTGGCACGCCCTGCGCGTTGGCAAATGCCGTAATTTCTTGAATAACCCTGGGGCAAAGCACGCCTTTGTCGTAATCCTCAAATAGCACCACTTGGCAACTCGGAATCAATGCCTTGGCCCGCTCGATGAGTTGGATTTGTTCGGCTTCGCTAATTGTTTTGTCGGTTTCGGTGTCCACGCGCACCACTTGCTGCGAACCCGCAATGATACGCTCTTTGACCGTCGTAATGCGGCTCGCGCTCTGAACAATACCGCTGGTGTCCAAATTTTTGTCGCGCAGCAAGTGCAGCAACTTGTCGCCAAAGTCGTCTTGGCCTACCACGGCGCAAGCGATGGGTTCAGCACCAAGGGCTTTTACGTTCAAAATCACGTTGCCCGCCCCGCCCAGTCGCAGCTCGCGGCGTAGCACGTTCACCACGGGTACGGGGGCTTCGGGCGAAATACGCTCTACTTTACCCCACACATAAGCATCGAGCATCACATCGCCCACAATGAGTACGCGGAGGTTATTGAATGAATCGAAAATTTGATTGATGGTCATGTTTTGAAACCTAACATTGTTTAGACCCCTCCTATCGTCGGGGTGACAAAATGACTAAATCGAAAGCCAGTTTTGTAGCATTTGTTTACCGTGTTCAGTTAAGACAGACTCAGGGTGAAACTGCACCCCGCGCACGTCGTAGGAGTTGTGGGCAAGAGCCATAACTTGGTTGTTTTCGTCCAAAGCGGTAATTGTCATGGTGTCTGGTACACTTTCTGTAACCACCGTCCAAGAATGATAACGCCCCACCTGAAACGAACTGGGCAAACTTCGAAACAGCTTTTCGGTGGGGTCGGTGATGCAGACTTTATCGCTGATACCGTGCAGCACGTCGGCCATGTTGTTGAGGGTTGCGCCAAACACCTCGCCAATGCCCTGATGCCCCAAACACACACCCAAAATGCTTTTTGTGGGAGCGTAGGTGCGCACAACCTCCTGCATAATACCCGCCTCAGAAGGTATGCCTGGCCCAGGCGAAAGCAAAATCTTGTCGTATAGTGCCACGTCTTCGAGCGCAATTTTATCGTTGCGGTGCACGCTCACGTCGTCGTGAAGCTCACGCAAAATATAGACAAGGTTGTAAGTAAAGGAGTCGTAGTTATCAAGAACAAGGATACGCATTTAGTAGTGTTGGGTTTAAATTGCAGATTTTTGAGGCCAAAATATCGAACTGGGTGGTTTTCTGTTTCTGTCGCAAAGTTAAGGCTATTGCCCCGATTTTTTGAGCAATTCTAATGCTTGCTTCATAAAATCCATAAGCTCGAAAATATACGCCTTTGAAATGAGGATTGTCTTTCTATGATTTTACACCGTTTCATGCGTGTCGTTTTAAAATAAAGGGTTTTACGGTCTCTTCCTATTTTGGCAATACTCCTTATACATAGCCTCTCTTTTGGAGTACAATTTTTTGTCGAGGCATCCTAAAACAAAAAAGCGGCCTGCCAAATAGTTATTTTGACGGGCCGCTCTTCTTTGCTTTTATTTCCCTATTTTTTCTCGGGCAGTAACACTACTTTTACCAAGTTAGTACCACTCAAATACTTATTGGCGGCAGCTTTGGTACTTTCTACCGTTACTTTGTCCAAGTCTTTTGCCCAATCCAATACCTTCTTGGGGTCTTCGCTGTTGGTGTAGGCATCTACCAATTGCGACTGCCAGAAGCCATTTTCGCGCACTTTTACTTCCATAGCGCGGCGAGTTTCGGCCTTAAACTTGTCAATATCCACCTGCGTTGCGCCGTTTTTCTTGATTTCTTCCAGCACTGCCAACGTCTTAGTCGCCAGCTCTTCTACGCGCTCTGGGCCTGTGCCATAGCCAATGCTCACGGTGTAGCGCGGCGCGGGAATCTTGTTGTAAGTAGCCTGTGCACCAATGCCATACACACCGCTCTCTTTTTCACGAATCACTTCGATGAGTTTGATGTTCAAGATTTCTTCGAGGGCATCAAGTTGCTGATTATTATCGTCGCTGTAGTCGTAGTCGCCACTAAATACCAACGACGCGCGGCTTTTGGCTTCAATACCTTTGTAAACGGTTTTGCTGATTTGCCCCGCTGGGATTTTTATGCCCAAATCTTTGTACAACTCTTTTTTGCCCTGCGTGGGCAACGCACCCAAGTATTTTTCAAGCAAAGGCTTGATTTCTTCTACTTTGAAAGCGCCTGTCAAGAAAAACGTAAAATCGGACGCATCGGCAAAGCGTTCTTTATAAATTTCGTAAGCGCGGTCGGGGTTGGTCATGTCAAAACGAGCCACGCTCATGGGCAAACGGCGGAAATTATAATTACCCAAAACAGACGACAAGCTGTCAGAAAACACCATTTCGGGTGAGGGAGACGCTTTTTGGCTCTCAACAAGCGACCGCTGGGCCGACATCATGCCTTTTATCATTTCGGGGTCTTTGCGGGGTTTTGTAAAATAAGCGTACAGCAACTGCATGGCGGTTTCGCTATCTTTTGGGCTAAAATTACCGTAAAAACCTTCCTCAGTTTCGCCCACAAACGGCGAGATAGACACCGTTTTTCCCGTCATGTATTTTTCGAGTGCCGTCGGGTTGAACTCGCCTACGCCGCTGCTTTCTACTACGGCATCGGCCATGGCGGCACTCATGTATTCTTGGTCACTGTATAAAGACGAGCCACCAAAGCTGCGGGCTGAAATCAAGATTTCGTCGTTTTTAAAATCGGTAGGTTTCAAAACCACCTTCACGCCGTTGCCCAGTATTACTTCGGTTACGCCAATTTCGGCAATACTTTTGGTGTCCGTTACTTTGGCCCCCGCTGGAAGGTTTTCTACCAATGGCTTGTTCACTACTTTGTCTTCGTAGGCCGTTACGTTTGCGCCTGCGTTGTCCATCCACGACACCACTTGCGCCGTAGTTGGCATTTTTTCTTTGTCTTTTTCGGGGGCCATTACCACCACCGCGCGGTTTTCGTTAATCAAAAATTTACCCGCCTGGGCGTTTACTTCTTCCAAAACGATGCTGGGCAGTTGGCTTTTTACGAAATCAAAATAAAAATCAATGCCCGTCGAAGAAGACCCTTCCATGAAGTGTCCCATGTATTCTTGCACGTAATTGACCGACTTTGTTTTGTCTTTTTCTTTGAATCTTTTTTCGATTTCGGTTAAATATTGGGTTTTAGCGCGTTCAAGTTCGGAAGCCGTGAAACCAAACTTTTTAACGCGCACGTTTTCGTCCAGTACGGCCTTCATGGCGCGTTCTACGTTGCCATCTTTGGCCACCGCTACGGCAATGTAAGCGTCTTTGTCGCCCAAAAAGCCTTGATAACCCGCAAACGAAAACAAATACGGTGCGTCGGCTTTTTTCTGTAATTCTTGCAAACGTGTGCCCAGCATCGAATTAAACAAACTGCGCTTCACGTTTTCGCGCATGTCGTTGAGGGTTTTTTCTTTGCTTTTTGGCAATTTATAAAACACTTGCCCCAACGTGTAAGGCTGCTCTTTGTCGGTTACAATAGACACCCTGGTATCGGCGTGGTTGGGAATGGGGTATTCGGGGCGTGCTACGGGTTTTACGGCCTTCGGAATGGCCCCGAAGCGTGTTTTGATGGTTTTTTCTACGGCATCAATGTCAAAGTCGCCCACGGCGATAATGGCCTGTAAATCTGGCCGATACCAACGCTTATAAAACGCCCGAATGGTTTCGTGTTTGAAGTTTTTCAAAACGTTTTCGGTGCCAATGATGTTGCGCTGGGCGTATTTTGAGCCCGCCAAAATAACAGGTAAGTACTGATCGCTCATCCTTTTTTGAGCCCCTTTCCCGCCGCGCAATTCTTCCAAAATAACGCCGCGCTCTTTGTCAATTTCGGCACCATCCATAAGTTGGTTGTGGGCCCAATCTTCGAGTACAAGCAGAGCTTTGCTAAAAATCTCTGCCGAGTCGGTAGGTACGGGAAGCTGATAAACCGTTTGGTCAAAACTGGTAAAAGCGTTGAGGTCGTCGCCAAATTTAATGCCCGCCCGCTGCAAATAGCTCACCAGCTCGTTTTTGGGGAAATTTTTGGTACCATTGAAGGCCATGTGTTCGGTAAAGTGCGCCAAACCGTTTTCGTTTTCATTTTCTAAAACAGCGCCCACTTTGTTTACCAAATACAATTCAGCGCGTTTTTTGGGTTCGGCATTTTTGCGAATGTAGTACGTCATGCCGTTGGGCAGTTTGCCCGTGCGTACATTTGGGTCGAAAGGAACGGGCTTTTTGAGGTCGGTTTGGGCAAAAGTGCCGAGGCTGACCACCAAGCCGATTAGTACGAGTAGCTGTTTCATTGGGTTTTGTTTTTTGATTAGAATCAGTAAAACTATTCATTTTCAAGAGCTTTCTGCAAGTCTTTAAATGATTTTTGTGATTAACGGTTTGTACGGCTGTTTTGTTATCAAAAAAACGGGACGGGTGTTAGTGTGCTACAGAGTCGTTTTTTTGATAATTTTACAAAAAATTGTTTTTGATGGCCCCTACTTTTACCAAACCTCCCCGTTTGCTTTCGTTAGATGCCCTTCGTGGCTTTGATATGTTCTGGATTATCGGCGGCGAAGGCATTTTGCACGGCGTTTTAAAATATTTTTTCAGAACCCCGCAAGCAGTACTCGGAGCAGTGGGTTAATAAGTGTTGGTCGAATGGCTGTTTTTGGATGTGTTGTACCAAAAGAAGGTATTTTTGAAAGTTTAAAAAAACCAGAACAATGTTTAAAAATAAGTTTTTTTTGCTGCTCGTATTGAGCGTGGTAGCGGGTGTAATTGGCTACACCTTTTTGGGAAACGACACCCAAACCGACTCGCCCCAAAAAGTGAGCCAATACACCGACCAGACTAACAAAGAACGGAGAGAAAAAGACAATTTTTTCAAAACGGGCGCGGAGTCGCCAATTGAAGACAAAGCGCGTTTTGTGGGGCTGAATTACTTTGCCCCCAATTTGGCTTACAGCCTCATGGCCAGCGTAGTACGCAACACCGACACCACCAACCGCGAGGTGAAAATACCCATGACCGATGGCTCTTTTGAAACCTATGAGAAGTTTGGGTACGCCGAATTTGAGCTCAACGGCCAACCCCAAAAGCTCACAATTTACCTCTTAGACGGGCTTTTTATGGTGTTGTTTAAAGACCAAACCGCGCCCCAAGAAACGTACGGTGGCGGGCGTTACTTGGATATTCCAGCCAGCGAACTGCGCGACGACAAGCTCCCGCTCGACTTCAACAAGGCGTACAATCCGTACTGCACCTACAACCATAATTTTGCCTGCCCGCTGCCGCCCAAAGAAAACACGCTCGCCACGCGAGTGGAAGCGGGCGAGAAAAATTTTGAGAAAAACGAATAACCGAAATCAGATTCTTGAACCTAAAATTCGTTGTTTAACTGCGGCATTTGCGTTAGTTCTGTGATACCCGTGGTGGTTATTTCAAACACAAAATGAGACAACCCGTTGGTTATGAGCAAGTAAGGGGCTTTTACGATGGAGTTATAACGCGCCGCTTGGCCAAAAGTAGCGTCGGTCAGTGGTACGGTTGGGGCTTTGCACTCTACCAATAAAAACGGCTGACCCGCGCGGTCATACACAATCAAATCGCTGCGCTTGGTCATGGCGTTGTAGCGCAGGCCACTTTCTATTTGCATCAACGATTTGGGATACCCAAAGCCATTGGCCAGCCAATGTACCACGTGCTGCCGCACCCACTCTTCGGGTGTAAGTACCACATATTGGCGGCGTATGACATCATAAATATGAATTTTTGACCCAATTTGCTTAACTTTGTAGGCAAAGGGGGGCAAATGGAGCGTTTGCATGGCCTCTTTTTTTTGTACCCAAAAATCCGAAAATTAACATGAAAACCAAAGAAGAAATTGTAGAAAACTGGTTGCCTCGCTACACAGGTACGCCGCTCGATGGCTTTGGGGAGTACGTTTTACTCACCAATTTTATCAATTATGTGCAAATGTTTGCCACCAAATATGGCGTAGAAGTGCAAGGCCGCGACCGCGCCATGCAAACCGCCACCGCCCACAATATTACCATCATCAATTTTGGAATGGGCAGTGCCATGGCAGCTACCGTTATGGACTTGCTGGCGGCGGTGCAGCCCAAAGCAGTGCTGTTTTTGGGCAAATGTGGTGGCCTCAAAAAAACCCAAATCGGCGATTTGATATTGCCCATTGCGGCCATTCGGGGCGAAGGCACCAGCAACGATTACATGCGCCCCGAAATACCCGCGCTGCCGTCGTTTAGGCTGCAACGGGCGGTATCTTCGACCATCAAAAAACACGAACTCGACTACTGGACAGGAACTGTTTATACCACCAACCGCCGCATTTGGGAACACGACGAGGTGTTTAAAGAATACCTGCGCGAAATCAGAACAATGGCCATTGACATGGAAACCGCCACCATTTTTACGGTGGGCTTTGTCAATCAAATTCCGCACGGTGCGTTGCTGCTTGTATCTGACAATCCGCTCGTGCCTGAGGGCGTAAAAACTGAAGAAAGCGACAAAAAAGTAACGGCATTATTTGTAGAAAGACACCTGCAAATTGGCATTGAAGCCCTCGAAGAATTGGCCTCCTCTGGCGATTCTGTGAAGCACTTGAAATTTGAGTAATTGAGGTTCTCGCCTCATTTTGCTACTCAATCATAAAAATGCCTTTCCGCACAGACCAACCGTGCGGAAAGGCATATCTTATACAACATCTCCACCCTCGTCGCATTATCATCAGACATGCGGTCGATGAGTTTATTATAAGGGCTTATGCTGGCTTTGAGTACGATTAGCCTAATGGTTTTAGTTTTGAAGATTTACTTGACAAATAAGTGTTTTTATTTTACTTTTGTCAAGTAAATCTTATTAAACCAATGAACGAGCCAAGTACTCATTTTGCCGAAAGACTTTCCAGTGCCCGTAAAATGGCGGGCTTGTCGTTGCAAGCACTGGCCGACAAAATGCACAATCAGATTAGCAAACAGGCCATTCATCAGTTTGAACAAGGAAAATCAAAACCCGAAGCCGATACGCTTTTGGCCTTAGCCAAGGCATTGAATGTTCGCTTAGACTTCTTTTTTAGTAATGCCCAAGTTCAGTTTGAAAAATTGGAATACCGCAAAAAAGTAAAACTGAGCAAAACAGAGGAAGTGGCTATTAACGAAACTGCTAAAGACTGGTTCTCGCGTTATTTTGAGCTGGAAGAACTCATGGACGGACACGTTTCTTTTGTGAACCCGCTCGAAGGAATGTTGATTCAACAAGAAGAAGATATTGAACGCGCTGCCAATACCCTGCGTGAGCGATGGGAGTTGGGTACAAAACCCATCTCGAACGTCATAGAAATGCTCGAACAAAGGGGAGTGAAAGTGTTGGAGGTACAAGCAACTAATGGCTTTCAAGGCTTTAGTGCCGAGGCCAATGGCAGGCTTGTGGTTGTACTGAATGCCAACGACGATGCCTTTCGTAAGCGGTTTACTGCCCTGCACGAGTTAGCGCACATTGTGCTACAATTTACCGAAGGGCTTGATGTAGAGCGATGCTGCCACCGTTTTGCGGGAGCAGTGTTGTTTCCGCAGCAAAGTGTGATGGAAACGTTTTCGAGCAAACGCAAAAAATTAGCCTTTGCCGAACTCCTCCAACAGAAGTGCTACTACGGCATCTCCATTCAGGCAATTTTGAGGCGCTTGCGCGACCTTGACATTATCAACGAAGCTACTTACAAAGGTTTCTTGATTTGGATGACCAAGGTGGGCTACCGTACCAAAGAACCTGGCCAATACGCAGGTTTAGAAAAACCCATGCGGTTTTCGCAGTTGTTGTACCGAGCCGCCATCGAAGAGGTAATCTCGCTCTCTAAGGCCGCAGGACTTAACAATCAGTCGTTGGGTGAGTTTAGGAAGACTTTAGTTAAACCTTCATTCCCGACGCAGCCATAAAATGAGTGAAGTACCAACGCCAGAAAAATTGCCCATAGCCATCAACGATGCCAATTTATTTATAGACCTCTGCGAGGTGCAATTAATTCCCGCGTTTTTTGGGTTGTCTTTGGTGTTTCATACTACACAGTTGATTTTAAGCGAGTTAGAAGACGAACAAATGCTTCAACTCCGACCTTATGTCAAGAGTGGCGCGCTTTGCGTGCGGCACTTGAGCCAAGAAGAAATAGAAAATTTGGACACGTTATCGCCACACTCACGTAAACTCTCACGGCAAGATTTGTCCTTGTACTTTTACGCTCAAGAGATAGGCGACTGTATGATTCTGACGAGCGACAACCGACTCCGCAAAGAAGCCCAACGGCAAGGGTTTGAAGTACACGGTATCCTGTGGGTACTTGAACAAATGGTAAACCAACAACTACTGCCTCCAAAAGAGGTAGCCTCTGCATTGCAAGACTTAATGTTGGTTAATGCTTGGTTACCTGTGCGGGAATGTGGGGAAATGTTGGAAAAATGGCAAATAACTATGTCATAATGGCAGTAAAAGCCATTGGGCATTAAATTTGAACCTAATTTTGTTAAGGTGTATTGTGCCCAAACATTAAAGAATGATGTATTTGAACTGAAAAAATGACAGAAAAATAAAAACTATAAGCGGAATAAAAAAGAAAAAAATGCCCCCGTCGGTCGCCAAACTTAGGAAGGCATTTTTAGAAGTAAAACGGCTTAAAGTACTCATTTGACGGGAGTTATTCACCCGTTTGAGGCCGTGTTTTGTTTAAAAACGCTGCAAAGGTACAAAAACGCAATCCGAATTTGCAAATTTTGTTTACCTCCGCTCCGCCTTTCTTCAAAACACTGCCTGGTACAGAGAGCCAAAGCGAAATCAATTTTTAACTTTCAAAACAAAGTAAAATCATGGCTACAAATGGAGCAAAAGGTGGTGGACGCCACGGAGCGGTGAAAGACCGTTCACAAACACACAACCCTAAAACTGACCAGTGGGTTAAACGAGATACTGAAACGGGTAAATTTATGGATGTGAAGCAGGACGGAACGCCATTTAAAGGAGTTCGTAAAGAAGAGTAAATTCTTGTGGGGCTTTAAATATAGCCCCATTTTAACTTTTTAAATCAAATATTATGTTGCTAACAGAACAACGAATAAAGGATAGGTTAGGAAGTGAAGGGCCTAAAAGAGGATTTGGTGCTTTTCCAAGTGATTACCAAAAAGGCGTGATGGCTTCTACAATTTTACAAGAAGCAAATACAATACAAAAATCAGCTTCTGGACAGTCGAAAACTTTTGATATTTTCTTGTCTCACAGCGCAAAAGATAAGGAATTAGTCGTTGGAACAAAGCTAATCTTAGAGGATCTGGGCTATTCTGTTTATGTAGATTGGATTGAAGACCCTCAAATGGACAGAAGCAGTGTCACCAAAGAAACAGCAGAATTATTACAGAAGCGTATGCAAAATTCTAAATCATTGTTTTACGCATTTTCTACAAATTCAGCAAATTCAAAATGGATGCCATGGGAGTGTGGCTACTTTGATGGTATAAAAAATGGGAAAGTTGCGGTGTTACCTATATCAAGAAGTAACGATACAAATTTCAAGGGAACAGAATATTTAGGGCTTTACTACTACATAACAATCGAAAACGATACCGAGCTTAAACAACGTATTTGGGTCAGAGAGTCTGAGAATAACTATGTAGTTTATGAAGGATGGATGTCGGGTTCTAAACCTTACAAAAGATAATGAAAAAGAGATTTAATACACAAATACAAACCTTCATCAAAGAGTTTGCAATAAACCTTCAAGATGAAAATGTAGCAATTTTTGCAGGTGCTGGTATGTCTAGACCTTGTGGCTATGTGGATTGGAAACAGCTTTTAAAAGATATTGCCGAAGAATTAGACCTTGAAATTGACAAAGAGAATGATTTAGTAACATTGGCTCAATACCATGTAAATCATAAGCAAAGTAAGCAAAAACTGGAAGAAAAAATTTTAAATGAATTTTCAGAAGATGCTGAAACAAGCGAAAATCATAAAATTTTGGCAAGACTACCAATTTCTACTTATTGGACAACTAACTATGATTCATTGATAGAGAAGGCCTTAAAAGAAGAAAGAAAAAAGGTAGCAATAAAAAGAAATGTTAAAGACCTTAATCAAAATATGTATGGTAGCCATGCAACAGTTTTTAAAATGCATGGAGATGTTCAGGATGCTGCAAATGCCATTCTTACAAAAGACCAATACGAGGTTTATCATTCGACACACTTACCTTTTGTAACCGCTCTTAAAGGCGATTTAGTACAAAAAACCTTCTTGTTCATTGGTTTCAGTTTTGAAGACCCTAACCTTGATTATATTTTGAGTAGAGTTCGTATCGAACAGCAAGAAAATGGGAGGACTCATTATTGTACGATGAAAAGAGTTAGCCGCAGTAGCTTTGGTGATAAGCCAGAAGATGAGGCTGAATATGAGTACAAAGAACGAAAGCAAGAGTTACAAATTCAAGAATTAAAGCGGTATCATATACACGCACTTCTGATTGATGATTATGAAGATATTACCGAGATTCTGAGACAAATTGAGACCAAGTTTAAATCAAGCACTGTTTTTGTATCAGGAAGTGCTGAGGAATATGGAAAAATGGGAAAAGATGTCGCCCAAGGATTTATCCATAAATTGAGTAAACAAATAATAGAAGACAAATTGAGACTGGTTAATGGTTTTGGCTGGGGGGTTGGGAGTGCGGTTATTAATGGAGCGTTAGATGCCATTTATGATAAAAGCGGTAAGTTTTCTGAAAATCAGCTAATTCTTCGTCCATTTCCGCAGTTCAAATCAGGTACAAAAGAATTGCCAGAATTGTGGAAAGAGTATAGAGAAAAAATGATTAGCCAAGCAGGTATAGCCATTTTTATTTTTGGCAATAAAAAAAATGAGGAGTCAAAAATTATTGATGCTGACGGGGTTAGAAAGGAATTTGAAATTGCGAAAAAACAGGGTTGTTTTCTTATCCCAATAGGCATGACTGGATATATGGCATCAGAATTATGGCAGGAAGTAATGGACGACTTTTCAACCTTTTATCCTAATCATCCACATCTGAAAGATAAATTTGAAAAGTTGGACGATTATAGTCTTCCAAAGGAAGAAATATTGAAAAATGTAAAAGAGATCATTAACCGTTTAAAAAATAAGTAATATGGTAAGGCGTGTATTTTTCAGTTTTCATTACGAAAATGATGTATGGATAGCTAACATCGTAAGAAATAGTTGGGTAACCAAACCTAATACAGAAACGGCTGGCTTTATAGATGCTGCTGATTTTGAAGAAGTAAAAAAGGGTGGCGACTCTGCAATTAAGCGATGGATTGATAATCAACTTAATGGTACGAGCGTAACCGTTGTGTTGATAGGTGCTGAAACAAGTAACCGAGAGTACGTCAAATATGAATTGGAAAAAAGTTATGCACGAGGAAACGGGATAGTTCCAATATATATCCATAAAGTAAAAGGCAGGAATGGCTATCAATCATCAAAAGGCAGTAATACTTTTGGGGAAATCGGGAAAGATAAGAATGGTAATTCTGTGTATCTAAGCGTAAACTATCCAATTTACGATTGGATTGATGATAATGGGTACAATAATTTAGGAAAATGGGTTGAAGAAGCAGCAAAAAAAGCAGGTAGGTAAACAAAAAGATTAAATTATGGACAGTTTCAAAGTGTTTTATTCCTTCCATTATGAGGATGTTGGAAATTTTAAAGCTAACATCATTCGTAATAGTTCAAGGCTTAAATGTTATCACGGATTGCTTACTGACCACTCTATTTGGGAAGAGTTTAAGGCAAAGAATGATAAACAAATCAAGCAAAGGATTGATACGTCGGAGTTGAAAAATTCAGATGCCACAATCGTTTTAATCGGGCAGAATACTCATGAGCGTAAATGGGTCAAATATGAAATTATCAAGAGTTTTGAAGCTGGAAATACACTTATTGGTGTTCATATCAATCGAATTAAAGGTAAAGAAGGTATTACTCGTAAAGGATTAAGTCCATTTGATAGACTTGGCTTTAAGTATGATGAAGAACAAGATATCTTAAAGTTTTATGAATTGATTGATCGGAAATGGCAAGTTTTCAAAGACTTGCCTTATGTAGAAAACCATAAGAGAAATACTGTTTTCGTAAGACCTACAAACGTATTTCAAAGATTATTCGGAAAAGAGAAAGGCGGTAATTTTTACAAGTTATCTGACTACTTTCCTGAATACACATGGAAATTAGGGGAACATAATGCTGAAACTTTGTTTGATTGGGTAAATGAAAGCCATGAATGAATTAAGATTTAAGCATAAAAATTGTTAGCGGGAAGCAAAACTTCCCGCCAACGTTTCCTACAACACCTCCACTTTCGTCACATTATCATGAGGCGAAAGCATATTATTCTTTACGGTAAAAGATGCTTTCTGCGTCAAAATGACAAACAAACTACTTTTGCCTTTAACTCTAACCCGTCATTGTATGCGGTAATATTTTTTGGGGCTACCAAAGTATTTTCAAACCCTCTGATTCATAGAGTTGAATAGCTGGGTCGCAACTTAATAGGGTATAATTATCAGAAATAGCCAACCAAATCAACATTTTATCAAAAGGGTCTCGGTGGTAGTTGCCCGTTAAATGATGAAAAGTATTGCAAATTTTGGGCGAAAGAGGAATCATTTCTATGGATAGAATCTCCACTGATTGGTATATATTTTCGGGAGTCCCACCTTCTAATTGCAATTTTCCCAGTGAATATTTCAATGAAATTTCCCAAAAACTAATCGCACTTACCGCAATTTCATTTTCAGGATTCTCAATGATTTTTGCGACTTTGGCTGATAACTTTTCTTTTTTAGTAATCAACCAAATGAGCGTATGCGTATCCAGCAGGTATTTCATAAACCCAAAAACTCCTCCTCCGTCATTTTGAAATCATCAGCAAATGTAACTGTCATTTTACCCTCCAAGATTCCCAATGGTCTTTTTTTAGGTTTTTCGCTGCTTTTGGGTACTAAATAAGCCACAATTTCTTTCTTCTTGCCAAAAGCAATGGCTATTTTTTCGCCATTTTGTACATCCTTCAAAATTTCCGAAAAATTAGTTTTCAAATCTCCGACGGTCATTATTCTCATGTCTCTGATATTATTTATTCAAAGCTACTATTTAATTGTCAAGTTGTCAAGAAACAGAAACTCTATACTATCGTGGTCGGTATCCTCCGCTGGCGCGGGTTTTTAATTAGCACAGGTGTATCATTGAAGTTGGCGGAAAGCAAAACTCCCCGCCAACGTTTCCTACAATACCTCCACCCTCGTCATTTGCGACAAGAAAAGGGAGCTTCGTTTGTTGCGTTCTACTATTTGGGAAGTATATCAAATTGTGAAGAAGGTATCAAATGTAGAATAATGTTCCTCATTTCGTTTTTGTGTTTTTAATTTATATAACTATCTAATTTTCAACAAGTTGCTTATTTGTGTTGTAGTCTTTCAACTCCTATCAAAAGCCTCTTAGAATGCTCTGAGCGGCTTTTTTTGTTGCCAAAATTTTCAACAATATTGCTACTCAACCACAACCTTCTTGGTATTGCTGGTAGTCTTCAGGAGTGTCGAGGTCTATTATTCCTTTTTCAAAACGTACCAAATGCGCCTCGTCGAGGTGGCTCATTAGCACGGGTTTTGCACCTTTTTCGCCTTTTAGCGATAGCAATTCATCAAACAAACTACGGTCGAAGAGTGCGGGTACACCCACCTGGTGCGCGTACCGACATGCTACCAAGCGCGGCTGGCTTTTTTGGTAAATATCAATGAGTTGCTGCAACAATAAGGCCGAAATATGTGGCTGGTCGCAGACTAAAACCAGCACAGCATCGGTATCTTTTGTCAGCATCCAAAGGCCCGCCATTCCCATTTTTACCGAACTTGCCATACCTGTTTGCCAAAGTTGATTGTCAATGATGGCAACTGGAAGCCCTTCCAATTGAGGCACTACTTGGGCTTTATTGGCACCTACCACCACCACCACGTGCTGCGCCGTGGTGTCAAGTGCAGCCTCAATGGTGTGTTTTATGAGACTCTTGCCCGCCACTTTCAGCAGTTGTTTGGGCGTTCCCATGCGCCGCGACTCGCCCGCCGCCAAAATAATAATCGCTACATTTTTCATTCAATTCGGAAAATAAAAGGGGGGAAAGGTGAAAAGGGTAAAGGTGAAAAGGGTAAAGGTGAAAGGGGGTAAGGGTGAAAAGGGTAAAGGTGAAAGGTGAAAGGGGTATGGGTAAAAGGGATAAAAGTGAACGGGATAAAGGTGAAAAGGGTAAAGGTGAAAGGGGGTAAAGGTAAGGCCAGTTGTAACTGTTATTTGATATTTGTTATTTGAAAAAGTAGCCTACTTCGGTCAGAAACAACCCGTGGGCGTGCGCCTGTGCTGCGGCGTTCTTGCGGTTTTTTGATTGAATAATTTGCTCAAATTGGGCTTTGGTGAGACGGCCTTGCCCTATTTGCAGCAACGTACCCACAATGGCCCGCACCATGCCGCGCAAGAAGCGATTGGATTTAATACAAAACACCAACTGACCGCCAGGCCGTTCTTCCCAAAAAGCGTATTCAATGTAGCACACAAAGGTTTTGACATCAGTATGGGTTTTGCTAAAACACTCAAAATCATTGTATTGCAACAACAAACTGGCTGCATCGTTCATAGCAGCTACGTCCAAATGGCCTTTGAAAATAGTGGCCAAATGCACCAAAAAAGGGTTTTTGTTCCGAACAATGCGGTATTCGTAACAACGATAGATGGCCTCAAAACGAGCGTGAAAATCGTCTTTTGTGGGCGTAATACCCCGCACGGCAATGGTTTTGGGAAGCATCAAATTGAGCGAATGGACTACTTTGCCCAAATCCATAATTGGTGTGTGGGTATCAAAATGGGCAAATTGCTGCTCGGCATGCACGCCCGCATCGGTGCGGCTACTGCCCACCACTTCGATGCTTTGGCGCAGCACCGTGGCCAATGATTTTTCGAGTTCTTCTTGCACCGAAGGCGCGTTGAGCTGTTTTTGCCAGCCGCTAAAACCCGTTCCGTTATAACATACTTCGATAAAATACCGCATGGCGCAAAGATAGCTTACTTAATTCTCCGTAACTTTGCGAATTAAAACAATATTTTTCAACTAAAAGAGTTTAGAATAAGAAAGTAATGTTGTTTCCAAACTGGATAATGTGCTAATTATCAGTGCTTTCTTTGTTCGTTTCGTTCCATGAGATATTTGTCAATTATTTTTCTTTTCTCGTTTGTTTTTGTTTCCTGCAAAACTACCCAGCCGCCAGTGGTGCAAACGGTGGTGGCCGAGCCAGTGATTTTGACCATTGGCAATCAAAAAATCACGACCGAAGAACTATTCCAATCTTTTACTAAAAATCAGTTTTCGGCTGACACGGTTAAACAAACTACCCTGGCCGAATACGTGGAGCTTTACGCCAATCTGAAACTGAAAGTGATGGCTGCCCAGCGGCAAGGCCACGACACCACGGCGGCGTTCAGAGAAGAGATGGAGTCGTACAGGCAGCAACTGGCCCAGCCTTATTTGTCTGATAAAACACTGATAGAAAACTTGGTAGCCGAGGCTTACCAACGAATGGGCGAAGAGGTGCGGGCATCGCATATTTTGGTGCCAGTAGCTGCCGAAGCCACCCCTGCCGACACACTGGCGGCCTACCGCGCTGCCCTGGCACTACGCGGCCGCATGGAAGGGGGAGAGAGTTTTGAAGAACTCGCCCAGCGGTTTTCAAAAGACCGCGCCACCGCCGACAAAGGCGGCGATTTAGGTTTTTTTACGGCTTTTCAAACCGTTTATCCGTTCGAGTCGGTGGCCTATAAAATGGGCAAAGGGCAAATTTCAATGCCCGTGCGCACGCAATCGGGTTTTCATTTAATAAAAACCACCGACCGCCGCCCTTCGCGTGGCAAAGTGCAGGTGGCGCACGTGTTGGTGAGCATTACTGCCAACGCCACCGAAGAAGGTAAACTGGCCGCCAAGCGCAAAATTGAGGAAGCATACGGGCATTTGGAACAACGCGAAGCCTTTGAAATAGTGTGCCGCGACTACTCAGACGATGCCACCACCAAAAACAACGGGGGCGTTTTAACCCAATTTGGCACGGGGCGAATGGTACCCATTTTTGAAGAAATGGCTTTTGGCTTGGCCAACGTGGGCGATATTTCACTGCCTTTTCAGACCAATTATGGTTGGCATATCCTCAAATTATTGGCCAAAAAACCAATCGAATCTTTTGAAGAATTAGCCCCCGTGTTGCGCCAAAAAGTAACCAACGACTCGCGCAGCGAATTGGTAAAAGAACACCTTTCGCAAAAACTAAAAAAAGGATATAAAGTAGAAGAGCAGTCGCTTACGCAAGAGTTGGCTTTCAATCAAATGGACTCGACGCTGCTCAAAGGCACTTGGAAATATAAAGAACCGTTGGCTGCCAATTTAGAAAACAAAGTACTGTTTTCGATTGATAACAAGCCTTTTACGGTCAATCAGTTTTTTGAATATGCCAAAAATCGCCAAGAACCCCGGCCTGCTGGCTCGGCACTTGCCGAAGTGCAAAAACGACTCTACAAACGTTTTTTGGACAAACAACTGACGGCCTACGAAGAAGCCCATTTAGCCAAAAAATACCCCGAATTTCGGGCTTTATTGACTGAGGTAAGCGACGGCGTGCTGCTGTCGCAGGTGATGGAGGCCAACGTTTGGGGGCCTTCGATGACCGACTCGCTGGGACAGCTTGCTTTTTACAATAAAAATAAACAAAAGTACCAACAGCCCGCCCGCGCAACGGCCACCATAATAACGACCACCAGCGATTCGCTGCTGCAACGCGCCCAAGAAAGTATGCGCACGAAGCCGTATCAACTGCGCCGCAAGGGCAACGATTTGCTGTTTGACCCGCAGACCACTTATCTTACCAATAAGCACCGCGAGGCGTTGTTTGAGGTGGCCATGGTGCTGCTGCGCAACGAAAGCTACATTGTGGAGGTGTCGGCGTATGGCGGTAAAAACGAGTCAGATTCGGTTTCGACGGCGCGACTCCGAAACGCCGTTAAAGCCCTCAACAGCAATGGTATTCCGCTGGTGCGCATTGTAGAAAAAGATTACGGCAAATTTCGTCCCGTGGCCGCACTCAACCGCAACAGCCGCGTGAGTTTTCAGTATTTTAGTACCCACAAAAAAGACCTCGAAAAATCTTTGAATGCGCTGCAAATGGGCACCGTAAACATAGAAACGGGCGTTTTTGTGAAAGGTGCAAACCCTTACGTTGATGCCGTAAACTGGAAAGTAGGCAACCAAACTTTGAAACTAAATGGCAAAAATGTTTGGGTAGAAATGAGCAAGGTAGAAGCTGCCCGTGTCAAAACTTTTGCCGAAGCCCGTGGGGCAGTTATCAACGATTTCCAGCAGCAATTGGAGCGCGATTGGCTTGCTAAACTGCGCCGAGAATTTGCCGTAAAAATAAACGAAGAAGAAATAAAAAAACTGGTCAAATAGGGGACAATCGTCAATGCGAGGCCGCCCTTGCGGTCATTAGGGCTGAGCATGGCTTTCGCGCTACAAGATGATTCCCGCGCGGGCGGCTCGTAAAAAATGCTATTATTTTCACAATCTTCAAAAAAAAATTATAATTTTATAAAATAGAGAGAAAAATGAAAAAGGTGTTGAAGTGGATAGTGGTGTTTGGTGCGTTGATGGCTCCTTTTTGCGGAGCAATGGGACAAGGGCAACCCATTAGTGTCAATAAAGTGATTGGAAAAGTAGATAATTACTACATTTTGCGTTCAGATTTAGAAGAATTGATTTTACAATATAAAGCTCAAAACCAGCCTGTACCCAGCCCGTGCCAGGGTTTGGAGAGTTTAATTGTGAACAAAATGCTTTTGGCCAAAGCCGAAATAGACTCGGTGGTGGTAGAAGACAAACAGGTGGACAATCAAGTGGCAGCGCGTATGGACATGATGTCGCGGCGGTTTGGCTCCGAAAAAAATATTGTGGAAGCCTACGGTAAGAGCATCGAAACCCTCAAATCAGAGTTGCGTCAGCCCATGCGGGAGCAACTACTCACCGAAAAAATGCAAGAAACCATTACGAGTGCCATTAAAGTAACCCCCAACGACGTTCGGAAATTTTTTAATTCGATTCCCAAAGACAGCCTGCCGTTTATTCCTGCCGAGGCAGAGCTGGGCCATATTGTGCGCTACGCCAAAGTAACCAAAGCCCAAAAAGAAGAATTGCGGGGGCGTTTGCTCGAATACAAAGCACGGGTGTTGAAGGGCGAAGATTTTGCTTCGTTGGCCTCGGCTTATTCCGAAGACGTAGGTTCGGCCCGTGAGGGTGGCAATTTGGGTTTTTCTGAACGCGGCAAAATGGTAGCCGAATATGAAGGCGCGGCACTTAGGCTGCAACCCAACGAAATGTCAGACCCCGTGGAGTCGGAGTTTGGCCTGCACTTGATTCAACTCCTCGAAACGCGCGGCGCACAGTATAATTCGCGCCATATTTTGCTTCGCCCCGACTACAACCGCATGGACATGACCGACCCCACGCGCATACTCGACAGCGTACGCAACATGATTGTAACCGATACTTTGAAGTTTGAAAAAGCTGCCAAAACGTGGTCGGAAGATAAAAATACGGCTGATGCGGGCGGCCTCATCAAAGACCAACAGGGCAATTCTAAACTACCGATTGATGCCTCAATGGACTACGCCACCTTTTCTATGCTCGACACCATGAAAGTTGGCACGGTTACTGCTCCCATGAATTATAGAACCGACGACGGCAAAACGGCCATGCGAATTGTGTATTACAAAAAAAGAATTGAGCCGCACATTGCCAGTTTGAAAGATGACTTTGAAAAATTGACCAACATCGTGATGTCTAATAAGCGGTCGAAGGCCGTGGACGAGTGGTTCAAAAAAGCCATCTCTGACGTGTTTATTAAAGTAGAACCCGAATACAAGGACTGCGTCTTTTTTAACCAAATGACAAACGACGGCAGTAGCGTAGAAACAAACAAAGAATAATAATCTAAACTTTTTACCAAAATAATGAAATATTCGACCGACGTAGCCGCTGCCGAAGCACTCAAAGAATCGTACCAAAAACTCCGCACCGAAATTGGAAAAGTAATTATTGGGCAAGACGAAACCGTTCGGCTGCTGCTGACGGCCATTTTTTGTCAAGGCCACTGCCTACTGGTGGGCGTGCCAGGTTTGGCCAAAACACTCTTGATTCAGACCATTTCCGACGCGCTTGATTTGAGTTTCAACCGCATTCAGTTTACGCCAGACTTGATGCCTTCCGATATTTTAGGGGCCGAAACGCTTGACAATGACCGCAATTTTCGATTCATCAAAGGCCCCGTTTTTGCCAATATCATTTTGGCTGACGAAATAAACCGTACGCCTCCCAAAACCCAATCGGCGTTGTTGGAAGCCATGCAAGAATACTCGGTAACGGTGGCGGGTCAAAAACACGCGTTGAGTCGGCCATTTTTTGTGTTGGCCACCCAAAACCCCATCGAACAAGAAGGTACTTATCCGCTCCCCGAGGCGCAGTTAGACCGTTTTATGTTCATGATTTACTTAGATTATCCATCTTATACCGACGAGCTGGGCATCGTAAAAGCCACTACCAGCGACCAAAAACCCGTGGTGAATCAGGTCATTACGGCTGCCGAAATTCAAGAGTTTCAGCAATTGGTGCGCCGCGTACCCGTTACCGACAATGTCATTGAATATGCCGTAAAATTAGTGCACCGCACGCGCCCCAATGGCGAAATGGCCGCCCCCGAAGCCAAAAGCTACATTGAGTGGGGCGCGGGTCCACGGGCATCGCAAGCCTTGATTTTGGCCGCCAAGTGCAACGCGCTCATAAACGGAAAATACTCGCCCGACATCGAAGACGTAAAGGCTGTGGCATTGCCCATTTTACGGCACCGCATGGTCAGAAACTTCAAGGCCGAAGCGGAGGGTATTACGGTAGAAAAGTTGGTGCAAAAAATGGTGTAATCAAAAAAATAACGCTATTTGAGGTTTTTCAGAAAGGCTTTCCGTATTTTGGAAGGCTTTTTTGATTTTTACTCCTTTTTTCAAATTTATCATGAAACCAATTTTTAATATATCCCGCCAAAATCCCTCACGTACACCTTACGCCCTACACCTTAGAACCATACGCCACAACTGTACCTTTCGCCTTTCACCTTTCACCTTTCGCCTTTTACCTTTCGCCTTCTGCCTGCTTTTTGCTTACTCAACTGCTTTTGCGCAGCAGCCAATACTCGGCTGCGAACGCACCAGTACTTATTTGCCCAGCCTCAAAGGCAAAAACGTGGCTTTGGTGGTCAATCACACCACTATTTTTGGCAATGGCCGCCATTTGGCCGACAGCCTGTTGGCGTTGGGCATCAATATCAAGCTTATTTTTGCGCCCGAACACGGTTTTAGAGGCAACGCCAGCGCGGGCGAAACCATTGCCAATGGCCTCGATGCTAAAACAGGGCTGCCGATTGCGTCGTTGTATGGCAAAAACAAAAAGCCGTCGTCTGAGCAACTGAAAGACGTGGAAGTGGTTATTTTTGACATTCAAGACGTGGGCGTGCGCTATTATACCTATCCCAGCACCATGCACTACGTGATGGAAGCCTGCGCCGAAAACGGCAAGAAATGTCTCATTTTCGACCGCCCAAACCCCAATGGCCACTACGTAAGAGGACCTGTGCTAAATCGAAAATTTGCGTCGTTTGTGGGCATGAACCCCGTGCCAGTGGTGCATGGCCTTACTTCGGGCGAGTTGGCGCAAATGATAAACCAAGAAGGCTGGCTCAACGGCGGTAAGCGGTGTAATTTGGAAGTGGTAACTTGCCAAAACTACACCCACAAAATGCCGTACGATTTGCCCGTTGCGCCGTCGCCCAATTTGCCCAATCGGCAGGCCATTTTGTTGTACCCGTCCATTTGCTTGTTTGAAGGAACTAACGTGAGCGTGGGGCGCGGTACCGACGCGCAGTTTCAAGTGGTGGGCGGCCTCAACGCCGCTTTTGGTAGCTATTCGTTTACGCCCGTTGATAAGCCTGGGGCGGCAAACCCGCCCAACGAAGGTAAACTTTGTTACGGTTTAGATTTACGACAAATTGATGCCCTTAAAGAAGGATTTACGCTCAAATACGTGTTGGATTTTTACCAAAAATCGGGCGAAAAAGAAAAGTTTTTTACCAGTCCGTCGTTCTTTGATAAATTGGCAGGGACCGACCAAGTGCGGCTGCAAATAATAGCGGGCAAAACCGAAAAACAAATTTGTAAATCGTGGGAATCTGACCTCAAAAAATTTAAAGAATTGCGTAAAAAATACTTGCTTTATGCCGACTGAGAAGAGACATTTCCCCCTTGGGAGGGGTGCCCGCAGGGCGGGGTGGGTTTTTGGGAGCATTGCCGCTGCTTTTTTGAGTTGCTCGCGCCCCTGCACCGACTGCGCCCCCACGCCCACAGGTGCGGAGTTTTTTCCGTTGAAAATAGGTACTTTTGTTGAATACGAAGTGCAAGAACAAGAGTTTGCGTTGGGGCGACCGCCCGTTGAGCGCAGCTACCAACTCAAAGAATTGATGGCCGAAAAATACCAGAATGTGGCAGGTCAGGCGGCCTATCGAATTGTACGATTTTACCGCCAAAGCGCTGCTCAAAGCTGGCAACCCGACAGCACCATTACGCTCCGAATAACCGCCAATGGGCAGGCCATTCGGAATGAAAATGGGCGCGATTTTTTAAAAATGACCCTCCCAGTTTACGAAAAAGCAACTTGGAACGGCAACGCTTACAACGCACTCGGCCAAGATCAATACGAAGCAAGCCGCGTTGGAAAGCCCTTTAAAGTGAGCGGGCAAACTTTTGAACGTACCGCTACGGTGGTGCAACAAAACGACTCCACGCTGGTGGGGCAAGACAAACGCCTCGAAATATACGCCGCCGACGTGGGCTTGATTTACCGCGAAAACAACAACGTTCAGTTTTGCTCGTCGTTGCCTGCGTGCGTGGGTAAAGCGCAAATTGATTTTGGCAAAAGACAGTACGTACGGTTTAAAAAAATGAGCTTGGAATAACAAAATATAAGTAGTCCACCGTAAATAGTCAATAGTCCACAGAAGTGTAAAGTGTTAATAAACAACACTTTATGGAAACAAATAATATCATCGCAGCGGCGAACCGCCTAAATATGTTCACCCACTTATAAACATGAAAAAGACATTTTTTGCGTTGGTTACCACTTTATTGTTTTGGTCTAACGCGCAGGCTCAGAAGTATTTGGTGTTGTTGAAAGATAAAAACGGGACTTCGTTTTCGGTCAATCAGCCCGATGCTTTTTTGAGCAAACGCGCCATCGAAAGGCGTACGCGTCAGCGCATTGGCATTACGCCGCGCGACCTGCCCGTCAGTGCCAATTATGTGTCGCAAATTCAAAGAACGGGGGCCAAGATTTGGTACACGTCGCGTTGGCTCAATGCCGTTTTGGTAGAAGCCAACGCCGCCCAACTGACCGCCATCAAAGCCCTGCCGTTTTATCAGGGTTTGGAATTTGGCCGCGCGTTGGCGGGTGCGCGGGTGTCGGCCGAGCGCGAAACTGCCAACAAATTTGGCACTGAGGCCATTGATTACGGGGCTTCGCAAAGTCAAATTCAGATGCTGGGCGTAGAAAAAATGCACGAACAGGGCTTTCGGGGCGAGGGAATGTTGATTGGAATTTTAGATTCTGGCTTTCAAAATTCGGATAAAAATCCTGCTTTATTGCCACTTTTCAACGACAAGCGCGTGTTGAGTACATTCGATTTTGTAAAAAAAGAAACCAGCGTTTACGAAGACGATTCGCACGGCAACAATGTTTTTAGTATCATGGCCAGTTACCGCGAAGGTGCGCTCGTTGGGCCCGCCTACCGCGCCTCGTATGTGTTGTTACGTACCGAAGATGCTGGCTCAGAAACCCGCCTTGAAGAGGCCAATTGGCTGATAGGGGCCGAATATGCCGACAGCATTGGGGTGGACATCATCAATAGTTCGCTGGGGTACAACGAGTTTGACAATCCTGCCGAAGATTACAAATATGCCGATATGAACGGGCGCACCGCGCTGGCCAGTCGGGCGGCTACTTGGGCGGCCAAAACAGGTATGGTGGTGGTGGTGGCGGCGGGTAACGACGGCAATAAACCTTGGCGTTTTATCGCAACTCCCGCCGATGCCGATTCTATTTTGGCAATAGGGGCGGTGGCCAGCAATCGCTCGTTGGCAGCTTTTAGCTCCATTGGTCCCAGTGCCGATGGGCGCATCAAGCCCGATGTGTGCGCCCAAGGCGTAAGTACAGTGCTTTCCAATCAGTCGGGAAACGTGGTGCCGGGCAATGGTACTTCTTATTCTTCGCCGCTGGTGGCGGCTTTGGTGGCGGGTTTTTGGCAGGCGTATCCCCAGCTTTCGGCGGCGCAAGTCATTGATTGTATTCGTAAAGCGGGGCATATTTATACCACGCCCAACGCCCAATTTGGCTACGGTATTCCTACTTTTGAGAAGGCTGTGGCGGTAGTTCAGCGAGAGGATATTTTGAGTATTGCCCCCAGCGAATCTCTCTTGGAAAGTAGCTATGTAGCCCCCAATCCTTTTTCGCAAACGCCTACTTTACGGTTATCGCCCCAAATAACAGGACAAACCGTCGCACTCAGTTTGACAGATTTAACGGGTCGTAGCCATTGGCAAAGTAGTGTTACCGCACTCGGTGAGCCAGTTTCATTGCCATTGTCGGCATCTTTGCCCGCAGGTCTGTATTTTTTGAGGCTAAACAGTGGCAACCGAACCGAAATGCTCAAAATAGTGAAACAATAAAAAAGGAGCCAGCTAAAAGCCAACCCCTTTCCAAACCACTCCTACTATATCTCGTATGCACTCGAAAACTATCTTTAATTGACTGTTAAGTACTTACTCGTAATTGTTTGTAATTACAGTAATTTGTTGTAATTATCCGCATCGGCGCGGGGCCGCCCGTGCGGTCCGATGTTTATCAATTTGTT
>REAB01000110.1 GCA_004293645.1 Cytophagia bacterium | reverse complement strand
CCCGCCAACGGTTGCACCGAAACCGCCACGGCCACCGTAACGCAAGACATTGTAAAACCCAACGCCTCGGCCACGGGTGGCCGCTTGACTTGCACCGTTACTTCGATTAACATTTCGGCAGGAAGCACCACGGCAGGCGTAACGTATGCTTGGACTGGCCCGGGTATTACGAGTGGTGCAAATACGGCTACGCCAACGGTCAATCAACCAGGCGATTATACCGTAACAGTTACCAATCCCGCCAACGGTTGCACCGAAACTATTAGAGTAACTGTAATCCAAGACATTGCCAAACCAACCGCTACCACTACGGGTGGTAACCTAACTTGTACTACCACGTCGCTCAATTTGTCGGTAACGGCCAACCCTTCTACTTCTACTTATGTTTGGACGGGGGCGGGCATTACGGCAGGAGCAAATACGGCTACGCCAACGGTCAATCAACCTGGTAATTATAACGTAACAATAACCAACCCCGCCAACGGTTGCACCGAAACCGCCACTGCTGTTGTAACGCAAAATATTGTAAAACCCAACGCCTCGGCCACGGGCGGCCGCTTGACTTGTACCGTTACTTCGATTAATATTTCGGCGGCAAGCACCACGGCAGGCGTAACGTACGCTTGGACTGGCCCAGGCATTACGGCAGGGGCAAATACGGCTACCCCAACGGTCAATCAACCAGGCAGTTATGTGGTAACTGTTACCAACCCAGCCAACGGCTGTACCGAAACCGCGACTGCTACCGTAACGCAAGACATTGTAAAACCCAACGCCTCGGCTACGGGTGGCCGCTTGACTTGTACGGTTACTTCGATTAATATTTCGGCGGCAAGCACCACGGCAGGCGTAACGTACGCTTGGACTGGCCCGGGCATTACGGCAGGAGCAAATACGGCTTCGCCAACGGTCAATCAACCAGGCGATTATACCGTAACAGTTACCAACACCGATAATGGTTGTACCCAAACTACCACCGCTACGGTTACGCAGGACATTGTTAAACCAACCGTAACCGCTACGGGTGGTAACTTAACTTGTACAACGACCTCGTTAAAACTATCGGCCACGGGTAATCCTGCCACCGTAACCTACGCTTGGACGGGTATGGGCATTACGGCAGATGCAAACACCGCCACGCCAACTGTCAATCAGCCAGGTACTTACACGGTCGTTGTTACCAATCCTGCCAACGGTTGTACCCAAACCACCACCGCTACGGTTACCCAAAATATTGCCAAACCAACCGTAACCGCTACGGGTGGTAACCTGACTTGTACAACTACTTCGTTAAAACTATCGGCCACGGGCAATCCTGCCACCGTAACTTACGCTTGGACGGGTACGGGCATTACGGCAGACGCAAATACCGCCACGCCAACGGTCAATCAGCCAGGTACTTACACGGTGGTTGTAACGAATCCAATCAATGGTTGTACCGAAACCACCATCGCTACAGTTACGCAAAATATTGCCAAACCAACCGTAACCGCTGCGGGTGGCCGCCTAACTTGCGCCGTTACGTCGCTCAACTTGTCGGCTACGGGCAACCCCGCCACCGTAACCTACGCTTGGACAGGGCCGAGTATTACGGCAGGCTCTAACACGGCTACGCCAACCATCAATCAGCCAGGCGTTTATACGGTTATAGTTACCAATCCAATCAATGGCTGCACCGAAACCACTACGGCCACAGTTACGCAAAGCATTTTAAAACCAACGGCTACGGCTACGGGTGGACAAATTACGTGCGCCGTGAGCAGTATTGCACTCCAAACCAGCGTACAACCTGCCAATGGCACGTACGAGTACGCTTGGACGGGGCCAAACAGCTTTACTTCTACCCAAGCCAGCCCATCGGTGGGTGAAGCAGGAACCTACACCGTGGTTGTAACCGATACTGATAATGGCTGTACAGTAACCACCACCGCCACCGTAACCAAAGACACCGAACTCCCAGGCGCAACTGCCACGGGCGGAAAACTGACTTGTACTACCACCTCCGTACAACTGAAAGGCAACTCTACCGCCACGGGCATTACTTACAGTTGGGCAGGACCAAACGGCTATACTTCTGCCCTCCAAAACCCCACTGTCAGCACCCCAGGCACTTATACATTAACCGTAACCAGAACGGGAAGTACCTGTACGTCGAAAGCCACGGCCGTGGTAGAGCAAGACATTGCCCAACCCACCGTAACTGCCACGGGCGGCCGTTTGACTTGCACTAAGACTTCGCTGAAACTGTCGGCAACGGCTACGCCCACTAATGCCACCTACGCTTGGACTGGGCCAGGCATTGCTGCCGACGGCACAACGGCTACGCCAACCGTCAATTTGCCAGGCACTTATAACTTAATCGTAACCGACCCCGACAACGGCTGTACCATCAACGGCAGTGCTGTTGTAACGCAAGACATTGTGAAACCAGCCAACGTAACCGCAACGGGGGGCGTGATTGTTTGTAACACCAAAACCCTGCAAATCACAGCCAGTACCGCTACCACAGGCGTAACGTACGCTTGGGCAGGTGCGGGCATTACGGCAGGAGCCACCACCGCCACTGCCACCGTCAATGCAGCAGGAACGTTTACCGTTACCATTACCAACACCGACAACGGCTGTACCGCCACCGATACCGCAATGGTAGCCAAACCCATTTGTAATTTTGATTTGGCCTTGAAAAAAGAGCTCGTTCCATCGTCTGCACCTTTAAAAAATGGCGACTTGGTAACGTTCAAAGTAACGGTCATTAACCAGGGCGCACTCAATGCCACGGCCATTCAAGTAACCGACTACATTCCAGCGGGGTTGATTTTGCAAGATGCCGCTTGGGAAAGCACCAGCGGCAAAGCCACCCTCAAAGTACCCATTGCTACGTTGGCGGCGGGGGCGCGTACATCGGTCAATATTACCTTCAAAATAGCCGATGATTTCCAAGGTACGAGCATCAAAAACACCGCCGAAATTTTGTCGGCCAAAGATGGTGATGGAAACCCCGCCACCGATATTGATTCTACCCCCGACGACACCAATGGCAACACCACGGGCGAGCAAAACCCAGTGGACAATGACGTGGACGGCACCAATGGCGACGAAGACGACCACGACATAGAAGTGATTAGAATTGAGCAAAAATTTGATTTGGCCTTAACCAAAAAGTTGGCCGCAGGTCAAGCTACCCCCGTCAGTCCTGGCGACAAAGTGAAGTTTACCATTGCGGTTCTCAATCAAGGGTCAATCAATGCCACGGCTATTCAGGTAAGCGACTACGTGCCTACGGGCATGACTTTCAGCGCAACCGACAATGCAGGTTGGGCATTGGTAAACGGAATCCCGACTACCACCGTCGCCAGTTTGCTCGCAGGAGCCAGCACCACGGTTGATATTACGCTCAAAATAGACGAAACTTTTCAAAATAGCAGCCTCATCAATCGGGCTGAAATAAGCGGAGCAAAAGATGGCGCGGGCAACGTGGGCAACGACGTGGACAGCAAAGCCGATACCGACAAAACCAACGATGCGGGCGGTAAAGAAGGCACTGCATCTGACGACGCAACGGGCGGAAATGGCACGGGACAACCCAACGGCACCGATGCCGCCACCGACGAAGACGACGAAGACCCTGCCCTGATTAACGTAAAGCAAGTATTTGACTTGGCTTTGACCAAAAAAATAGCCAGCACCCAAGCCACGCCCATCAAGCCAGGCAACAAAGTGAAGTTTACCATTGTTGTTACCAATCAAGGCACATTGGCCGCTACCGACGTAGCCGTAACCGACTATGTACCAGCGGGAATGACCTTCATGGCCGCCGATAATGCTACTTGGACCAACACAGGAAGTAACCCGACAACGACTATTTCGGGGCCAATTGCGCCCTACGGTGGCACCGAAACGGTGGAGATTGTGCTGATGGTAAACAACAATTTTCAAGGAGCTAACTTGATAAACCGCGCCGAAATAAGTGCTGCCAAAGACGGCAACGGCAATAGCCCCGCCGACGTGGACAGCAAGCCCGACACCAACCCCACCAACGATGCTGGTGGCAAAGAAGGCTCGGCCGCTGACGATGCCCTCAACGGAAACGGTACAGGCACACCAGGTGGCACCGATGCCGCCACCGACGAAGACGACGAAGACCCTGCCCTCGTAACAATACAGCAAACCTTTGACTTGGCCTTGAAAAAAGAATTGGCCGCTGGTCAAAGTCGTACCGTGAAGCAAGGCGACGAGGTGGCATTTGTGATAACGGTAGCCAACCAAGGCACTTTAGATGCCACCGACATACAGCTAACCGACTATGTGCCAACGGGTTTTGCATTGGCTACTACCGAAACCCAATGGGACGTAACGGCGGGCAAAGCCACCCTCAAAGTACCGATTGCGACGCTGGCCGCAGGAGCAACCACCACGCGCACCATCAAGCTAAAAATAGACGCTGCTTTTCAAGATTCTACGCTGACCAACAAGGCCGAGATTAGCAGTGCCAAAGATGCGGCGGGTGGCACACCAACCGACGTGGACAGCACGCCCGACAACACCGACGGCAACCAAGCGGGCGAAACCAATCCAAAAGACAACGTAACCGACGAAAACGGCAAAGGCGGCGGCGACGAAGACGACCACGATTTTGAAACCGTAACTTTCAAACAAACTTTTGACTTGGCCCTAAAGAAAACCCTTGCCAATGGCCAAGCAGCGGGGGTATTGCCAGGTATAAAAGTGAAATTTACGCTGACCGTCATCAATCAAGGCAGTTTGGTTGCCAAAAATGTACAACTCACCGATTACGTACCAGCAGGTTTGACCTTCGACGCGGGCGACAACATGGGCTGGGCGTTGGTAAATGGCAAACCCACTACCACCGTTGCAGGGCCTATTTCGCCCAACGGCGGCACGGCTACGGCAGATATTACATTGACCGTAAGCAAAACTTTCCAAGGAACGAGCCTCATCAACAAAGCTGAAATAAGCGCGGCACAAGACGGAACGGGCAAAACCGCAACCGACGTGGACAGCACACCCGATGCCACCGATGGCAACCAAACGGGGGAGGTAAATCCTAAAGATGACGAAACCGACGAGGACGGCAAAAAAGGCGGCGACGAAGACGACCACGATTTGGCCGAAATCAAGATAAACCAAGTATTTGATTTGGCATTACGCAAAAAAATAGTGCCATCAACCACGGCTTCACCGCTCAAACCAGGCGGCCTCCTGACCTACAAAATAACGGTATTCAACCAAGGTACGCTCAATGCGTCGGCCATTCAGATTACTGACAATGTGCCAACTGGGCTGACCCTCCAAGATGCAGCTTGGGAAGAAGCCAGCAATAAAGCTACCCTCAAAGTACCTATTGTAGCTTTGGCCGCAGGCGACAGCGTCAGCGTAAACATTGTCTTCAAAATTGAACTTGGTTTTCAAGGAACGAGTATCAGAAACGTAGCTGAAATCAGCGAAGCCAAAGACGGCGCAGGAAACCCCGCAACCGACGTGGACAGCACCCCCGATGGCACCGATGGCAACACCCCAGGCGAAACCAACCCCAAAAATGACGTCATCAACGAAGATGGTAAAAATGGCGGCGATGAAGACGACCAAGACATTGAAATCGTTACGCTGCAACAAACTTTTGACTTGGCTTTGACCAAAAAACTCGCCGATGGCCAAGCAACTACCGTAAAAGTAGGCGACAAAGTGAAGTTTACCATCACCGTAGTCAATCAAGGTACGCTCAATGCCACGGCCATCAAAGTGTCAGATTATGTGCCAACGGGCATGACTTTCAGCGAAGCCGACAACCAGCCTTGGAGCTTGGTGAGCGGTGTACCCACTGCCACAATTCCAAACTTAGCAACGAGCGCAACCACCACCGTGGACATTGTTTTGACCGTAAAACCTGACTTCCAAGGATTGAATTTGGTGAACCGTGCCGAAATTAGCGAGGCCAAAGATGGTGCAGGAAACACCGCCAATGACATAGACAGCAGGCCCGATACCAACCCCGCCAACGATGCGGGCGGCAAAGAAGGCAGCAACTCAGACGATGCCCTCAACGGCAACGGCACAGGAACACCTGGCGACACCGATGATGCCAAAGACGAAGACGATGCCGACCCAGCTTTGGTAAACGTGGGCCAAGCCTTCGACTTGGCACTTACCAAAAAACTGTCCGCTGGACAAGCCAACCCCGTTAAACCAGGCGACAAAGTGAAGTTTGCTATCACGGTGTTCAACCAAGGAACACTCAACGCAACCGCCATTAAAGTAAGCGATTACGTACCTGCGGGAATGACTTTTGTACCTGCCGACAATGCCAACTGGACGGTAGTTGGAGGTGTACCCACGGCCACCATCGCCAGCCTCGACGCGGGCAAAAGTACCATAACAGAAATTGTTTTGACCGTAAACGCCAGTTCGCCAGGTGGTATGTTGGTAAACCGTGCCGAAATAAGCGAAGCCAAAGATGGTGCAGGCAATACGGCCAACGACATTGACAGCAAGCCCGATACCAACATCAGCAACGACGCAGGTGGAAAAGAAGACAGCACCTCGGACGATGTAACGAGCGGAAACGGCACTGGACAACCCAACGATACGAATGCTTCTACCGACGAAGACGACTCGGACCCCGCATCGATTGAAGTGAAAAAACCGTGCGTAAAACCCACATTGACCGCAGGAAACGTGGTTTGTGAAGGAAACAACACGTATAGCCTCACGTTTTACAGCAGCACGAGCGGCGTAACTGCCAGCGCGGGAACAGTAAACGGAAATACCGTAACGGGCATTTTGGTTGGCACCAACGTAACCCTCAGCGTGGGCGAAGACAGCACCTGCGCCAGTAGCTTGACGGTAGTGAGTCCTCTTTCGTGCAACCCACCAACCAAATGCGTGAATCCAAGTCTGACAGTAGGCCAACCTTTGTGCAATGCCACGACGTATTCGGTTTCCTTTACGGCCATCGGTGGCACAGTTACCACCTCAGCAGGAACAATAAGCGGCAACAGCATTACAGGAATAACCATTGGAACAAACGTAATAATAACCGCAACCAACGGGGAGTGTGTGGTAAAAATCAACGTAACCAGTCCTGCTAATTGTCAAAACCCCTGCGAAAACCCAGCGGTGAGCATCAGCGGGCCTATTTGCTCAAAAGACGGCAAAACCTACGCCATCAACTACGTGGCCAGTGCGGGTACAACCGTAGCTGCCGATGCGGGAACGTTGGCCAACGGCACCATAACTGGAATTGCTATCGACAAGGCCGTTACACTGTTTATCAGAAAAACGGGCTGTGCCGACAAGAGTGTTACCGTTGCGCCGCCAGTAGCTTGTTTCCAACCTGTTTTCGACTTGGCCATTCGCAAAGATTTAATTGGAACGGGGCCATTCAAGCCAGGCGACAATGTGTCGTTTGAGGTGGTGGTTTTCAACCAGGGCAATGTGCCAGCTTTCAACGTAGAAGTAACCGATTACATTCCTGCGGGTATGAGTTTGGTAGCGGGCAATGGTTGGGCAACATCGGGCGGCAATGCCGTGCAGACATTGGCCGGGCCAATTGCCCCCAACAGCAGCGCGGTAGTAGCCATTACCCTAAAAATTGATGCCAACTTTACGGGTACAAACTTGACCAACGTGGTGGAAATTACGAAGGCCGACGACGACACTGACCCCAACAACACCCCACCAACCGACGTGGACTCAACGCCAGGCGACAAAGTGCCAGGCCAAGATGACATTGACCAAGAACCCATTCCGTTGGACCCAGGCACGCCGCCCACTACGCCTATTTTTGACTTGGCATTGACCAAAAAGAAAATCAGTAGCGGGCCATTTACGGTGGGCAGTCTGGTGAGCTACGAAATATCGGTTTTAAACCAAGGAAACGTGCCTGCTTTTGCGGTAGAGATAACCGACAAAACCCCGACGGGTATGAGTTTGGTAGCGGGCAATGGCTGGACGGCCAACGGCAGCAACGCTACCCAAACTTTCGCGGGGCCAATACCCGTGGGCGGTAGCGTAGTTTCGATTATTACGTTGAAAATCAATGACGATTTTACGGGGACAAAACTCGAAAACGTGGCCGAAATTACCAAAGCCGACAACGACACCAACCCCAACAACACCCCACCCACCGACCGCGACAGCACCCCAGGCAACAGCGGCACAACGCCCAATGAAGACGATACCGACCGCGAGGTAATTGAAATTACGCCCAAACCCGCGCCAGGCACCTTCGATTTGGCCATTGTCAAAAAACACATCGGCACATCGCCCTATGCTTTGGGCGACACCGTAACGTTTAGTCTAACGGTCTTGAATCAAGGCACTCTACCAGCCTTCAACGTAGAAGTAACCGACTACATACCAACAGGGTTGAGTTTGGTGGACAACACGTGGGCAGCAGTAGGCACCAACGCAACCAAAACAATGGCGGGGCCGATTGCGGCAGGAAGCAGCGCAGTACTGACCATTAGGCTAAAAATTAATACCAACTTTACAGGAACGCGCCTGACCAACGAAGCTGAAATCAGCAAGGCCGACGACGACACCAACCCCAACAACGTACCGCCAACCGACAAAGATGGCGTAATAGACGGCAACCAGGGCAACAACGGCACGGCCAAAGACGACGTAACCAACGAAGACAATAAAGCAAATTCCAACAACGATTTGGACAATGCCGACATTGACCGCATTGACGTAAAGCCCAAGAAAAACCCCAATTGTGAGCCAACAAAACCAATCGCCATTGCGCCCACAACGGTGATTTGCAACGGCGACCCTACGCCTGTTTTGGCCGTAACAGTAGCAAATGGCCGCGCTTTTTGGTACACCACTTTGACAGGCGGCACCCCCATCGCTTCCGACACGACCAAGTACCGACCAGCGGTAGCCGTCAGCGATACGTTTTATGTAGAAGCCCGCGCCAAAGACCTTACTTGCAACACCGTAACGGAACGCATCGCGGTTATTTTGAAGGTGCAAACCTGCATTGATACCATTGATTTGAAACTCAAAAAAATGGTAGATGTTAAAACGGCTAAACTGGGCGATGTCATTACGTACACCATCAAAGTATGGAACGAAAGCAACAAAAACGCGACGGGTGTAGTAGTAACCGACCAGCTACCCGCCACCCTGCAATACGTGAGCGCGGGCAGCAGTGCCAGCCGAGGTACTTATAACCCAGCCGATGGCAAGTGGACGATTGGCAATATAGCTGCGGCAGGCGTACCTGCTAATGGCGACACCGTAACGCTGACCGTAAAAGCCAAAATAGTGGGAGAGGGCGTAACTTTTAACACCGCCGAAATAACGGGTGCCGACCAAAAAGACAAAGACAGCACCCCTGGCAACGGCGCAGACGGTGAAGACGACCTCGACCGCGCGTGCTTTACAGTCCCCATTAAACTGTGCACCAATCTGGGCCAAAAAGTAGTAGCTACCGTACCCAGCCAATATGCAGGTGTGGTTTGGAAAGACGCGCAGGGCCAACAGATAGGCACTGGCAACAGCATCGAACTCAGCAAAGCGGGTACTTACACCTTTACCAGTACCAGCGGCACTTGCCCTGCCAACGGTTGCTGCCCCGTCATCGTAGAAGCCGTAGATTGCTGCTCGCCTAACATTTGTATTCCGTTTACTGCTACCAAGAAAAGAAAGTAAACCCATTTAAAATAAGGCACAGTACAACAAAACACCCCGCTGGCCTTGCCAGCGGGGTGTTTTGTTGCTACCTACTTTATCCAAAATATAGCCTTGAATGGGTGTAAAATCTTATCAAATGCCTTTATCAAAACAAATAAGTGCTTGGGCAGAAATAGGCGGTTCGCCGCCGCGACGCTATTATTTTTGATTTGTAATAAAGGGTAATTTGGCAATAATAAATTGATAAACATCGGACCTACGGGCCGCCCCGCGCCGCCGCAGGCAATTACAGCTGCTATAATTGCAAATAATTGAGCATTTATGCTTAGTTGTTTATTATTATTTGAAGATAAAATATTACTTTTGGCGCAGTTGTATTCCATTTCCCCTAACCCACAAAAGCATGATATAAAACCAGACCATTATTTTGAACTTCTGCGATATTGTTCGCCTTCTTACTCGCGCTACTTTGTTTTCCAATTTGGAAAGACCCCCTGCACCAAAGTTGAACTCACCTTCAACTCACTTTTTTGAAATACCACTTATTTACCTATTTTTCAACCACTATGAATCTATCTCGACTTCAACGTTGGCATACCGCATTTTTGGCGTTTTGTGTGCTGGCTATTTTTACATTGGGAGCTTCTTCGGAGGCATTTGCCCAAGAACGAACCGTTACGGGAAAAATAACCGACGAAAAGGGCGAAGTATTGCCCGGAGTCAATGTGCTCGTACAAGGAAGCACGCGCGGAACAGCCTCTGATGCCAAAGGAATGTACTCAATCAGTGCTGATGGCAACGCCACGCTGATTTTTAGTTTTATTGGTTACAAGCGCCAAGAAGTAGGCGTAAATGGCCGCAGTAAAATAGACCTGTCGTTAGAAACCGACGCATCTGCCCTCGAAGAAGTGGTGGTTGTAGGCTACGGCACGCAAAAGAAAACTACCCTCACTGGCTCGGTAGCGCAGGTGGACGGCAAAGAACTCGTAAAAAGCCCGCAACCCAACTTGACCAACTCGTTGGCGGGCCGTACCCCAGGTTTGATTGCCAACAACCGATCGGGTGAGCCTGGCAACGACGGCTCGACGCTCCTCATTCGGGGGCGCAGCACCACGGGCGATGCCTCGCCGCTCATCGTAGTAGATGGTATTGCCAACCGCCAAGGTGGTTTTGAACGCATTGACCCCAATGACGTAGAAAGTATTTCGATTTTGAAAGATGCTTCGGCAGCTATCTACGGGGCGCAAGCGGCCAACGGCGTAATCTTGGTAACCACCAAACGCGGTAAATCGGGCAAGCCTACCATTAGTTATAGCTTCAATCAGGGTTTTCAAACGCCCACGCGCGTACCCGAAATGGCCGACGCACCTACTTACGCTACGCTGTTGAACGAGATGCGGTTTTACCAAAACCCAACCAACCCGCAGTATGCTTATACCGATGCCCAAATTCAGAAAATGCGCGATGGCTCAGACCCCCTCAACTTTGCCAACACCAACTGGTTGAGGTCGTTGATGAAACCCATCTCACTACAAAACCAACACTCGCTCTCAGTAAGCGGTGGCACCGATGCCGTCAAATATTACGTGTCGGGTGGTTCGTTGTTTCAAGACGGTTTTTACCGCAACTCGGCCACCAACTACAAGCAGCAGTTTGTGCGCTCAAACATTGACGCGCAAGTAACCAAAAGCCTTAAAATTGGGGTTGATTTAAACGTTCGTCTCGAAAATCGCAGCTTCCCCAACGAAAGTGCAGGCACAATTTACCGTTTTGCCATGCGTGCCGCGCCTTACTTGCCCGATTATTACCCCAACGGACTGCCAGGCCCCGCCATTGAGCAAGGCCGTAACCCCGTAGTAATCTCGACCGATGCCGTAGGTTACTTCCAGGACAAACGCACCATTCTGAACGGAACGGTTCGTTTGAAGGAAGATTTGGCTATGATCACTCCAGGTTTGTCGGTAGATGGTTTCTTTGCCTACGATAAAGAGTTTCGCAACATTAAAAACTTTGCCAAGCCGTGGACCATTTACAATTATAACAACCAAACTCAAACCTACGACCCCACCAATGGTGGCCCAGGTAAGCCTACTTTAGTTCAATCACTGCGCGATGACCAGACGTTGACGGCCAACATTCGTTTGGCCTACGACAAAACCTTTGGTTTACACAGCCTCAACACCTTTGTGGCCTACGAGCAGAGCACGTTTACTCGTAGTCAATTTGCCGCACAACGCATCAACTTTTTGAGCCCTGCTGTTGATCAATTGTTCGCGGGCGACACCAAAGATGCCCAAGCCAACGGCAGCGGTTTTGAGTCGGCGCGTCAAAACTACTTCGGTCGCGTGGGCTACGGCTACGGACAAAAATACCTGGCCGAGGTTCAGTTCCGCTACGATGGTTCGTTCAATTTTGCAAAAGACAAGCGTTTTGGCTTTTTCCCAGCGGTTTCAGTGGGCTGGCGTTTGTCAGAAGAAAATTTCTTCAAAGAAATAGCACCTGTTTTCAACAACTTGAAGTTGCGGGCTTCGTACGGCTTAATGGGCAACGACCGATTGGAAGACCCAGACAAGAATCCGATTCAATTTCAGTTCTTGACCACGTACGGCTTCCAAGATGCGGGCTACACGCTGGGAGCTGCGCCAGGCTTGGTGAAAGGCGTGTTTGCTTCGGCAACGCCCAACCCCAACGCCACTTGGGAGGTATTGAAATCGAGCAACATTGGCTTGGACGGTAGCATGTGGAAAGGCAAAGTTACTTTTGAGTTGAACTATTTCATCCAAAACCGCAGTAACATCTTGGCCAGACGCAGTCTTTCAGTTCCAAGCTACACAGGCTTAGTTTTACCGTTTGAAAACATCGGAAAAGTGTCAAACCGAGGCTTTGAAATGCAAGCTGCCTACAACAATAACGCGGGCGACTTTGTGTATTCAATTGGAGGCAACTTCTCTTTTGCCAAAAACAACGTGGAGTTCTTAGACGAAGCTCCAGGGTTACAGCCTTGGCAAACCGTAACAAATAAGCCCATCAACTCGCCGCTGTTGTGGCAAGCCGATGGTATTTTTCAGAACCAAGCACAAATTGATGCCTACCCGCACGTAGCAGGTACGCAGCCTGGCGACATCAAACTCATAGATTACAACGGCGATGGTAAAATTGACGAAAAAGACCAGTTCCGTTTCCCTGCCAACAGTACGCCACAAATTCTGTACGGTATCACTGGCTCGGCAAGCTGGAAGAGCTTCGATGTGAGTGTGTTGTTTCAAGGCCAAGCCAGGGCTACACAATTTGTTTTATTGGAGTCGGGTTCAACGGGTAACTTTTTTGCCAACGACGTAGCCAAGCGGTGGAGCCCCACCAACACCACAGGTACTTGGCCGCGCGTAGCCGACAAGATGTACACCAGCTTGAGTGGCAATGCCTACCCCAATAGTTTTTGGTTGCGCGATGTGTGGTTTTTCCGCTTGAAAAACGTGGAGTTGGGTTACACATTGCCAAATGCGCTGTTGCAAAAGGTAAAAATGGCGGGTGCCCGCATCTATTTCAATGGCTTCAACTTGTTTACCATTGATAAAAACAAAAACATTGACCCCGAAGGCGACAACAACAGCGGCATTTTCTACCCGCAACAGCGTACCTTCAATATTGGCGTAAATGTGAAGTTTTAAATAATTTCTAAAACATTCTGGTTTTACAGTTTGTAATCACATGAAACACAACCTTTTATCCAACTTGTGCGTAAGTAGTTGAAGACCAGAACTGTTTCTAAATCAATTATCCATCTATTGCTTAAATTTTTACAAACAATGAAAAAAGCATTTAGTTATTTTGCCGTACTGCTCACCATCGTGGCCATCTCGTGGTCGTGTAGCAGTGCCATTTTGGACAAGCAGCCCATTGATAAGCTCTCGGAAGATGCCGTTTGGGGCGATGTGAGTTTGGTAGAAGCCTACGTAAACTCAAAGTATCAAGACATGACTTGGGGCTTTCAGGAAGTATTGTGGAGCTGTTTTACCGACGAGTCTATGTTTAAGCACGACTACGGTACGCACGCCGTCAATCGGGGAGAAGTAACCGCCGCCAACAACCCTGGCTATTTTGAAAGTGTGTGGGTACGCAACTATGCCTACATTCGTGATGCCAACATTTTCTTTGAGAAAATTGGCAGCGTAAAAGGCGATGCCGCCCAAATAAATCGCATGAAAGGTGAAATGACGTTCATTCGGGCCATGCGCTATTTCGATTTGTTGCGCAGCTACGGCGGTGTACCTCTCATCACCAAATCGTACGGTTTGAGCGACGATTTCGCGGCTGGCATTGAGCGCAGTACCATTGACCAAACGGTCGAATTTATCGTAAAAGAGTGCGATGCCGCCGCTGCTTTGTTGCCAACCAGTTTTTCTGGCTCAAACGTAGGTCGTGCTACCAAAGGTGCTTGTTTAGCGCTCAAAGCCCGCACGCTCTTGTACGCTGCCAGCCCACTTTATGCGGGAGGCAACGACGTAGCCAAGTGGAAAAAAGCTGCCGATGCCAACCAAGCCGTGATGGATTTGAAGCAATATTCGTTGAACCCAGATTACAGCAAAACGTTTTTGGACATTCGCAACCCAGAGATTATTTTGGACGAAGCACACATCCGTCAGTCGGGTTGGTTGTGGTTGGAGCGTTACAACGGCCCCAACGGCTTTGGTGGTTGGGCTGGAAATATGCCAAGCCAAACTTTTGTAGATGAGTTTGAAATGACCAACGGAAAAATGATTACCGAGGCAGGTTCGGGTTATAACCCACAAGAACCCTACAAAAACCGCGACCCCCGCTTTGATGCTACCATTTTGTACAATGGTTCACAATACAAAGGCCGCGCCATCGAAACGTTCTTGCCAGGTGGCAAAGACACCAAAGACGGCATCGAACCATGGAACACTTCTTTGACGGGCTACTACATTCGCAAGTTCATGTACGAGAGCGCATCGCTTTCTAACGACGACAACACCACTGGCAACAACCACTGGCCGTTCTTCCGTTATGGCGAAACACTCTTAAACTACGCCGAGGCCATCAACGAAGCCGAAGGTCCAGCCAAAGCATACGCCGCCATCAACATGATTCGGGCGCGGGCTAAAATGCCTGACTTGGCCGCAGGTTTGAGCCAAGCCCAAATGCGCGAGAAAATTATTCACGAGCGCATGATTGAATTGTCGTTTGAGGAGCATCGTTTCTTTGACGTGCGCCGCTGGAAAATCGCCGAAGTAGTAGGCCAACGCCCTACGCGCGGCGTGGATATTCGCAAAGCTGCCGATGGTAAATTGACGTACGCTTACCAGACCATTCAGGAGCGTAAGTTTTTGCCGCAGCACTACTGGATGCCTATTCCAATTAAAGAGGTAAACGCGAACTCAAAAATTAAGCAAAATCCGAATTATTAATTCTTGAAATAGAACGACTGTTTGTGGGTCGTTCTATTTCAAACAACAAAGGCACATATTGTACAGAAGTGAAAACCTGTGTAATTTGTGCCTTTGTTATTTTAGATTTTATTTGTAGATGAACACCTCTTCTAAATACACTGTTTTACAAATTATCTTTTATTTTCTCGCAGATTTACGCAAATCTAACAACCCGCTGATACCCGCTGATTTCGGCGAAAATCTGCGGGTTGTTGTTCCAAATCAGCGAAAATCTGCTGGTACGGTTTGGCGCATTATCTTGCTTATTATCAGCACTTTCCTCACGTCGTGCGAGCGTAAACAAACACTCTTTACCGCCCTTTCAGCCAACGAAACGAACATTGATTTTGCCAATATCTTGACCGAAACCGACCAAGAGAACATTCTAAAATACGAATATTTTTACAACGGCGGCGGCGTGGCCGTGGGCGACTTGAACAACGATGGCTTGCCCGATTTGTATTTTACGGGAAACCAAGTAGAAAACAAACTGTACCTCAACAAAGGCCAAATGCAGTTTGACGACATCACCGCCCAAGCGGGCGCAAAAGGCCGCCAAGGTTGGAAAACGGGCGTAACAATGGCCGACGTAAACGGCGACGGCTGGCTTGATATATACGTGTGTTACTCGGCTGCGCCCAATGTAGAAGACCGCCGCAATGAGCTGTATATCAACAACGCCAACGCCAACGCCAACGGTAAAGTGTCGTTTACGGAACGTGCCAAAGAATACGGCCTCGACGCGGTGGGTACGTTTACCACCCAAACCACTTTTTTTGACTACGATTTAGATGGCGATTTGGACGCTTTCATGGTCAATCATGGCAATATGTTTTACGCGCCGTTTCAAAATACCACCAAACTCCGCAACAAACGCCATCCTTATTTTGGCAATCGGCTTTACCAAAACAACAGCGTTGCCGGGCAGCAGCCCGTTTTTACCGACGTGTCTATTGAGGCGGGAATTCACGGTGGCGGGGTTAATTTTGGCCTGAGTGCCAGCGTATGCGATTTAAACAACGACGGCTACCCCGATTTGTACGTGTCGAACGACTATGAGGAGCAAGATTTTTTGTATATCAACAACAAAAATGGCACGTTCAAAGATGCAACCCAGTTGGCGTTTGGGCATCTCTCTCGCAATACAATGGGCACCGATGCCGCCGATTACAACAATGACCTGCGCCCCGACTTGGTAACGCTCGATATGCTGCCCGAAGACAACCGCCGCCAAAAACTGCTGAAAGGCCCCGACGAGTACGACCGTTACCAGTTGATGCTCGATAGTGGTTATTACCACCAAAATATGCGCAATATGCTGCAACTCAACCGTGGTCAAAGTACCAACGGAACGCCTGTGTTTAGCGAAATAGGGCAACTGGCAGGCATCTCAAACACCGATTGGAGCTGGGCGGCTCTCTTGGCCGACTACGACAACGACGGCTGGAAAGATTTGCTCGTAACCAACGGCGTGGCCAAAGATTTTACCAACCTTGATTTTGTAAAATACGACATGGACGAAGCCCGCCAAAAAGCCGCCGCCGCTGGGTTGGACATCTCGACCTTGGAAGCCTACAAACGAAATATGCCCACGGGCGACTTGATAAAAAAATTGCCCGCGACCAAAGTCAGCAACTACGTTTTTAAAAACAACGGCGACTTGACTTTTAGCAACGCAACCAACGAC
Organism: Cytophagia bacterium; assembly: GCA_004293645.1. Classification (GTDB taxonomy): domain Bacteria; phylum Bacteroidota; class Bacteroidia; order Cytophagales; family Spirosomataceae; genus REAB01. The sequence goes on along the minus strand of REAB01000110.1, from coordinate 20,128 downwards.
TGGGGCTTGAGCGAACCTACCCTCAGCACGGGCGCGGCCTACGCCGATTTGGACAACGACGGCGACTTGGACTTGATTTTGAACAATACCAACGAAGTCGCCCAAATTTATCGAAACAACGCTGAAACGATGTTGCAGTACAACTATCTGAAAATCAAGCTAAAAGGTAAGCCTGGCAACTCGTTTGGAATTGGGGCGAAGGTATTGGTAAAAACCACCAACGGTACGCAACTCCAAGAAATGCAGCCCGCGCGGGGATTTCAGTCGGGCGTGGATTTTGTGCTAAACTTTGGACTTGGTAAAGAAACCGCCGTTCAAGAAGTGCTGGTAAAATGGCCCGACGGTAAGGTAACTTTAATCAACAACCCGAAAATAAATAGCCTGATAGTAGCCGACCAAGCCCAGGCGCAAACGAACATTGATATTGATGAAACACCCAAAAAGCCGCTTTTTGAGGATATTTCGGCGGACAGTGGGCTTGATTTTCAGCACGTTGAAGATTTGTACGTGGATTTTAAATTTGAACCGCTCATTCCGTATCAGCTCTCAAAACAAGGCCCCAAACTGGCCAAAGCCGATGTAAATGGCGACGGATTGGAAGATGTTTTTGTGGGGGGCGCGGCTTTTCAGAGCGGAAAACTGTTTTTGCAAAATGCCAACGGAACGTTTAAAGCCGCTCCATTGCAGCCGTGGACTGCCGACGAAGCCGCCGAGGATGTGGGCGTGGCGTTTTTTGATGCCGACAACGACCAAGATGCCGACCTCTACGTAGCAAGCGGCAGCAACGAATGGCCCGAAGGTAGCCCGCAGCAGCAAGACCGCTTGTATATCAACGAAGGGGGCGGGCGTTTTGTGAAAGCCGCCAATGCGTTGCCAAAAGAAAATAACAACGGAAGCTGCGTGGCCGCCGCCGATTTTGACCGCGACGGCGACGTGGACGTTTTTGTGGGCGGGCGCGTCAAAAGTGGCCGTTTTCCCGAAGCCAGCCTTTCGATGTTGCTCCGAAATAATTCTAAAAATAAGGTAGTAACGTTGGCGCAAGACCCAGATTTTGGCCAAGAACTCGGCATGATTACCGATGCCGTTTGGGCCGATATTGACCGCGACGGTTGGCTCGATTTGGTGGTGGTGGGCGAGTGGACGGGGATTCGGATTTTTCACAATAACAAAGGAAAATTGGAAGCGCAACCAACTGGTTTAGAGCAGCTAACGGGTCTTTGGAACAAAATAGCTGCCCAAGATTTAGACCACGACGGCGACGTTGATTTTTTGGTGGGCAACTTAGGCACTAACACCCAATGGAAAGCCACCGAAGCCCAACCCATGCAAATGTACGTAGCCGACTTCAACCAAGACGACCGCCCCGACCCTGTTTTAACGTGCTACGTGCAGGGCAAAAGTTACCCCGTAGCCACCCGCGACGAACTGCTCGACCAAGTGGCCGCGTTGCGCAAAAAGTACGTCAAATACGCCGATTATTCGGTGGCGCAAGTGAGCGATATTTTTGAAGCAAAAACCTTAGAAAAAGCCCAAGTGTTGTCGTTGCGGGAGTTGCGGAGCGGCTGGCTCGAAAATACGGGCAAAGGTCAGTTGAAATTTCACGCTTTGCCATTGGCCGCGCAGTTTTCGATGGTACAAGGTTTTGTGGTGCAAGATTTTGACCAAGATGGCCAAGAAGATGTGCTGGTAGTAGGAAACTTTGCGCCTTTTCGGGTGCAAAATGGCCCATCAGATGCCAGTAAGGGCATTTTATTGCTCGGCAACGGCAAAGGCGGCTGGAAACCAACCGACGCATTTGAGGCGGGCTTAGACGCGGGCGGCGACGTGCGCGACGCGCTTTCAGTGAAAACTAAAAACGGTATTTTGACCATTATTTCTAAAAATAACGCTGCCGTGCAGGTATTGCGCCAAAAATGAAAAAACGAACGGGCATATTGATTGGAATAATGCTGGGACTTTGTTGCGGGCAGGTAGTACTTGCCCAGCAAAAACCCGTGGTCAATTTGCGCGAAGGTTTGCTGGCCTGTTATTCTTTTACGGGCAACGCCCAAGATGCGAGCGGCAACAACGCCCACGGCACTGTAAATGGCCCAAAACTCACCCAAGACCGCTTCGGAAATGCCAACGCTGCCTATGATTTTGACGGCATAGACGACCACATTGACGTAACGACCAACAAACTTACCAACAACGTTTTTACGTTTTCGCTTTGGGCAAAACCTACCGCCCTACCCGCCAATGAGTCGCGGTTTTATTTGTTTTCGGTGGGTAGCATCAGCGGCGACCAGTCTATTGAACTCAACAACGGCCTCTACGGCGGCAAAGGCTGGACATTCAGTAGTTACAGTTCCAAAGACAACTCGCTGGGCGGAATGTTGTTTCCATCGGGGGGCGTATTTTTGTGCAAAGAAGGCAAAATGCCCGTACCGCTCAACGAGTGGGTGCATCTGGCCGCCGTGCGCGATAGGTCCAAAATCAGGATTTATGTAAACGGTAAATTTGCCAACGAAACCGACGTAACTGGCTCGTTGGCGCAGTATGGTTTTGCCCAGTTTAGGGCGGCTATTGGCTGCCGCGACCGCCTCACGCAGTTTTTTGAGGGCGCAATTGACGACATACACATCTATAACCGTGCCCTGAACGATACCGAGATAACCGCCCTCTACAACTCAAATGCCGATGCTAAATTAGAATTGACCACCACCCGTACCAGTATTTGTACCAATAAATCGCTCACTTTTAAGTTGAGTGGGGCAGGAACGGGCGCTATTTTGGAGTGGAATGTAGATGGCATCAAACAGCCCCTACCCAAGCCCAATGACAAAGCATTCAGCTATACTTTTCCCGAAAAAGACGAAGATTATGTGGCCAAAATTGGGGTTGAGGCCAAGTTTAACGATTTGTGTTTTCCCGTTCGCCCGCTCAAAACCCAGATAGAAGTGGCCGTCAGAGCTTGCCATCTCAATGCAGTGGGCATTTATTTCCCCGATGCGTTTAGTCCCAACGGCGACGGTCTGAATGAACGATGGGAAATATTTGGGCTCGATAGATACCCCAGTGCTACTGTTCAAATTTACGCCCGTTGGGGACAGCTCATTTTCAAATCGGCTCATATTCGGGACTTTTGGGACGGCACTTTTGACGGAAAACCTCTTCAAGATGACGTTGCACACGCCGTAATATGGCTCAATGACGACATTACGCTCCGAAAAGCCATTCGTGTGGTGAAGTAGTTGGCAGTCATCTTTTAACCCCAGCCTTCAGGCTGGGGAAGGCACGGGGCCGTCGGAATACCCTACGCTGAAGCGCAGGGTTATGGGATAGGGGCGACGTGGTAGAGTAGACTGGGGAAGGCACAGGGCCATCGGAATACCCTACGCTAAAGCGCAGGGTTATAGGATATGGACATCTTTTAACCCCAGCCTTCAGGCTGGGGAAGGCACGGGGCTATCGGAATACCCTACGCTAAAGCGCAGGGTTATAGGATATGGACATCTTTTAACCCCAGCCTTCAGGCTGGGGAAGGCACAGGATACTCACCCTACGCTGAAGCGCAGGGCTATGAGGGACATCTTTTAACCCCAGCCTTCAGGCTGGGGAAGGCACAGGATACTCACCCTACGCTGAAGCGCAGGGTTATGGGATAGGGGCGATGTGGTGCGGAAGTTCCAATCAGTCAGTACATTAAGGGTATTAAATTTCAAAAAATAGCGTTTCAGATACATGCACAAATTTCTTTTTTTTACCATTCTGACTTGTCTGTCGGGTTGTCAGTTCTTAGAAACTGAAAAACCACTTTTTGTTCAACTCAAAACCTCCGAAACGGGCATTGATTTCAACAACCAGATTACCAAATACGAAAGCGATACGCTCAACCCCATTGACTACGACTACCTCTACAACGGCGGTGGCGTAGGCGTGGGCGATTTTAACAACGACGGCCTTCAAGATGTATTTTTTGCGGGAAACGTAGTGCCCAGTAAGTTGTATTTGAACAAAGGCGGCTTCAAATTTGAGGACATTACCGCCCAAGCCAACGCCAAAACCGACCACCACTGGGCCATGGGCGTGTCGGTGGCTGATGTAAACCAAGACGGTTGGTTGGATATTTACGTGGCCGTGGGCGGTATGCCCAAAGACCTGCGCCTCCGTGCCAACCTGTTGTTTATCAACCAAGGAAAAACCCCCGACGGCGTGCCGCGCTTTAAAGAAATGGCGCAGGCTTACAACCTCGCCGACCCTGGCTACACCACCCAAGCCGCTTTTTTTGACTACGACCACGACGGCGATTTGGACTGCTACTTGCTCACCAATTTTATTGAAACCAACAACCGAAACGCCATTCGGCCCAAGTATTTGCACGGCGAATACCCCAGCACCGACCGCCTCTACCGCAACGAAGGCAACGGTCCAAACGGCCATCCTACGTTCAAGTATGTGTCGCGCGAGGCGGGTATTACCGCCGAAGGCTACGGGTTGGGTATTGTCATCACCGACCTCAACCACGACGGCTGGGAAGACGTGTATTGTGCCAACGACTTCTTGTCCAATGACTTAGTTTGGATAAATAACCACGATGGTACGTTTACCAACAAAGCAGCCCAATATCTAAAACATACCTCTTTTAACGCAATGGGCGTGGACATTGCCGATTTTAACAACGATGCCTTGCAAGATATTGTGGAGGTAGATATGCTGCCCGAAGGCAACCGCCGCCAAAAACAAATGCTGGCCAAGTGGAACTACGACCTCTATAAACTCACCAAAGACTACGGCTACGAAAGCGAATACGTGCGCAACTCGCTCCAAATGCACAATGGATTTGATGCCAACGGCGAACCCAGTTTTAGCGACATTGGCCAGATGGCGGGCATTTTTAAAACCGATTGGAGCTGGGCGCCACTGCTCGCCGATTTCGACAACGACGGCTACCGCGATTTGTTTATTTCTAACGGATTTAGGCGCGAAGTAAATAACTTGGATTACTTGCAAAACGTAAACAATGGCTCGCCCTTTGGCGACCGTGGCAACCGCGATTATGTGCGCCAAGAAAAACGCGAAACCATTCGCAAAATGCAAGAACTGCAAGACGTAAAAGAGCACAATTATATGTATCGCAACAAAGGCGATTTGACTTTTGAAGATAAATCTACGCCCTGGGGTTTTGCCCAAAAAACGTTTACCAACGGTGCCGTCTATGCCGATTTAGACAACGACGGCGATTTGGATTTGGTAATGAACAACATGGACGAACAAGCAGGAATATATCGTAATACCTTGAACGACAGTCAAAAAGAAAAGCAGACAAACTGGTTGCGGCTTCAATTGGAAAGTAAAAACCCCAAAATACGGGCAGAAGGAGCCAAAGTAAAAGTGTTTTTGAACAACCAAACGGTGCAGTTTGCCGAAAATACCGCCGTGCGCGGGTTCATGTCGAGTGTCGAGCCTATTTTGCATTTTGGGCTGGGCAAACAAAGTGTGGAGCGAATAGAAATCAAATGGGCAGATGGCAAAAAACAGACGCTAAAAAACCCAAAACTGAACGCGCTCAACCGCGTAACTTACGCGCCCGATGCCCTCCAAACGCCCGACGCGCCCGCGCCCGCACCGTTGCTGATTTTTGCCGATTCGGCCAGTGCCATCATCAAAGAGCGGCACCAAGAAACGTACATTGTGGACTTCAAACGAATGCCTCTTTTGCCCCAGCAGCACAGCATGAACGGCCCAGGAATGGCCGTAGGAGATGCCGACGGCAACGGCTTCGACGACGTATTTGTGGGAGCAGATGGTCAGCACCAGCGGCAAGTTCACTACCAAATGAGCGCGGGAAAATTTATAACCAAACCCCTGCCCGACAACTCGCCCGCAGACGACATGGGGGCTTTGTTTTTTGATGCCGACAACGACAAAGACCAAGATTTGTACATTGTGAGCGGTGGTACGTACCAAGACGGTGAAAATAATTTGTACCAAGATCGCCTTTATTTGAACGATGGTAAGGGTAATTTTACGCTGTCTGTCAGCACATTACCTTCAATCCAGTCGAGTGGGGCGTGCGTTACGGCCTGCGATTTTGACAAAGACGGCGACCTCGACCTGTTTCGGGGCGGGCGCGTGTTGCCAGGTCAATATCCGCAAGCACCTCGGAGTTATTTGCTCGAAAACAAAAGCGGAACGGGCAGTAAAAAACCTGTTTTTGTGGACAGCACCCCCGCAGCCCTCCAACGCATCGGCATGGTTTGCGCCGCCATCTGGACCGACTACGACAACGATAACCAGATGGATTTGATGATAACGGGCGAATGGCTGGGCATTGAGTTGTTCAAAAACAACAAAAATACCTTCTCGCGGGCCAATATTGCGGTACTCACCAACGCCACGGGCTGGTACAACTCGCTCATAGCCGCCGACTTTGATGCCGACGGCGACATGGACTACGTGGCGGGCAACCACGGCTTGAACAACAAATACGGCATTTCGGAGCAAGAACCCGTAGCGGTTTATGCCGCCGACTACAACAAAAACGACCGAATTGACCCCGTACTGACGCACTTTTTGCAAGGCAAAGAATACCCCGCCGTGCCGCGCGACGTGATGTTTGACCAAATGCCAGGTATGCGCAATCGGTTTCCAAAATACGACGACTACGGGCAAGCCGAGTTCAAAGATTTGTTTACGGCCGACGAAATGAAAAATGTGCTTACGCTACGCGCCAAAACCTTTGCTACTTGCTACATTGAGAACTTGGGTAAAGGCCAATTTGCAATCCGACCTTTGCCACTTATGGCACAAATCTCATCGGCTTTTGGTACGTTAGCCCAAGATGTAAACGAAGATGGAAATTTGGATATTTTATTGGTGGGCAATACCTATTCGCTTGATAATCAGACTGGATTTAATGATGCTTCACGCGGAATTGTGCTACTGGGCAACGGAAAAGGCGCATTTGCGCCACTCAGTACACAGGCTTCGGGTATGCACGCCGACTTGGACGCAAAGGCATTGGTAGCTTTGAAAACAGGCGATAAATTGACCTATTTGGTGTCGAACAATAGCGGGCCGTTGGAGAGTTTTTACGTAAAAAAAGCGCCCGAAAAACTCATTGTTTTGGGCTTTAATGATGCGTATGCTTTGTTGAAATTGAAAAACGGAAAAACCCAAAAAGTAGAGTTCAATTACGGTACTTCTTACTTGTCGCAATCGTCGCGGGTGCTGTCGTTGCCAGTCAATGCGGTGCAAGTTTCGGTGGTAACGTATGACGGCAAAACGCGCTCAGTATTATAGGTATCTGCTTTGCAAAATTTTTGCCCTTTCAAACAAAAGAGGAAGAGAATGATTTCCTTGCCTCGAAGCAGAAACTTTTTTCTGTGCGGATGGAGCTTTTAGGCAGTTTCTGAGGGTCATTCTTTCATTAATCTACTCAAATTCGATTTGGCACTGGCTTCAAAATTCTCTTGCAAAATCTCACCATTTAGCAATTCAATTTCTTTGTCAATTACCGCAATAGATTCCTTTATTTGCTTTTTATAATCATTTAAATCGCTTTCTAAGTTTGGAACATCTTTTGAGCTAACGTCTTTTTTTAATAAATCTACGTCAAACAACAGGTTTTCTCGTATAATATTAAATTGCTCTAATGATTTTGGATGTAGCATTTCGGCGAGCAATTCGCTCCGCAACGTTTCGGTAAAAAAAGGCGGCATTTCTAAATAATAATACTTTTGTTTTTGTACAGAGCTAAGGTTATCAGTTACAGTATCAATCATTTTGGCCCTGCTGATGAGCCATTCCATTTCCTCTTTACTGGCTTCTAACACTTTTACAGTTCTTTGTTTTTTTTCTTTCAAAGCTGCCAAATCGGTAAAATACAGACCAACAGCTACACCAACAAATGTACCAATAATAGATAGCACATAACCAAATGTGTCGGGATGCTGTTCTCTATATTTTTTACTCCAACCCAAAAATAAAACTATTGGCAAAAGACAAATTACTACAATAAACCAAATCGACATTTTTTTTATAATTTAGACAACAATAAGTACTTACTCGTAATTATTTGTAATTACAGTAATTTGTTGTAATCTTCTGTTTGTCAGATTATTACGGCCAAATTTCCCTTTATTACAAATCAAAAATAATAGCATCACAGCGGCCAACCGCCTATTTCTGCCCAACTACTTATATTCGCCACAGTTATACATGAATAGCATCTAATCTGGCGGTATTTAGGTTGAAAAATCATCATAATTGTCAGTATTTTCTCCATCAAGTAGGCATTTAAAGCAACAGCGATGCAAATCTAAGAAATTTCGGATTTATATTAGTGGAAGTATTTTAAAATTGGTAACAATCTGATCGGTCGTCCGTATGAGTTTCTTGTACGGCATTTCTACGTTTGAGCTGCCAACAATTTTCGCAGGGCTTTTAGGTTTTCTTTTTCGTCGAAAATGGCCGAAACGGGCAGCCGAAAACCTGCCACAGTGAGCGATTCGATGACGGAGTCGCTCAAAAATTTGCCTTTCAACTCGTATTCTCCCGATTGGCCCAATACGTATTGTTCAATCTCTTTTTTGGTGGTTTCAACGAGCCAATATTCTGCAATACCGTGGGCTGCATAGTCGGTAAATTTGATGCCTCGGTCTTTTTTTGCCGTTCCTTTCGAGAGTACCTCCACCACAAAATCGGGAGCGGTGTGTAGCATTGTTTCGTCGGTAAAGCCCGCTGCTTTTTCTTTCGACCAAAAACAAAGGTCGGGCTCATAGTCGTTGCGCGTGAGCGAAATCATGGCTTTTTCGGTAGCTACTTCACCCAAATCGTTCATAATGGCGTAGTTATGAAGTAGATTGTTGAGCATACCCACGGCTTTCCAATGTTTTCGCCGCACGGGCGAGTGTAAAATAATCTCGCCGTTGATAAATTCTGCCTTTTGGTCTTCTCTAATCCAGTCATAGAAAGCCTGTCGTTGGGTGGCTTCGCGTTGCAATTCTTCTTGCACTTGTTCAATGATCAAACGGGCATCGGGAGCGTCCAAAAGTTGTTCGAGCAATTGTGACATTTTTAGAATGATTAACGGTTGATTTCTTTCGCAATTTACTTTATTTTCTTCAAAAATTTCAAACTTCCTGCGTTGTAAATTTTAACTAAATCGCTGGTTGAGTGGGGGTGTTTATGGCGCTCAAACGTGTGGTTATCAACCCAAAAGGCTTGCGGATGAGTTTGCTCAATTAGCTCAAAACCAAGTCGTTGGTAGCTGCGCCCGTCCGACCAATCGCGGTCGGCGTAGGTCATCAGGTCGTCGGGGTTTGTTTCTTCAATAAAGGTTTTGAGGAGTTTGTCTAAACCACCTACCACGGTACAATTCAACAGATTACAGAACCGAATCAATTCTGCCGAACGGCAGGGTTTTTGGGCGCGCCAGTAGGTTTTGAGGCTGCTAAACGAAGCTACGGCAACCAACTTCTCTGGGGTTTGAGGTTTTTCGATTCTTCGTTGATTTACACAGGACGGAAGTTGCCTGTGGGGACACAGGCAACGGCAATCGTCATTGTCCGTGTCCCCACGGATGATTCCCGTATAAATCATAGTTGAACCAAATTTTCCTTGAGATTTGATTTTTGAAAAGTGTTTTTGGGGTAAAAACAGGCCGTATTTTAGCTTTGCGTTGGTGCTGGCTTGGAGGTGGTTGGTGGTCAAAAAAGCGTCGAGTGTGGCTTTGTCAATGCGGCGGGCTTGCGTGAGGCGGGCAGAAATGCGCTGCGAATGGCCCAATGAAGCCAACAACCGCGATTGTACAATTTCGGGACTTTTAAACCAGACATCTTCCCACAAATGCACAATTCGCTGCTGCCTTTGCCCGATTTGGTTGGTTATTTCTTGAAAAACAAAAGGATTGTTTAGCGCTGAAAAAAGACTGACACAGTGAACGATTAATTGCTTTTCGGGAAAGTAAAAATGGGAAAAAGGCAGCCCAAAATCGGCTGTTTCTGAGAATGTGAGGTGGTGTTGCGTTAAAAAATGCCGTACTTGGCTGACGAAATCGTTCACGGTAATTGGGTAAATCTTAAAGTCGTGCCACCAATAATCATAAAATTGCAAAAAAACGGGTACATCTACATTTGCAACACCGTAAAATCCACCCTTCTGTTGAGTTTGCGGGCATCTTCGCTGGTATTGGGCGACACGGGTTTGGTTGGCCCCCAACCTTTGGTTTGCACGCGGTCTGTTGGTACGTTTTTGGTAGCCAAATACCGTTTTACTTCTTCTACACGGTCTTTTGAGAGTTGCAGATTGGCATCAAAATCGCCCATGTTGTCGGTATGTCCTTCGAGCAAAATTTCCATTTTTGGGTTGTCTATCATCAATTGCGCCAAGCGGTCGAGTTCGGGCGTGGAGGCGGGCAGGAGGTTAAATTTGCTTTGTTCAAACAAAATGGTGCTGAGCGACACCTTTTGGCCTACTTCGAGCGGAGCAAGCAAAATGTCGCGGCGTAGTTCGCGGTATTTGGTTTCTTTGGTCAAGTCAAGCACCGTTCCCGCCGACTGGTAGCCTTTGCGCTGCGCGGTGAGTCCGTACTGTTTTTTGGTGTCGAGTACCAGCTTAAAGTCGCCAACGGCGGGGTCATAGTCGAGTTTTTGGGGGGGCAATTTTTGGTCTAAATCTTCCAAAATTACCTCCGCTGCCACATTTTGTTTGGTTTTTTGGTCTATTACGCTGCCTTGTAGCAGCACCGTTGGCACGGGTTGTACGGTTTCGGGAAGTTTGAGCCTAAAAATATCAAATTCGCCCAGCGAGTTTTCGGTAGAGCAAAAATAAGCAAAAGCCCCCGACGCTGGAATGGTAAAATGACCTTCAAAGTCGGTGGTATTGATGGCTGCGCCTAAGTTTTCGGGTTCGCTCCAATTGGCCCACGAGTCGTCTAAGCGGCGGCTCAAAAAAATGTCGGTTTCGCCGTAGCCGCTGCGCCCATTGGATGTAAAATAAACGGTTCGGTTGTCGGTGGCCAAAAAAGGCGTTAGTTCAGCGTCGGCGGTGTTGATGGTGTTGCCCATGTTTTTGGGTGTACTCCAACTGCCATCCGTTTGTCGAAAAGAAACGTATAAATCGGCATCGCCAATGGTTTCTTGATTTTGCAATGAAAGCACCATCACACTGCCCGTTGGCCCAATGTAAAAACCCGAAAAAGCGTTTTCGTTTGCGTAATTTTTGAGATTGAGTGCCTGGGGGAAAGTCCAACCCGTTTGGTTTTTGCGGCTTATCGAAACGCCCTTGGTCAGCGTGCCATCAGGCCGATATTCGTTCATGAGCAGGGCGGTGCGGTCGTCGGGCGAAATGTACGAAATGGAGTTTTGGTAACCATTATTAACGGGGCTGCCCATGTTTTTGGATAGTTGCCACGCGCCATTTTTTTCTTCGGATAGCCACACGTCGTAATCTTCGCTGGGTTTACTATTTTGGGGGTGGTCGTACCGAGTAAAATAAATGGTCTTACCGTCGGGCGAAATAATGGGAGATACCTCGTTGGCCTTAGAATTGACGTTGGGGCCTAAGTTTTCTTTTTTGAGGGTTTGGGGCAAATTGGCCGCCAAGTTGATGGTCGCTTCAATGGGCTGTGCCGCTACCGACACCCCAATGGCATCTATTTCGTTCCAGCCCGCTATTTTTTTAGTGTTTAGTACCAATTTGATGGCCGCAACGGGGTAGGAGGTAGGCGTTTTTAAGATGACTCGCCACATACGTCCCACGGCTTTTGGCGTGGCTTCGTTGTTTTGGTGCAACAAGTATTCTTTACCTTGCGGGTCGTAGGCCAAGATTTTAGTAATGCAACCTGCACCAAAGTTTTCGGCTACGACCACTTGCCGTACTGGGGCGGGGGTGTCAAAACCTACTTTTATCCATTGCTCGTCGCTGTCTTGTTGGGCGGGTCGCCAGGCCGATGCGCCGCTTTCGGCTTGGGGCATTTTATTGGGCCGACCCAAGGCTTGCGTACCTTTGTATTGCTGGCCGTTGGCGGGGGTATATTCCGAAGATACACCCAACAATTGCGATGCCCAGCGGGTTTGGGCAGGAGCATTCAGGGAAATTAAGCAGAGTAGCGCAAACCAATTTTTCATTTATGATGCTATTTTTTGTGCCTATTTACTACAATAATTTCAAATCTAAACGTAATTATCGCAAAATTATCGCTTTTCCACCGTGCCAATGGTATTAAACTGGGGGTTTTAAAGCAAAAAAGGAGCTAAGAATGAACAACTACCTGCTGATTATCGGATAACATGGAAAAAAGCAGCAATCAATAACCCCAACGGACGGCCAAAAGAAACGCCCAACAAAGCTACGATGTCTTCTTCTACACTTTTGTAGAAAACAACAGCAAATCAAAAGAAAGCAAGAAAAACAAAAAAGAGTGTAACAGGCTGTTTATTAGCTTATTACACTCTTTTTATTTAGTTGTTTTTACCCTATTTTTAGTAGGGTTGGTACCGGGGACGGGAATCGAACCCGTACGAGCGTTTCGGCTCACAGGATTTTAAGTCCTGCGTGTCTACCAGTTCCACCACCCCGGCAGGTGGCATTCCTTCTTGACAAAAAAAGCACCGTTTGCGGCGGTGCTTCGAGCAAAAGACGGGGTTCGAACCCGCGACCTCGACCTTGGCAAGGTCGCGCTCTACCAGCTGAGCTACTTTTGCATTTTGACCACTATCTTGTGGTTTGGTGGTGCAAAAGTAGGGCGTTTTGCCGTATTACGCAAATATTTTTCATTCTTTTTTTATTCAAAATTTATCACGCAAATCTCAATACTACTTTTTTGATTGATTATCAGAAGGTTAAGAAATTCAGAGAAAGCATAAAATTCCAAAAAAAAGATTCAAACAAAGGCTGGCCAATAGGTTTAAAATCATCGTAGATTTAAAATCGGCAGCTTTTTCATTTTGCCAAACGCGCCACATCCAGACGCTGAAAAATACCATCAAAGGCGATAACACGCCCGCCAACAAAAAAAAATGCAGGATATTTTGAAAGAAAACAAAGAAAGCAATACCCGACAAGCCCAACCAAAAAAGAGCGTTCAAAAACGTTCCCCGAATACCCAATACACGGCTCATCGTTAAATCGCCCCGTTGGGCATCTTCGGCGTGCTGATATACCTGCGTAATGGGATAAATAGCCAGCAGATTGGAAGTACAAATAAAAGCAGGCAACCATTGGGCATTGTCCATTGACCCACCAACCGCTTCATAAACCGCCCAATAAGTAAGCGCACCTTGAAACAAAGTAACGAGTAGCCAACTGACAATGGGGTATTTTTTGAGCCGAACCAGTGGGTGGCTGTACGCCCGTGAAACGACAATGTAAGCAATCAAATAGATTGAAAACCAGTTTGTTACAAAAAAATAACCAAAGAAAATAGCTACCAAATCGAACAACCAAGCTGTGTAGAGCAAACCTTTGCTCACGGGCGGCGGGTTTTCTAATAGACCAATACTACCCTCATCTTTGTCGTAATAACTGTTGAAGGCGTTGCTGGCTGGGAAAAGTAAAAAATGAAGGATAAAAAAAACCCACCAAGCCTTTGCTGTATTGATGTGCAGCACTTGGCTGAGGGAAAAAAGATAAATGGGCAACAAAAAAAACGAAAACGGAAGCCGAAGGTGCAGTAAAATATTTTTCATAAAAAAGGTATTTTTAATAATCTACGATGCACTTGGTAGCACTTTTTTTGAACCGATAAGCCAGCGTAACGCCCGAAAATTTGTAGCGGTCGTTTTTGGCAGGATTGGCAGCAGCACTAATGCCGTCTAAATAATCGGAGAAAGTAAGTCGGAAACCTGCCTCGACGGTGAGGGTCCATTCGGGGCGAAATCGATATTTGAGGCCAAGTCCAAACGGTAAAATGACGTGCGTGTTGCTATATTTAGCCACACCATCGGCCTCAGCTCCGTCGGTATATTCGGGTTTTGCTACAATAACATTCTCAAAATCGGGCGCGGGCTTGGTGGTGGCTACTCCTGCACCTACAAACAAATAAGGCGTAAAAGCGGGGCTAAAATTGCGCGGATTGCGCGGGTCGGTGAGCGGCCATAAATTAAACTCGACTTGGGCAGTTAGTTCATTGATAGGCGTAGTAGTGGAAAAGTTTCGAGAAGCGCGGTCGGCGTAGTGGCTGTCGCGGCCTGACAACCGCCCGTGCAAAAGCGATAAACTGCCCGAAAGCCGAGGCGTGAGATTGTAACGCACAAATGCGCCGTAAGCGGGGCGCGGTTCTTTAGATAACCAATCAGACTTATTGAGGTCGCCCAAATAGCCCGCAACGCCCACAAACCCGCCCAATTCTAAGCGTCCTTGCGACCACGTTATTCCCCAATTTGCCCAAAACAGCAAAATGAACAGGCGTACTTTAAGTGTCATCATGCGAATAATTGGATTTGAAAACCAATAAACTACGAATGAATAAAAGCACTGGTTTGGGGCAAGAAGAGTTGAGCTTATTCATAACAATTACAAAAGTAACAAAAAAGCCGAACACCACGCGGGTATTCGGCTTTTTTGCAGCTTGGGTTTGTTAATTGCGGTAAGCGTTTATCTCTACTCGGCGATTTTGCTGGCGACTTTGCGCGTCGGCGTTGGGTATTTTGGGAAACTGCTCACCATAGCCCACAAACGACATTCGGCCCGCGTTTACGCCTTTTTTGAGCAAATAATCAAAACAAGCCGCTGCCCGCGCTTCCGACAGCTTTTGGTTGCTTTTTGGGTCGCCCATTTCGTCGGTATAGCCTATTATTTTGAGTGTATAGTTGGGGTTTTTGGCCATTGTTTCGGCCACGTTGTTGAGTGTTTCAATGTATTGCGCCTGAATCTGTGCCTTACCTACTTCAAATAAAATGGGGCTTATTTGAATTTCGGCTACTTTCTGGGTTTCGTCTATTTTAACGGGTTGCTTTGTGGCGCTTTGGGCTTCCAATTTGGCTTTTTTCTCCGCTTCTTTTATGACGGCAGTGAGTGTTTTTTGGTCGGGGCAACCTTCAAATTGTGGTTTCCCTGCCAACTCTGGGCAGCGGTCTTTGGCATCTTCTACGCTGTCGCGGTCGGTGTCGGGGCAACCGCTAAACAAGGCCACACCCGCTACGCTGGGGCAAGCGTCGTCTTTGTCGGCTATGCCGTCGTTGTCAGTGTCGGGGCAACCTTTTAGTTCTATTTTGCCAGCGGCATCGGGGCAAGCGTCGTCTTTGTCGGCTATGCCGTCTTTGTCTTTGTCGGGGCAACCGCCCAACGCGGCCACACCAGCGGCATCGGGGCAAGCATCGTCCTTGTCGGCTATGCCATCTTTGTCTTTGTCGGGGCAGCCTTTCAAGGCCAATGCGCCATATTCGTTGGGGCATTCGTCATTTTTGTCGGCTATGCCGTCGCCGTCGGCATCGGGGCAACCTTTGAGCGCGGCCAATCCAAACAAGCCTGGGCAGTCGTCGTCTTTGTCGGCCACGCCGTCGTTATCGCGGTCGGGACAGCCTTTCATTTTTACGGCACCAGGCTCGGTGGGGCAAGCGTCGTCTTTGTCCAAAATGCCGTCGCGGTCTTTATCTTTGTTATTGATTCGGTACGTAATGGTCAAGCCCGACAGTTTATAGCGGTCGTTTCGGCTTGGGTTTGCGGCCTTGCTGACACCATCTAAGTAGTCGGAGAAGGCCAACCTAAAACCTGCTTCCAAGCCCAGTGTCCAGTTTTCGCTCAAATCGTAGCGTACGCCAACGCCAAATGGTATTACAAAATGGGTATTTGAATAACCCGTGGATAAGTCTTGCATTGCCCCTTGTCTAAAATTAGCGGGCGTAGCTGTTGTTCCCGTAAAATCGGGTTTTGGTTTGGTAAAACCCACGCCCACGCCCGTGAACAAATAGGGCGAAAGGGTACGGCGAAAACGCACTTGGAAAGCGGTTGTGTCGTATTTATAACGACGTTTGCCCAGAAAATCCCACTCTATGATACCCGACAAGTCGGTGAGTGGCGATCTGGTTCTGAAGCCCCGATCTTTGCGGTCGCTAAAATTGGCATCGCTCCCCCACAACGACCCGAAAGTCAAAGCACCGCGCAGGGTCAAGTTGCGACTGTAATGATAACGGGCCAACAAGCCACCACTGAGTTTAGGCTCTTTTGAAAAAAAATCGGACTTGTTCAAATCGCCCAAATAGCCCGATTGGCCCACCATCGCCCCTATCTCCCAAGTTTTGTGGAGTTGTTGAGCTTGGCTTTTCCAGGCAACGAAAATGCTGATAACGAGCAATAAACGCAGAGATACTTTCATGATAATTATTGTGGGTAGGTTAGTGTTATTTTTTCAAAAATAGTTTTGTGTCATATCTTTGAAGGCTTAAAACTAACGGAAATACCCCAAATTAACAAACCGACTGCAACAGCTGGCTTCAAACTATCACGTTCAAAATCAATACGCCAATCAATCCAATCACCGATACAATGGTTTCCATGACCGTCCAAGTTTGGAGGGTTTCTTTGATAGAGAGGTTAAAATATTCTTTATAAAGCCAAAAACCGCCGTCGTTGAGGTGCGAAAACATCAGGCTACCCGAGCCGATGGCCAGCACCATGAGTTCGGGCTTAATGGCTTGGTTGGCTACCAGCGGCGCTACAATACCCACCGTGGTTAGCCCAGCCACGGTGGCCGAGCCTACGCAAATCCGAATCAGACCTGCAATGGCCCAGCCCAGCACCAAGGGCGAAATTTGCACGTCGGCCAGCAACTCACCGATGTACTGGCTCACGCCGCCGTCGGTCAATATTTGCTTAAAACCGCCCGCGCCCGCCACTACCAACAAAATAACCGAAACCCCTTTGAAGGCTTCTTCCAGCGATTTCATGACCGCCTGCGTGCTACGCCCGCGCTTGATTCCGAGAAAATAAACAGCTACCAATACCGATACCAGCATGGCAATGGACGGGTCGCCGAGAAAAGCAAAAACTTGGTGTATGGGTGTGCCGTCTTCAAAAAAGCCTTTGATGGGCGGCATGGCGGTCAGCAAAATAAGGGGCAACAAGGCCACCAGCAAGCTAACGCTCAAACTGGGCATTTCGGAGTCGGCAAACTGTTTGATGTTCAACAATTCGGGGTTGGGCTTGGGATTAAAACCTTTGAGCGTACGCGCAAAAAGCGGTCCTGCCACAATAATAGCGGGAACAGCCACCAAAATACCGTAAAAAAGCGTGAGGCCAATGTCGGCCTTAAACTGCGTAGCAATGGCCGTGGGCGACGGGTGCGGGGGCAAATAGCCGTGCGCCACCGACAACGCCGACAGCATGGGAATGGCCACGTAAAGCATGGGCAACCGCGTAGAGGCTACAATGCTGAATATGAGCGGAATAACTATAACAAAACCCGCATTATAAAACAACGGCAACCCAATGATAAAACCCGCCAACGCCAAGCCCCAAGTCAAGTATTTGAGGCCAAATACGCGCATGATGGTAGCCGTGATGCGCTGGGCAGCCCCGCTGTCGGCAACGAGCTTGCCGAGCATGGCGCCAAAACCAATAATAATAACCAACGAACCCAGCGTGCCACCAATACCTTTTTCTAGCGACTGCGTGATGGCCGAGATTTTCATGCCACAGGCCAAACCCAAACCAATACTTACCAGCACAAAAGAGATAAAAGTATCAATTTTTAAGTAGGCAACTAAAAGGACCAAAGCCAGAATGCCCAATAAAACGTACAGAAGTAACATAATTTTGAAAGGTTTAGGTTTAAAGAATCAATATTACCCCCAAAAAACGGTTTTTTGAAAATAGATTTTGCTTTCATATTGAGAGTTAATGGTCTATTTGAGATAAACCCTTTTCGGGGCATTTTTTACTTGTATCAGATTGTTTGGATTTTTAAAAAATAAACTTTACGCCATTCAAGGGCGCGTATTGGCCGTTCCTATCCTAATTAATGCCGATGGGGTTAAATTACTTGCATTAGAAGCGCGTGTTTTACTACTTTTACGCCACAACTAAACCCCCAAAAACAACATGATCACTTTTGGTATTATCTCAGTATTGGCACTGTTGGTAGTTTTGATGACCGTGAAAGTAGTGCCCCAACAATCGGCTTACGTAGTGGAGCGATTAGGTAAGTTTTATGCCGTTTTGCAGCCTGGTGTCAATTTTATTATTCCCTTTTTCGACCGCACGGCCTACAAGCACAGCCTCAAAGAAAAAGCCATTGACATACCCGAACAAATATGCATTACCCGCGACAACGTGCAAGTGCGCGTAGATGGCGTGTTGTTTTTTCAGGTCATTGATGCCCAGCGTGCTTCTTATGGCATTGGCGATTATATTTTTGGCGTAACGCAGTTGGCCCAAACCACCATGCGCTCCGAAATTGGCAAAATTGATTTGGACAAAACATTTGAAGAGCGCACCACGGTAAACCAAGCCGTAGTACAGGCCATTGACGAAGCCGCCGTAGGCTGGGGCGTAAAAATGCTGCGCTACGAAATCAAGAACATAACACCGCCCCAAAGTGTGCTGCACGCCATGGAAAAACAAATGCAGGCCGAGCGGGAACGTCGGGCGTTGATATTGCAGTCTGACGGCGAAAAACTGGCGGCTGTAAACATGGCCGAAGGCCAAAAGCAAAAAGCCGTTTTGGAATCAGAAGGTTTGAAATTGCGCCAAATCAACGAGTCGGAAGGCCAAGCTTCGGCCATCAAGGCTGTAGCCGAGGCCACCGCCGAAAGTATTCGTTTGGTAGCGGCAGCCATTCAAGAAAAAGGGGGCGCGGAGGCTGTACAACTCAAAGTGGCCGAGCAGTTTGTGGAGCAATTTGGCCATTTGGCCAAAACCAACAATACCATGATTTTGCCCGCCAACTTCGGCGACATGGCTTCCATGATTGCCACGGCCATGAGCGTTGTAAAACAGACCAAATAACATGGATTTATCACTCACCCACATCTGGATTATCGTAGCGGCACTGACACTTATTATTGAACTGGTGTCAGTGTCGCTGTTGTTTATTTTTTTCACCATTGGGGCTGTCGTTACGGCTATTTTAACCAGCTTGGGGCTGACAGAGAGTTTTAACATGCAACTGCTGAGTTTCTCCATTGTGTCGGTTTTGTCGCTTTTGGTAGCGCGGCAACCGCTCAAGGCGTGGCTCAAACGCAACAAAGGAGGTACCGAATATTCGGAATACCTGGGCGACCAAGCTACGGTCATTAACGACATTCCCGCGCAGGGCGAAGGGCGGGTTTTTTACCGTGGCACCGAGTGGATAGCCCTGTCGGCCAGCGGCACGTTGATTGAAAAAGGTAAATCGGTAATTATCAAAGAATTAGACGGTATCAAACTCATAGTGGTAGAAATATAAACGCATGAAACATTCCCTTTTTTTAGCCCTGTTGCTTTGTTATGTTGGCGCAACAGCCCAGCAAATTACCCCCAAAGATTTTAAAAAAATATGCCGTATTTTTGCGGGCGAATACGACAGCGTGGGCGAAACTTTTAACGGACTGCCCAGCGAGAAGGCCGCTTTTGAGCGAATGCACATTACGGTTGCCCCCGTGCAAGTGCCATTTTTGGGCAAAAACGTTTTTTACGTCAAATACCTCAAACAAAACGACCCCAAACAACTGTATCGGCAGCGATTGTACGTTTTTAAGTACGACAAATCTAAAAAAAGCCTGACTTCCGAAGCACTTTCTTTCCAAAAAGACAGCGCGTTTGTTGATTTGCACCTCAATCCAGCCAAACAGCAAGAACTGACCGCCGCTCAACTCAAATCGTCGTTGGGTTGCCCTTCTGCTTGGCTTCCAGAAGGCGATGCCTACGTGGGCCGCGCCGATTCTTGCGTGTTTTATTCGAGCCGTCGCCAAGAAAATATCTTTATTTACGACAAAATGCGCATTGCCCCCAACGGCCTCTCAACCAGTGAAATGGGCAAAGACAAAACGGGTAAAATTTTGTTTGGCAGCCCGTCCGAATACGCGCTTAAACTCAATCGGTGGAAGTGATTTTGTCATGCTGCCCCTTTTGTCATCGTAGTTTTGTAGCAAGAGAATATAATTTTGTGGTTGGGAGTCATACTGTTTTGTCATTGGGTATTTAACCTGTTCGGCATGTTTAGTAG
>REAB01000109.1 GCA_004293645.1 Cytophagia bacterium | reverse complement strand
AGAATTTGTGTTTACACTTGCTAATTTCACAGGAAATTTGAGCTTTGATGACGTAAAAAACGGCTTAGAATCCATCCAAATAAAAGACTTGAAAACCCTGAAAATTTAGCTAAAAACATCCAAAAAGTGGCGGAACTTTTGTGTGGAGTTTGTACAGGCTAACCCTAACTTTGCCCATGTTGATAGATTCTGGGGCAGGTTGCTCCTTGATTTCGTTTAAGACAGGACAGGCATTGGGCTTACAAATCTTAGAAACCGACGATATAGAAGAAGCCTTTGGAATTGGTGGAAGTATTGAATACATTAGGAAGAGAATTTACATTACCATAGACGAACATACGCTGAAAGTTCCAGTAGCTTGGGTGCAGGATAAGAACTGCCAAGATGAAATTATAGGACGCGAAGTAATATTTGATGCCTTCGACATAGAGTTCAAACAAGCCGACGAAACGATAGTGTTTAGGAAGAGGGAAATGGTGTAGTGTAAATGATAAAAATCGTTGGTGAAGTTTTGTTAAAGGCGTTACGTGGCGACTGATAGGGAGAATGGGAAAAGCGTTTAGGGCAGAAAGGCGTTGTACTTTGGTTTACTGGACTTTCAGGTTCAGCAAAAACAATAATAGCGCGGACTTTACAAGGAAAACTCTTTGATAATGGCTATCTTTGCCAAGTATTAGACGGCGATGAACTGCGCAAAGGACTCAGCAATGGCTTGGTCTGAAAAAAGGTAGAGGAGTCTATTAATTTTTACCGCCTGCAGGCAGCTTAATCTACATAAAATTATTGTAGCAATTAAATTTATATAAATAATTTAAGTTGTAACCTTCCTAAAAATCTGAGAAATGTCTATTTATTGTAATTTTGTATTCTAAACTCAAAATTATTATGCAAACAGACACCCTCTCAGACAAAGTTTTAATAATTTATTGTTTCGTTGATGATTTTTTAAAGAAAATAGCCCCTAAAAATGACAAACAACGAAAATTTACAGATGCTCAAGTAATCACTACGGCATTGATAGCCGCTAAAAAATTTAAAGACAATTACTCTGCTGCCTTAGATTTTCTATCCTCCTATGAAGGTTTTTATCGCATTGATAGAGGTGTCTTTTCTAAACGTTTGCACAATTTAGAATATATTATGTCATTAATATTCAGCTATTTAGGCCAAACCATTAAAGAATTAAATGTATCAAAAGAATATATCATTGACACTTTTCCCGTTTCTGTGTGTCGTAATATTCGCATTCCCACTTGTAAGTTATTTCAAGGCGAATCTTATAGAGGGTATAATAAAAGCAAAAGAGAATGGTTTTACGGCTTCAAAGTCCAAATCATTACAAATGCTGAAGGTATTCCTGTTCAATTTGATATATTTTGTGGAGAAACAGGTGATATTACAGCTTTCCAGTCTTCTCAAATTTGTCTTCCTGAAGGTAGTCATCTTTTTGGGGATAAGGCTTACAACGACTACGAACAAGAAGATTTACTTCTTGAATGTGATGAAATTAGCCTTAAGCCTGTAAGAAAATCTAATTCTAAGAGAGCTGACAAGCCTTACGAAGCATTTTACAAGAATCATGTCCGAAAAATGGTCGAAAATTCTTTCGCTATGATTACTGACTTGTTCCCAAGACATATTCATGCAACATCAGATAAGGGTTTTTTACTGAAAATATTCATTTTTGTACTTGCTTTTACTATTTTGCAATAGGTTACAACTTAAATTAAATAATAATCATGATCAAAGAATATTACGGAAATGACTACTTTGAATGGCAAAAAAAATCTGGATTACTCACGGCTAAGTTAAGTACATTCAAATTTTCTAAGTACATAGAAAAGGAAAAAAAAGTTTTAGAGTTCGGATGTGGTGGTGGCTTTTTATTAGACAAACTTGATGTTAGACAAAAAAAGGGTGTTGAGGTGAATCCATTTGCTTTGCAATCCTGTTTAGCGAAAGGACTTGATGTAGTTACTAATCTTGACGAAATTCCAGATAATTGGGCAGATGTAGTTATATCTAATCATGTTCTTGAACATGTAGAAAATCCGATTCAAGAACTGAAGAAGATAATGATGAAAATGAAGCACGGGGGAATAATAATATTTGTTGTCCCAAATGAAAAAAAAGCAAAATATGATACAAATGATATAAATAAACATTTGTATACGTGGACTGAATTAAACTTAGGGAATTTATTCAATGCCGCAGGTTATCACCTTATAGAGGTACTGGAAGTTAAGCATAGATGGTTCCCTTTTATCGGTAAATTTATTGATTTGTTTGGATTGGCGGCTACACATTTTGTTTGCCGTATCTATGGGTTTTTATTCAATGATTTGAGCCAAATTAAAATAGTAGCAAGAAAAAAATAAGAGCAATTATTGTTTAGAATTAATAGGGTTTGGTCATAAAAATCTATAGGCGGTTGAATATCAAATCTCTCTCCTCGAAAAAAAGAATACTTACACATTTAACCTTTCACTAATTCAGTTACAGTCAACTACTTCGAGATACGTATATTTTTTATGACCAAACCCTGATGACAAATGTTAAATAAGTTTAAACTAAAATTAATTCGCTACACTTTTAACTCGCATTTTATTGGAATATTTATAAATATATTCTATTTAGACAGAGCAGAGGTATATAAGAGTTTACGAAAAAATGCTCATTATGCGAAGGGAAGATTACTTGATGTAGGATGTAGTAATAAACCATATCAAAATTTGTTTGATGTAGACCAGTATATTGGTCTTGAAATAGATACATTGGAAAATAGAAAGAATAAAGAGGCTGATTTTTTTTATGATGGCAATAATTTTCCTTTTGATCCGGAATCATTTGAAACTGTATTGACAAGCCAAGTACTTGAACACGTGTTCAATCCCAAAGATTTTTTAATTAATATTAACAGAGTTCTAGTTTCTGGCGGCTATTTACTATTGACTGTACCTTTTTTGGGAGATGAGCATGAGAAACCCTATGACTTTGGTAGATATACGTCTTTTGGATTAAAACATCTGATAGAATGTCACGGTTTTGAAGTTGTAAACTACCAAAAGACCACTGTTGGATTTTCTTCCATAATGCAGCTTATTATTAATTATTTGAATAAATACATTGCAAAAACGCCAAAGTTTATTGGGTGGCCTTGTCAAATAATTATAGCTTCTTTTTTTAATCCTATTGCTTTGATTATTGGCTTTTTACTTCCAAAAAATGAAGATTTTTTCTTAGGAAGTACACTTGTTGCACAAAAAGTAAAAACTGTTTTGATTAATGATTAGGGTGATTCATAGACAACAAAACGACATTATTGTTCCAAAAGATGCTAAGATTAGTAAAAATTAAACATAAATATGAAAACCTTTTAAATACGTCTTTCTGTGATGCTTAATAGAAACATTTTTAATAGTTTTTTTTGGCTATTTCTTGATAAAATAATTAGAAGTTTTGGTACTTTTTTAATAAATATCCAAGTTATTTTGTATCTAACTATTGCTGATTATGGCCTTTTGAGTTTAGCAATATCTTTTGGACAATTTGCGGTTGTGTTTACTTCGTTTTATCGAGAAATAGCAGTAAAGGAATTTGTTGTGTCGAACGATAAAGTGAATAATATAGAAGTTTTTTTGGCATGCTTAATTATTAGATTTCCAATGCTGTTTTTAGTTTCTACTATCCAATTGGTTTATTCTGATAATTACATAATCACACTTGTCGTATCATCTTTAATATTAAATTGGTCAGATATTCCTGAGTTTTTTTGGCAAGCCAAGGGCAAAGTTTCAAACTCTATAATTATTCGAAATATAGTTTTTCTTCTGGCGGCATTATTTAAACTATATTTTTTAATTATTTTAAAGTTACCATTGGCCTTTTACTGCACATTTCTTATTGAATCAATAGTAAATTCTTTGTTAAGTTTTATAATTATTTTTAAGTACGATTTAGCTTTACACAATATAAATTTATCCAAAGTCATAGAAAGAGCTAAAAATATTGTAAAGCTTTCTCTGCCAATATTGCCAGCAGGTCTGTTAACTATTGCTTACATGCGGATTGATCAAATTATCATTGCTAAATATTTAGGAGAATATGAACTTGGTAAATATGCAATCTCCATCAATATTGTGGAAATATTACAAGCTTTCCCTCTAATTCTCAGCTTAGCTGTTGCTCCAATGATTTTTCAAATTTCGGATCGAAAAACTCTACTGATTCAAATAGAAAAGTTAATGACAAATTTATTTATTGCTGGGATTTTTTTGGTAATAAGTCTAATTTTAGTTTTTCCTGCAATTAGCTTCTATCTCAAAGTTGACCAAATGAACTATATAATGATTATATTAGCCATTGGTACCTTACCGACTTTTTTGGGTTATGTAGCTACAAAGTATTTAATTCATACAAATCAGATAAATCATTTTTTAATTAGAAGTTTAATTGCCACACTTTTCTCCTCTATAATTAATCTTATTTTAATAAAATCTTTTGAATTATACAGTACAGCAGTTTTGTATGCAATATCTCAATGGTACATCTGTTTTTTCTCAAATAAGTTTTTGACTGATAAAGCTCTTTATAGAGCCCAAGTAAGGGCTATAAAATCATCATTTAAAATAAAACAATATCATTCCTCGTATCTAAGTATAAAAAGAATAATATTACAAATATGGAAACCCCTATTTTAATTTTGGCTTTCAACAGGCCAGACTGTGTGGAAATGCTACTTAAAGTGTTATCAGTGGTTGTACCTAAAAAAATCTATCTTGCTTTAGATGGCCCTCGCAATGATGAAGATTTAATTAAGATTAATATTATTAAAGCCATGATTTCTGAAATCAAATGGGAGTCAGATATAAAATATTTGCTTAGAGACTCTAATTTAGGATCACACAGAGCTGTACCAAGTAGTATAGATTGGTTTTTCTCAATGGAAGAAGAAGGAATAATTTTAGAAGATGACTGTTTACCTGACATCTCTTTTTTTCAATACTGCACAGAACTGCTTAATTACTACAGGCACAATGAGAAAATTTTCAGTATTTCAGGTAACAATATTAGTCCAATATCTTATGTGAGCGAAAGTTATTTTTTTTCGCATATCCCTCACATTTGGGGATGGGCTACTTGGAAAAGAGCTTGGAATAAATTTGATTTCAATTTAAGCGATTTCCCTGAATTAAAAGAAAAACAAATCCTATCCCATTTTTTTAAAAGTAAGCATACACAGAAGACACTTTTAAGATTCTTTGAAAAAGCTTACCAAGGAGGAAATATATGGGATTATAAGTGGACACACAGTCATATATATTATGATGGCTATTCTATAATTCCTTCTGTTAATTTAGTAACTAATATTGGTTTTGATGATAGAGCTACTAACTATTTACCGAAAGATTCATATTTAGCCAATTTGAAATTAAATAGTATTAATGACATCGTACATAATGAGAATATTGTCTATAATGAAGAATACTATAGTTTTCTGTCCGAAAATTTATATAAAGATAATTTGAGTTTGAAATTTAGTAAAGCAGTCTTTTACTCAAAGAGATGGATAAAGAATAAATTTAGTTTATGATTAATACAGTTAATAAAAGATTGATTTTTTTTCTTTCAGTTGGTTATATTATTGTTAGCTTTCTGCCAAATACGGACATTAGTTTCGTTTTGTTAGGCATTTTTTTGCTATTTTTCTCTGCATTTCTAAAAAATATAAAAGGATCGTTCTTTTTTTCTATTTTTATATTATTGTATTTAGTATTATTTTTAGTGGCACATCGTTTTTGGAGCGAGCAGTATGATAAAAAAGATATTATTGCTGTCTTGTTATTTTTTAGTATTATCCCAGTACTCTTCAATTCGCTTACAATATTATATAGAGATATTTTTCAAAGAGCAATAATTTTTTCTTGGTTTTTGTTGTCTATATGTCTTTGTCTTTGGGGGGGAGTGCACGGAATTGATTTTCAAAGAAGCAAACTGCTTGGTTTTGATGATTTACATAAGAATAGTGTAGCCAATTTTTTTGAAATTGGTTTCGTGATTACATTTTTTTCAGAATTCAGTAAAGTAAAAGCTGTGAGAGTTGGTATTCTTTCTGTAGCTTTCATATCTATGTTATACATAGGAAGCAAAACGACTATAATACTAATAACATGCTTGGTATTGATTCCAACAAATATGTATAAAAAGTGGCTACCTTATTTCCCTCTATTTATTTTTTTTATACTGCTTTATTTATTTTTCAATTTAGATTATATCTACGATCTTTTATCTAAGAGAGAAGCACTGTTTACGGCAAGTTTAAGAATAGTCTTGTGGGAAAGAGCTATTAGTGATATACTAGTTAGTACTCAAACATTTATTTTTGGAATCGGGCCAGGCAACTTCGATACGAAAGGGTTAAACATTGGAGATTTATCAACAGTTGAAAGTCCACATAATTACATACTAACAATATTAAATGCTTATGGGATGTTGGGAATTACTATTTTCGGCTGGTATTTTATTAAAATCTTTACCAATGTTAGGAAGCCTAATTTTTACGTCCAGCCTTATTTAATTTCTTACACAATCTTTTTCTGCCATTCATTGTTTGACGTGGGCTGGGTAAAAAGCCAAGGTTTTTTTATTGCGATGATAACAGGACTGATGTTTAATGAAAATTTTTTGAAAAATGAAAATTCTAATGGTCAACGACCTTGAAAAGGAAGGTGGGGCAGAAGTTATGTTTAATACAACTTCTAAATTATTATCTACTGATTTTGAGGTCAAAAAGTATTCTTGCTCGGACAAAAATAGACTTAGTATTAGTCCTATAGATTATATATATAATTTTAAAAATTACCATGCTTTTCATAATATGTTAATTGAATTCAAACCAGATATTGTTCATCTACACAACTATTATCATGTTTTATCTCCAAGTATATTACATTCTATTTCTAATTTTAAGAAAAAAAACAAATATGTCAAAATAGTATATACTGCCCATGATTTTCACTTATGCTATCCTAATAGTGGCTACTTCTTTTTTCGTTCAAAAGTTCTAAATAAAGTAAATTCAGATTCAGATAATTATTGGTTTCGGAAAGTAGATCATCGTGGCTGGCTTTTCAGTACACTAAAAATTTTACAATGGGTCATAGCATATAAGATATTAGCATTAAATCGTGTAATTGATGTTGTAATTTCTCCAAGCCAATTCTTAAAAGATGAGTTAGGTAGGGTTTTCCCTAAAATCCCCCTATTTTTAGTAAGAAATCCGATTGATTTAGAATATAAACCTCAAAGAGACATATTTTTAAGTAATCAAATCCGACTTGTTTATGTTGGTCGAATTTCGTTCGAAAAAGGAATACTTGAATTTATAGAAGCAATGCATGGCTATGGTGGTAATTATAGTTTTGATATAATTGGAACGGGGCCAACTGAATATGTCGAGAGAGTTAAAATGAAAGCAGCATCTAATAGTAATATTAATTACTTAGGCTTCAAAGATAGGAATGAATTAAATGCTTTGTACATGAGTTATGATGCCTTAGTTCTACCCTCTTTATGGTATGAAAATTTTCCGACAGTAATGTTAGAGGCAGCTTCAATGAAACTTAGAATCCTTACATGTAATTATGGCGGTATGTTAGAACTAGGTATTCTCTTGAAGAATACCTATTTTTTTGATATAATGAATAAACAAACAGTGATTGATGCTGTCGAAAAATGCTTCAATGAACTTTCAGTACCATTTATTGAAAATATAGACTTTATGGCAACACTATCAGAAAATTCTTATAAAACTCAAATCTCAGATATTTATCATAAACTAACATATGAGGGAATACGATAGGTTGTGTAATTAAATTTTTATTTATTCTATTAGTATTATAGAATAACAACTCACAAAGGGTAATCAAGTCTATAAAATTTATTGATGAAAATAGCTATTATACACGATCATCTTACATGTAAAGGAGGCGGAGAACAAGTAGCCCTTGCATTTCATAAGGCATTCCCTGATGCCCCTATCTACACCCTTGCGTACAATACAAATGAAACTTATCCTGAATTTCGAAGTGCTGATATTCGGACAAGTTGGTTTCAAATACTATCTAACAAAGAAGAAATTGTTAAAAAACTCTTCTTTCCCTTTGGGATAATTGCATCTAAACAAATTGATGTTAGAGATTTTGATATTATTCTAATGTCAACAACCCATTGCGCTAAATATGTAAAAACAAATAAAAAGTCTTTGGTTATATGTTATGCACATAACCCTTTTCGTTTAGCATGGTACCCTGATGAATATAGAGAATATGCAAATGCGAAAGGAGTAAAGAAATATATGTATAACCTTGTAATAAGAATTTTGAAGGAAGTAGATAAAAATGCTACGAATAAAATAAATTATATGTTAACGAATTCCAGTACGGTCTTCCAACGACTGAGAGATACTTACACAAATTATAAAGGAGAGATTACAATTATTCCTCCACCAGTAAATCTAACAAACTTTGATTTATCTAATGACAGTAAGGATTATTTTTTGATAGTTTCACGTTTAGAAAATTATAAACGTGTAGATATAGCTATATCTGCCTTTAATGAATTGGGTTGGAAGTTAATTATTGTTGGGAAAGGGGCTTTGGAAACTGAATTGAAAAAAAAAGCTAACAGTAACATCATTTTTAAGTCAAATTTAAGCAAAGAGGAATTGAGGGATGTTTACAGTAGAGCAAAGGCTTTTATTTTTCCACAAATGGAAGACTATGGTATAACTCCTTTAGAGGCCAACGCTTCAGGACTACCTGTAATTGCTTATGGTCGAGGTGGTGTATTAGATACTCAGATTTCTTTACAGAAGTCAGGAGTGGTAT
This sequence comes from Cytophagia bacterium, assembly GCA_004293645.1. Classification (GTDB taxonomy): domain Bacteria; phylum Bacteroidota; class Bacteroidia; order Cytophagales; family Spirosomataceae; genus REAB01. The sequence goes on along the minus strand of REAB01000109.1, from coordinate 24,884 downwards.
CAAAATCAACTGCTATATTTTTTCAAGACCAAACGGCTAATTCTCTCGTAGAAGCAGTCCAATTTTTTAAAAGCAAAGAACATGAGTTCTCCCCAACGTTCATTAGACAGCATGCTTCAAAATTTAGTGAACTAGTATTTATAGAGAAGATTAAAGCTTTCATTCATCAAAAAAGCCCTTTCTAAAAGGGCTTTTTTGATGAATGAAAGCATCATTTATTTTTTGTTTTCTAACTCTTTGATGCGCTTGTTCAACTCGATGATATGAAGTGTCAACTCTTCAATTTTTTCCATAAACATCTTACTCACCTTAGCAACGTCAATACCTTCCTTGGTTATTTCATCAGCAGAAGGGACGTTAGGCAAATGTTTATTCATTTTTGTAAACTTCTCTACTTCTTCCAAAGGCATCAGTTTATAACTTGGATCGAATACATAGTCAGCCCAATTCATCGCATCTGTTCTTAGAGAAACTTTAAGTTTCTCCGTTAAAATCCCATCTTGAACAATTAAACGATAACCAACAGGGGTTGCCATCTGAGGGGATGTTGAAGCATCAAAATCTCCAATAGCCAAACTGCCTAAATTAGTTACAGATCCAACCTGCGGCTTTACGTTAATTTTTAGTGATCCAGTAGAGAAGTCCCCCCTTATCAAAGGATTTGAAGTATTGTTGTTTGATATAAACAATGAGTTACTTTGACCTCCATTATAACCAGACTGATGACCTATAAAAACATTAGAGGAACCAGTATTGTTAAATCCTGCATTGTATCCGATTGCGGTGTTGTTGCTGCCCGATACTAAAAAAGCCAAAGCGTCTTGACCAATGGCAATATTGTTGGAGGAACTTGTATTGGTTATTCGAGTTAATGTGTTATTGCCGATACCTATATTGTAACTACCATTTGTGTTTTTGTTAATACTATTTCCGCCAATAGCTATATTATTATCACCTGATGTATTAGCGTACAATGCAAAAGAGCCAAGTCCGAAATTGTACGATCCTCCGAGATTCTCATATAACGCTTCTTGGCCAAGTGCTACGTTGTTTGACCCTGATGTATTTTTAAAGAGCGCGGAACCGCCAAAAGCAGTATTAGTAGAACCTGTAACAGTACCAGAGGCACCTCTCAATGCATTTAAACCAAAAGCAGTATTTGCATTTGAAGAAACATTAGCCAACGCGCCAGCGCCAAACGCAGTGTTTCCGTTGCCCGAACTTGATTTTAGTGCATTCCAACCAAAACCCGTGCTGAAAGTAGTGGAAGTAGTCATACCTGCTTCATAACCTAAAAAGGTATTGCCACCAGTAGAAATCAAACCAGAATTAACCCCATTCACCTTAAACACCAAAGGGAAATTGTTCGTACTCCCCAAAAAATCAGTCGCATCAATGGCATTCCCTTGCTTGTCCCATGCGCCAGCTACTTGGGCGGCGGCGGTACGGGCGTTTGAGGGTTGCCAAGTGGTGCCGTCGTAGGTGTAAGTACCAATGGTTTGGTCGGTTTGGAAAATCATCAAACCAATGGCGGGGCTCTTGATGGCGTTGCGTTGCGCTTCGCTCATGCGGGGCAACAAGAAGCCTTTGGAGTTGGAGTTGAGGTCTAACAAAGCCGAAGGGTCGGGCTTGGTGGTGCCGATACCCACGTTGTCAGATTTTTGGGCCATGGCTGCTCCGCAACCGATGGCTAAGGCAAGCGTAAGAATTTTTTTCATGTGTTGGTATGCGTTTTGTTTTTGTTTCTATTTATTGAGACGAAAATAATAGATAAAATTAAGAAAAAAAAACATCTTTGTTAAAAATTATCTAACGGTCGCACTTTTTGTGCTTGTTATTTGGTTAATAAAGTACTTTTGTGAAGATTTTTATTCGTTCATTCATCACGGTATTTTCATAAAAAAGTATTTGCACACTGATGTTACAGATTGAATGGGTTTACGCTGATTTTTGCTTGATTTTTCTGTGAAAATCAGTTGTATCAGTTTCATCTGTGTGCTATTGGATTGGTAAATGTTTTTACGAAAATGCCGTGATTTATTCATAATACTTACAAATGAAGTGGCTGTGCTTTTTTTTAGTCTATATAGGCTGTTTGTTGGAACACAAACACGCCACGGCTCAATGTCCGTCGGTGTCGCAGTTTGGGACGCAGTGGGTGGCGGGGGCCTTTGGCATACGCGGCACGGAGGTAGGTTCGCAGTGCACAGGCCGCGCCGTTGCACTTACAACGCCCAACACCGTAACCAACGCCAAGTATATATACGACTATAAAAACAGGAGCGACACCGCCAAAGCTACCGCTGCTACTACCTATATATACACCGTGCCTGGTCCTTACTATATTGTACAGTTGGGGATGGTCAATGGTCGCCCGTCTATGTCTTGCAATTTGGTGCAGGTCTATGCTACTACCAAACCCATCTTTACGCTCTCAACGGGCTGCGATGCCGCCGTGAAGATGAATATTAGCACCGCAGGCCAAATTTATGGGCGTTATCTAATTGACTGGGGTGATGGCAAGCCACCACAGGTTTATTTGCCCAACCAACCGCCGCCTACTTACACATACGCCACCAACGGCACTTACCAAATAAAGGTAGCGGGGGAGGGTACGCTGGCCTTGCAAGACTGCAATGCGGTTAGTGAGCCACAAGTTTTTGAGTCGGTTGGCTTGGCTGCTCCCATTGCCAACGGGGTTGTAACGGTGCAAGACAACGCATGGAACAAAATAACGCTTTCGTTGGCGGGCTTACCGACGGGAATCAAAAACTTTTCTTTTGGCTTTAATGGCCAAGAAATTCAAAAAAATAGCGCTGTTTTAACAGATTCTACCGCCCAACCCGCCAAAAATCAAACTTGTTATCAAGTGTCATACCGCGATGCCTGCGACAGGCAACCCACCACCGCCCCAACGCTTTGCAGTATATACGCCCAGAACGAAGGCGAAACTTTGCGCTGGTCGGCACAGTCTCCTTTTGTGGGGGCCGTAGCGGGATATATGGTGGAGAAAGTGGGCGCAAGCGGGCAAGTGTTGGGCAGCTATGACGTGGGGCTTGCCACTACTTGGACTGCCGATGTGAACGACACCGACCAAACGGTGGTGTACCGGGTGCGGGCTACGGCTACCAATGGCCAAACGAGCATTTCTAACACGGTTTTGTTGGTGCGCGTGGTGTCTTTGTTTATTCCCAATGGTTTCTCGCCCAACAATGATCAAATTAATGATGTCTTTGAACTGAAAGGGCAGTTTATTGAAAAAGGGGCAGTAACTATTTTTGACCGCTGGGGCAATGTGTTGTATCATACCAACGACTGGCAAAAAGGCTGGGACGGCAAAGATGCCAAAGGGCAAAATGTGGCGGGTGGTTTTTATGCGTACCGCGTGGTATATACCGATGGTAAGAAGAACGATTATACCAAAACGGGGACAGTTTATTTGGTAAGGTGAGGCGGTTGGCCGCCGCCGTGCTATGATTATTGGTGGCACGACTGATTTAACACGCTGAATAAAAGCATCTTAAGTAATAGTTGTGCCACCAATTAAACAGGCCCAACTACTTACCGTTAGATAATTAATTGCACTTTTTTTTGCGAATGCTAATAAAAACCCCTATTTTCACTCCATCAAATAAAAAACAAGCACAAATCACAATATTCTTATGAAAACGCAATTACTCATTGTATCGTGTTTGATGGGCGTGCTAACCGCCCAAGCCCAATTTTTTTCTTCTACCGAAGTCTATATTGGGTCGGGCGCAACGGTAGCCGTCAATGCCGAGGTGATAAATCAGGGCAGTTTTAAGTCGGAGGGTGTGTTGCACCTGCGCAAAGGCCTGAACAACGAAGGTCAAATGGCGCTCAATGGCGAGGTAATATTGGATGGTACTGGTACGCAATTCATGCAAAGTGCCAACCAACTCAAAGTAGCTTCATTGTTGTTGAATCAGTCGGGTAAAGTAGCGTTGAATGCGCCCATGTTGGTACAAAATCGGCTTACTTTTGGTCGAGGTATTGTAGAGAATACGGAGCATTTTGCCCTTCAAATTGGTAATACCGCCGAGGTAACGGGCGCGTCTGACCGCTCACACGTGAAGGGGTACGTTCAGAAGCAAGGTGAGTCGGCTTTTGTGTTTCCCGTTGGCGATGGCAGTAAATTGCACGCTTTTGCCATGTCGCAACCTGCTACTTACGATGACATTGCGGTAGGTTTTGTGTCGCAAAATCCAACGCGGCTTTCGGCCAATCGTAGCCACGAGGTAGCTGACGTAACTGCCAACAATTACTGGGCGGTACAAAGTACAAAACGCCAAGAAGGGCTGCAAGTGAGCGTGGTATCGGAACAAAACAATGATCGGATTTTGCAACTGCGCAATAATGAATGGAATTTGTCGGCGAGCAGCGTGGACAATGCCCTTGTTTCGACCCAAACTGTTTTGAACGGCGCATCTTATTTTACCATTGGTACACAAAGCGCGGAATCTATGGAGCAGGCCGACGTGAGCGTGTATCCAAATCCGAGTACTGGCTCGTTTGATGTGCGCTTGAAGGGTTTTGGCGCCACTGAGAGCATCACATTGGACATTACTGATTTGAACGGACGTTCATTGATAAAGCAAGCAGGCAAAGTGCGTGATATGACTACCAAGCATAACTTGGGACAGGAAGTGCCAAGCGGAAGCTACTTTTTGCGCGTGCTACGTACCGAAAAAAATGAAACCTTTGTGCAGAAATTGCTGATTGTGAAATAAGCGCGGGGCGAGTGGTGCAGAGGCGATAGTCAAAAGACAAAAAATACCTTGTTATTACTCTAAGTAGGTGAACATATTTAGTTGATACTATTTGTTTGGATAAAACACTGTTTATTAGCACTTTATACCTCTGTGGACTATCGACTATTTACGGTGGACTACTTATGCCTAAGTGATTGTTGATTTGCCGAGCAATAATTAATCGCAGTTGAGTACTTACAAACCTTAATTTTTTAAAATTTTATTGAGAACGAAGCCCTGTATTCATTTTTGGGCTTCGTTTTTGCTTAACAGATAAAAAGGCTAATTTTGCCTTTCTATCTTTCAATTTTTGTTGCCAATGAAGCACCGCTACTCCTTTTTATTTCTCCCGCTCCATCTGTTGATAGACTTATTCTGTCTCAATGGCTCTTTCTGGCTGTCTTATCAGGTTAAGTTTGAGGCGCAGGGGAGTTATTCAGAGTCAAATTATTGGGTTTTGCAATTAATTTGCAATGTTGTTTGGTTGTTGTTGGTATTAGTACTTAAACCCCATAAATATTCACGACTTCGGTTTCATGTTTTTGATTTACTCCAACAATACGCGATTTTTACGTTCATGCACGCGGCTGCCGTGGCCTTTTGCTGGATTCTCTTAAAAGATTGGGGACTCTCCCGCCTTCAATTATTTTATTTCTATCTTATGTTCTTTGTTTTGGGGAGCATTTGGCGGACACTTGGAGTAATAACGCTAAAAATATACCGTGCAAGTGGACACAATACCCGCCGATATGCCATTGTTGGCTACGGGAAGTTATCAATTGCCATCAAACGTTTTTATGAAAACCATCCCGAAATGGGATACCAATTTTATGGTTTTTTTGATGACTTAACGCCTGATAACCGTTTTCACCTTCGGGGCGATTACGAGCGTTTAGATGCTTTGATAGCTTCTGGAACAATAGACTGTGTGTATTGCTGTGCGCCGTATATGCAAAGGGAAGTTTTGAACAGATTGGTTAGTAAGTCGCCAATAAAAGACTACCAAGTGAAATTGGTGATTGATTTTGAGAGTTTTGTTGGCCGCAAGTCTTCGATTGAATACCTTGATATGTTGCCCATTATGACTATCTCCAATCAGATGTGGGAAGACGTAAAAGTAAAGTGGCTTAAACGGGTATTTGACGTTTGCTTTGCTTTGTCTGTCTTGGTGTTAGGTTCTCCTGTATTTATCATTGTTGCTCTCATTACGAAACTTACTTCAAAAGGTCCCATTATATTTTCTCAGGAACGTACAGGTAGGTTAGGCAATAGGTTCATGATTCACAAATTCAGAAGCATGATTGTGGGGGCCTCTCAAGGTCACGCAGGTAATGATCTTGATGACCGGATTACTGCTTGGGGCAAATTTATGAGAAAAACACGTTTAGATGAAATTCCGCAATTTTATAATGTGTTGAAAGGCGATATGTCAATTGTAGGACCACGACCGCTTGCTGATTATGATGTCAAAACTTTGACAGAGATAGCTTCTGAGGAGTTTAAACAAATTTTAGCAGTAAAGCCAGGCATTACCTCGATTGGGCAAGTTAAATTTGGCTATGCCAGAACAGCCGATGAAATGAAAACAAGGCTACGCTATGACCTTATTTATTTGAAGAAAATATCATTCTTTTTTGACATGTGGCTCATTATGTACACCGTAGCAGATATGGTAAAAGGCAAAGGAAAGTAATATTTTTCGTTTCAAGATCAGTCCCATTCATTTCATGAAGTACTACTATTTCTTTTGTTTTTGTTTAGTAGCAGTAGTTTCGTTTGGTCAAAAAGTGCATACCGTTCAGACAGAGATGGGGGCCATAGGGGGTTCTTCGGCTCAGGTGTCTTTTTGGCACCAAGCCAATCAGTCGGGGGCTGCGCCCAACACGTTGCCTGCCCTCACAGGTCGAGTTCGTTTTTTTTCTCAGCCTACTCCACGAACAGACAGTTCGGGTAAGCGTCGGTGGTTTGACTGGAATTATGGCTTAGACGTAGCAGGCAACGCCGCTTCTCAATCTAATGCGGCATTGATTGAGGGGTATTTGGGCATTCGACTGGGTGCTTTCCAGATAGAGGCAGGCCGCAAACGCGAAATAATCGGGCTTTTGGATACGCTCCTGACAACGGGGGCGGTGAGCTATTCGGGCAATGCCCTGCCCATTCCCAAGTTGCAAATCTCCACGAATGGTTTTGTGGAAGTTCCTTTTACCAAACAACTACTGGCGTTCCAAGGTACTTTTGCCCACGGTTGGGTAGGGGCGCAGCGTATTTCTCCCAATTATTTTCCAAGACCCAATGGCGTTTTAGATTATTATGGGCATTATGTGGAGACCTATTTTCACCAAAAAACTTTTTATGGCCGATTTGGTAAGCCCGCTTGGAAAGTAACACTGTACGGGGGATTTAACGATTTGGCATTTTGGGGGAACGAAGCAGTTATTTGGAATCCCAATTTTCAATTGTCCATGGCTGAATCTTTTCGGCGAGTTGTAACGGGTGTAAACTGGGAAGGTAGTAAAGTAGGCAATCATTTTGGAACAATAGACTTAGCGGCCAACGTTAAGGGGCGGTTGTGGGATGTATTTTTGTACCGACAAAGTATATTTGATACGGGGTCGCTATTGAATGCTTTCAATCTGGATGCACTCAATGGCATTCGTCTGCATAACAAAAGAAGGCAGGGCAACAAGAATTGGTATTTTAGGAATATTTTACTCGAATTTTTATATACCAACGACCAACGCGACCCGCTCGTGAGTGGGGGACGCAATAGTTATTTGAACCATTATATTTACTTAGATGGTTGGTCGTATTTGGGGCAAGGGCTTGGGACGCCGCTCGCAACGCAAATTAATAGAATGGCTGAATCCAGTGAATATTTTACAAACAACCGCATCATCGCTTTTCACATTGGGGCTAATGGTGTTTATAATCAGCATTTTAGGTTTGTTACAAAGCTATCTTTTAGCCATAACAAAGGAACTTATGGATTTCCTTTTGCTAAACCCAAAAATCAGCTTTCTTCTTTTATCTCGGTCAGTAAACCATTGCAATTTTGGGGTGGTTCCGAGGGTCGTTTGAGTCTATCGGCTGATGTGGGAGAGCTGTACCCTGCTCGGGTGGCATTGCAGGCCAGTATTATCAAAACTTGGCATCTTTGATTGGGTTTTTACTTGATTGTTCATAGCTTGCAGTTTGTTCAGCTACTCAGACCTCAATGCGCGTTGTGTTTTTATCAACGTTTTTTGTAAACCATTTAGGCCCTTTTTTTGCCCCAAAATTACGCCTATGAAACCCTATTTCCTTGCGTTATCAATCTTGCTTAGTTGCCCAACTTTTGCCCAAAAAGAGGTAGAGTTTATTGACAAACCCACCGAAAATAAAATTGATGTACAGGTTGATGGTAAGCCCTTTACGAGCTATTTTTATCCAGGGGAGGCTGTTTTAAAAAAGGCAGTATTGTATCCGCTTCGCACGCCCAACGGTACTATCGTTACGCGAGGTTGGCCTTTCGACTCGCGTCCAGGCGAGCGCATTGACCACCCGCACCACGTGGGTATGTGGCTCAATTATGAAGACGTAAACGGCCACGATTTTTGGAATAACTCCACCACGCCGCCCAATCCCAAAGCCACTTATGGTACCATTGTACACACGGGCGTAACAAGTATGAAAGGAGGTAAAAAAAGCGGCACGCTGATTGTTACGGCCAACTGGCTCGACAAAAACGGACAAATAATGCTCGAAGAAACCACGACTTACGTTTTTGGAGGCGGTAAAAATTACTTTACTGCCGACCGTATGACCACGCTTACTGCCAAAACCGACGTATTGTTTAAAGATGTAAAAGACGGTATGTTTGCCATTCGGGTAGCGCGGCAGTTGGAACACCCCTCCAAGCAGCCCGACGTATTTACCGATGCCAGTGGCGTGGCTACCAAAGTACCTGTTATGGACAACACGGGCGTAACGGGCAACTACCGCAACAGCGAGGGCATTGAAGGCGAAGCCGTGTGGGGTAAACGCGCTCGTTGGTGTAATTTGCGCGGTCAAATCAACACCGAAATCATCAATGTAGCCATTATTGACCACCCCAAAAATACGGGCTATCCCACTTATTGGCACGCCCGTGGCTACGGACTTTTTGCGGCCAACCCACTGGGACAGAAGGTATTTAGCAACGGAAAAGAAGAGTTGAACTTAAAACTAACCAAAGACCAAAGTACCACATTTCGGTATCGCACAGTAGTAGCCTCCGAACAACTCACCGACGAAACGCTCAACGCTCTTGCTGCTGATTTTGGCAAAAAGTAAATTTGAGTGTAGAGGTGAAAGTGTAAAGGTGAAAGTATAAAAAAATTAGACTATTACAACTTTACACTTTCACCTCTACACCTTACACCTTGTACACCCTACACCTTTCTTAGTACCCTCCCCGATATTGGTACGTACTGGCTACCTTGTCGATGGCCACAATGTAGGCCGCCAAGCGCATATTGACTTGGTATTTTTGCGAGGTGGCATATACTTTATCGAAAGCGTCTTTCATGATGCGGTCAGAACGGCGATTGATGCGTTCGAGGGTCCATTTATAGCCAATTCTATTTTGGACCCATTCAAAATACGACACTGTTACACCGCCCGCGTTGGCCAAAATATCGGGTATGACCATGATGCCTTTGTCGTTAATGATGTCGTCAGCATTGGCCGAGGTGGGCCCATTTGCGCCTTCTACAATCATTTTTGCCCTAATTTCGCGCGCGTTTTCTTGGGTTATTACGTCTTCTTTGGCCGCTGGCACCAACACATCTACCGCCAACGACAACAACTCTTCGTTTGAAATCAAGTCTGCGCCTTTGAAGCCTTCTAATACGCCGCCGTTGGCCGCGCGGTATTGCATGGCGGCTTCAATATCAATGCCCTTTTCGTTAAAATATCCGCCCGAAATATCACTGACGGCCTGCACCGTTACGCCCCGTTCGTGCAGCAGCGCGGCGGCATACATACCTACATTGCCAAAACCTTGAATAGCTGCCGTGGCTTTGTAAGGATTGATTCGCATTTTTTCCATGGCCGCCAACGCCGACACCGTTACGCCGCGCCCCGTGGCTTCGGTGCGTCCCAGCGAACCACCCAGAACGAGCGGTTTGCCCGTTACTACGGCGTGAACTGTCATGCCATTGGCCTTCGAGTATTCGTCCATGAGCCAGGCCATTTCGCGCGGGCCAGTACCCATGTCGGGGGCAGGAATGTCTTTATCTGGGCCAAAAACGTCGAGCATGGAGAGTGTATAAGCCCGCATGAGGCGCTCCATTTCGCCCGCCGACATCTCGCGCGGATTGCACATGATGCCCCCTTTCGCGCCGCCGTACGGAATGTCCACTACGGCGCATTTCCAGGTCATCCAAGCGGCCAAAGCCCGTACTTCGTCAATATTTACGCCCATATCAAAGCGAATACCGCCCTTGGCAGGTCCCAAAATAGTGGAGTGAATGACGCGATAACCTTCAAAAACCTTGATTTTGCCGTTGTCCATCGTAACGGGCAGTCCTACCGTTATTTGTCGGCGCGGTATTTTCAAAATGTTGTACATTTCGTCGTTGATGCCCAACAACTCGGCGGCTTTGTCAAACCGCGACATCATCGACGCAAGCGGGTTCTCCTTATCTTTAATAGGAGCGGGTTCAATGTAATTCATACTTGTTTTTTTGTTTTTGATTTGGAATACATGAGTTGTCAAATTGGCATGCCATTTGGAACGGCAAATTTACTACAATAGTTTGTTAAAATGCAGTTTATGGGACGGTCAAAGTTTTGATTTCTGGAATATGTACGCCGTACCCCGATTTTAGGGCAAGGTGGACAAGTGTAAACTCACTATCTTCACGATATTTCGCACCCCAATGAACCCAAATGCAAAAATAAGCTACGAATATCCTTGTTAGAAAAATACAAGACCTTGGGCATGACCCGCGCACACCGCAAGCGAAACTTCCCATTCCAGTTTTAGACCGCCGCTGTGGTACAAGTGGCCAGTCAGTACGGGCAAAGCTACTAAGTGTGTCAAAGTTTGCGTTTTAGGGTGTTTTGGGAGTTGGAAAATGACTTTTCGTCGCAGAATTTTGAATTGTGTTCGTTGTTTGTGTATTTTCAAGCCTTAAAACCTGCTCAAAATGAAGAAATTTATCTTACTGCTTTCACTTTGCTTCGTTGGCCATTTTTCGATTTTAGCCCAAAAAAAAGGTAAAACTAAAATTCAAACACCCGCGCCAACTGCTAAAAAACCGCTGACCCACGCCGTTTATGATTTTTGGAAAGATATGCCCGAACGGGCTGTTTCTAATAACGGTCAATGGTTTGCGGTGGCCATCAACCCGCAAGAAGGCGACGGCAGAATAGCGTTTAAAAATCTGATTACCAATCAAATGGACTCCGTTGCTCGCGGGACAGAATTGAAATTTAGTACCGATTCTGAATTTGCTGTTTTTAAAATTAAGCCCCCGCTTGCGGGCATCCTTCTCCTTCACGGAAATAAAAAATAGGCATTTTAAATCATTGACATTCAATTGTTTACAAGCCAAAGTGTCAACTACTTTTTAATGGTTATGAAGGATGCCCGCTTGCGGTAGTAAAAACGGCTAAACGTGCCAAAAAGAAAAAAGAAGAAATGCCCAAAGATTCGTTGGGCATTTACGCCCTCAACGCCAAACAGTTGATTAAGAAATCGGCGGTTCAATCGTTTAAGATTCCCGAAAAGGGAGGAAGTTGGGTGGCTTTTTTGGCAGAAACCCCAACAAAAACGGCCAAGCCCGATACAACAAAACCCGCTAAAACCAAACCAAAAAAAGAAAGCGACGAAAACGGCTACGGCTTGGTGTGGCGCGACTTAAAAACAGGGACAGAAAAAAACTTCGGTTTCGTAACCGATTACGAGGTTTCTAAAAACGGCAACCGCTTGGCTTTTGCCTCCACGGGCAGCGACTCAACCAAAGCGGGCGTGTATGTATTTGAAACGGCTACGCAACAAGCCCAGTTGATTTTGACGGCACACCCCAAGCACAAATTCAAAAAATTAGCCTTTGACGAAGTGGGTGCGCAGCTCGCCTTTGTAGCCGACTTAGACACCAACGCCAAAAAGCCCCTGCGAATGCCCAAACTGATGTACTGGAAAACTGGCGAGGTAGCCGCCGCACTTCTGTGCGACGAAACCAGGCAACCTGGCCCATCTGGCTGGCTCGTAAGCAGCGAATATGCCCCTAAATTTGCTAAAAATGGGTCAAAATTATTTTTTGGTACCAACCCCAAGCCCATTTTGCCCGACACACTCCTACTGCCCGAAGAAATTGTAAACGTAGAAGTGTGGAATTGGCAAGACCAAAAACTACAGCCACAGCAAAAAGTGTCGCTCGAAATGGACAAAAAGCGGTCGTATTTGGCGGTTGTAAATCTCAACGACAAAAAAATCGCGCAACTTGCCAACCCAGCCATACCCGATGTCGAGTTGGTTGATGAAGGCAACGCCGATTTTATACTGGCCACTTCCAACGTAAAATATGCTAACCAACACTGGGACTGGAATCCCAAGCAAGACATTTATTTGGTGAATGTGCGCGATGGGGCAGCTACTTTACTCAAACAAAAACTCGAAGGCGTGGCGCGCGTTTCGCCCGCAGGAAAATATCTCTACTGGTTTTCAAACCCCGATACGGCCTGGTTTGCCCACGATACTGCCCAAAACAAAACCATTCAGTTGACCGACAATAAAGCCATTCAATTTGCGGACGAAGAAGACGACCACCCCGATTTCCCAAATCCCTATGGCCTGGCGGGTTGGAGCAAAAACGACGAAAGTGTGTTGATTTATGACCGTTACGACATTTGGCAAATTGAGCCCAAGAACGCAACGCAAAAGAAAAACCTGACGGCAGGCCGAACCGAGAAAACGCAATACCGCTATCTGAAATTAGACGCAGAAGAGCGCGCGATTGATTTAACAAAAACGCTGCTGCTCAAAACCGTAAACGAAACCACTAAGCGAGAAGGGTTTGCGCAAATACAAATAGCAAATTCCAAATATCCGCAGACGCGCAGTCAAATAGCAGATTCCCAGCCACAAGAAAATCTTAAATCGCAAACGTCCAATGTCGAACGTTCAAAGTCCGCAGACGCGCAGTCCAACATCCAACGTCTTTTGGAAGGAGATTTTAAGATAGGAAACGTGGTTTTGAAGGCCAAAGACACCGACCGCTTGTTGTTTACGCAAGAAACTTTCAAAGCCTATCCCGATTGGTACGCCACCGATTTGAGCTTCAAAAATACCGTCCGCGTTACCGATGCCAATCCGCAACAAGCTGATTACCTGTGGGGTAGCGTTGAGGTGGTAAATTGGCGTGCGGGCGACGGCACGCCTTTGCAGGGGCTGCTTTACAAACCAGAGAACTTCGACCCCAGCAAAAAGTACCCGATGATGACTTATTTTTACGAAAAAAATTCGGACAATTTACACAGCCACGTTGCCCCGCGCCCCATTCGTTCGTACGTCAATTATGCTTATTTTGTGAGCAATGGCTACGTTGTTTTTGTACCAGACATTGTTTACAAAACGGGCTATCCAGGCCAGAACGCCTACAATTGCGTTGTGCCAGGGGTGTTGAGTATCATTGACAAAGGCTTTGTAGACAAAGACCGAATTGGCATTTCGGGGCATAGCTGGGGCGGCTACCAAACGGCTTATCTTATTACCCAAACCAACCTTTTTAGGGCTGCCGAGGCGGGCGCGCCCGTAGTCAATATGACGAGTGCTTACGGCGGTATTCGCTGGGAATCGGGCAACTCGCGGCAGTCGCAGTATGAGCGCAATCAAACGCGCATTGGCGGCACACTGTGGGACAAACCGCTGCAATATGTCGAAAACTCACCGCTTTTTCACGCGCCCAAAATCCAAACCCCCGTGCTGATGATGCACAACGATGACGACGGGGCGGTGCCCTGGTACCAAGGCATTGAATTTTATATGGCGCTCAAACGCTTGGACAAACCCGTTTGGATGCTCAACTACAACGGCGAAAAGCACGGCCTTACCAAACGCCAAAACATGAAAGATTTTGCGGTGCGGCTTTACCAGTATTTCGACCATTATCTCAAAGATGCACCCGCCCCTGCTTGGATGACCAACGGACTGCCCATGCTCGAAAAAGGAATTAATCAGCGGCTGTTGCCCGCGCAAAAAGCGGCAGACCGATAAATGTTGGCCACTTTTTTTAGCGTGTACCCACCGCTTTTTTCCAAACCAACCACACAAAATAAAACGTACCGCCCACCACGCCTACTTGCAGCAGATAGTCGGCGGTGTGGGCGGTATCTATAAAAATAGCCGATGGCTCACGGTAAATGGGGCTTTTTAAACGCCACCACAACGAAGGGTGAATGGCGCACAAAGCATTGAAAATCAAGAAGTAAGCGGCCTCTTTTCGGTTGTTGAAATCAATCCAAATGAAAGTGAGCGGTAGTAAAAATATAAAAATATAATTGCTGTACGCACTTTGCTGAACGGCCATCATGGTGCCGTAACAAATAACCCAAACTGCCGAAAAAGCCCGTTCAAAAGGTAGTAAGCGTACGCGGTAGGCGGTGTAGGTGGTCAAGATGACGGTGGTGAGCAAGCCCGCCCAGTTCCACCATTTAGTGCCAACACCAATGCCATCAAATACCCACGGATTGACAACCGAAGCCCAGTTGGGTGCGCGTAGCGTGGCTGCTTCGTTGAGCGGTTGGTCTAAAAATTGCCAGCCAGTGTAATAGTACAACACCGCCACGGCCACGGTCCCAGCTGCTACCAAGCTTGGTAGCCATTTTTGAGGCCGCGCTACCAACAACAACAAAGCGGGGCAAAACAACACAAACACGGCTTTGGTGAGCAAAAAACCCAACGCCAGCACCAAGCCAAACCAAGCCAATTGCCGCGTGCGTTGCCAAGTCAAATAAGCCGCAACAGCAACCAGCCACATCCAAACATCTTCTTGGCCACCCAACACACACAGCACCAGCGAACCAGGCAAAAGCAAATAAAGCACCGATTTGAACAACCGTTCGGATTTGGTGATTTGATTTTTGTAAAACTGATTGGTAAGTACCAAAGCCAAGCCCTCCATCAACATCATAACCACAATAATGGCTTTTCTATCAAACCAAAAATGGAGTGCCAGCGCGTTGAGATACGGAAACAGCGGCGAGTACATGCAACGAAAATCGCGGTAAACCAGCTTGCCTTTGGCAGCTTCGGTAGCTTGCCCAAAAAAGCCGTCTAAATCAGAAGAAGGCGTATAATCTAAAACCACAAACACCAACAAAAAGGGGCAAAGCCGAAGCAATAATAAGCTGATTGTCAGTATTGATTGCTCAGAATGATGGTGCAACCAGTTTTGTATTGGTTTTCTAAACCAAAACCACGCCACAATGGCCAACAAGCAGCCCAAAGAAATGCCTACTTTAGCCCAAATAATTAACATACTTGCGGGCGTTTGGCTTTTTGAAATGTAATAAATAAAACCCAACCAAAAGCAGCGACGTTCACTATTTGCAGGGTGTATTCGAGCAAGTAGAGCGGCTTTTTTAACACGGTTATATCTTCATAGTTGGGGCTTTGAAGATAAGTAAACAAGAATGGCTGCGTAACCAGCAACACATTGATTAGGAGCAACATAGCCACTTCACGGCGTTTGTGCCAGTCTATGATTTCAAACACAAAAGGCAGCAAATAAGTGAAAGCATAGTAGCCTGGTGAAGTGGGCATGATGACCGTCATGGTAGCATACGTAACAATAAAAATAAGCGGCATACTTTTGTCGAGCGTCCAGTGGCGTATCTGAAAAGCCAGCCAGATGGCAACCAGAATAGTAAGCACCAAACCCACCCAACTAAAAAGCGTAAGCGGCGGCGTATGCCCCAAAGCCAACGCCAAAAAAGGCCGTGAAATCGTATATAAATTGGGACTCAGCAGGTTATCGGTCATTTGCAAGGGCATCAAGAAAGCGGTACCTTCCAGATAATACAACAACCCCGCGCTCAACGCGCCAACGGCGGCCAACGCAGCCAAAAACGAAACACGATTTTTAAGTACTAAAATCAACGGAAATAACCAAAAAACAAAAGTAACCTTGATAGCCAGCAGCCCCGTTGAGAAAATAGCTCCCATGCCTTTCCCATCTTTTTGGTAACGTTTAAAATACCACAACATCAAAAGAGCCACTCCCCAAAACCAAATGTCTTCTTGACCGCCCAGCAGCACCATGATAAGCGGGGCCGACAGTATCAAGTACAACAAAGCTGACTTAAATGCGTCGGGACGCTCCGTTTTGTAAAGTCGGTAAGTAGCAAAAACCAACAGGCTTTCAATGGCAACCATCAGCAACACAATGGCCTTGGAACTGTACCAAAAATGCAGCGGGAATGCCAAAATATAAGTAAACAAGGGCGCGTGGTAAGAAACAAAGTCTTGGTAAACCATGCCGCCTTGGTAAGCTACTTGGGTTTTTCCCCAAAAAAACGGCACATCGCCGCGCGGCATTTCGTTGAGTAGCCCATAAACAAACACAAAAGGCAGCAGCCGAAACACTAAAATACCCGCAAACAGCCACCGACTTTCTGTCCGTTTTTGCGCCAAATTTTGCCAAAAAGAATCGGATTGCGCACTTGATCCTACCCAAATCACCAACGATGAGAGAATGGTGATAATCAATTTACTCAAAAAAACCCCCAAAATTGAAACAGATTATTATTTTTCGCCTACGATCAAAAATTGTTTACCCAACACCCACCAAGTAAACGGCATGGCGAGGTAAAGTTTTACTAAAACAGGATGAACGGGCAAGCCTCCCCGAAAAGACAGCGGCAAAAACCGCGCGTGCGAGCGCGAAATCTTAAAGCCTTCGCCGTACAAATGCTCTTCTACACCCAGCTCAGACAAGATAACGGTATGGTCGGCGAAGTCGAAATATTGACGATAGCAGTATTTGAAATTGGGGCCAATGATCCCGATTTTACCGCCTGGCTTGAGGCATTTGTACATTCTTCCCAAAAACAAGGCTACCTCTTCTTGGCTGTGCAAATGCTCTAAAAAATTAGAAATAAAAACAGCATCAAAATAATTTTCGGGCAAGTCCACCGTCAATACATCGCCAATGATGAGCTTTACGTCGGGGTCGGCGTAGTCTTTAATGGCATCTACAATGTCCACTGTCCAGCGTTCTTGGGCAGGTACGGCGTTGATAAATTCACACATTCCCCCCGCCGAGTCGAGAATCCGTTGAGGTTTACCCAAAATTTGGTAAAAATACTGGGCAATAACAGTCCATATTACTTTCTTTTTTTCGCGGGCAACTTGTTGAAATCGGTAGGCGTAAATCCGTTCATAATTCATGTGATTGGGCAAATTAAAGGTTGTAGTGGCGTTTTTTTTGTCAAAAGTTAGTTACTAAGCTAAACTTGCCCCAAACTTCGGTATAAAATTAAAATTTCTGACCATTTTTACGATAAATTGTCAAAAACGTCCTAATTTACCAAAAGAGGAATGATGGCAAATTTTGATAATGACAACTTAAAGTGCTTCAAAGCCCATGGTACTGATTGCAAAAGCAAACCATCCTAATAGAAGGAGTACCCTGCTCCGTTCGCCTAACCAGTCGAAACAGTGGTTCGCACCGAGTTTCCATGCAAGCAAACCTGTAGAAACAAAAAATCCGCCGCCGCAAATAATCATCATCAAAGCGTAACCTACTCCCCGGTCGCCGCCAGGCATTGGAGAAGAAGTAACGTTCAAAAAACCGAACAGAAAAAATGCGGAAATAGCGAAAAGTATGTTGCCTAACATAAGTATTGTATGGTTTATTTTTCTTTCAATTTTGTGAGTGCTTTCAAAATCGCCTCCCGATTGTGAGCGGCTGTCATCCAACGAGGTAAACGCGCGCCAATACTTTTGACATTGAACTGAAAACCGTTGCGTTCTCTGAGTTTTGCGCCAACATGGGCTGCTAAAAAATCAAGGTGTTCCAAATTGTATGCCCAAAGTACTTCCCCCGAAAATTCGGCTTGCAACCAAACGGGTAAATGAAAAAATGGGTCAACTGGTGCACCAAAAATCAACACGTTGCCGCTTTTCTGCTTTTCTGCTTTCCTTTTTAAAATATTTTCCAGCGTTTTGTTATAGCCACACGATGTGCAGATGATTTTTGCTTTGCTGATTTCAGGTTTAGGTTCGGTGAGGCTTTCCGCTCGCACCAGTGCTTTGCCTTCGCAGTTTGGGCAAACCACAAGGATGTTTTTTGTGAAATGATAGATGGGCGTACGGTATGTGTGCTTGGTGCGGGTTTTCATGATATTTAAATATTGAACCCATTGATTTTACTATGTTTGCGATTGATGCCAACGTCAGACTGTGAAAAAACACAGTGCTTTCTACATGACAAAAGTACGATTATTTGACGCCCCCCGCTATCGCAAACCCTTTATTGGCCAAAACCTTCGGTAGGGTCGTGCCACCAATTAAATAGGCGCAACTACCTATTTACGAGTAAGTACTTATGAAGCAGATTGTTAATTCTTTACTTTTTGAATTTTAAGGATTCTTGAATTCAAGTTTTTTTTCCAGATTGTAATGGATAGTTATACTCCATCAAAAATGCGTTCTGCCCGTCAATCACAATTTTTTCTGTTTTAGTGATTTTGATACTGGGGTCAGTTATTTTGAAATTTGATTCAAAAAACGCTTTGGTAGTAAGCCTATTATGTTCATAAATGTTTTCATAATTTTGTTTAGGGGCAAATGCGTAAATGTAAAGTGCTAATAATCAAAAACTTAAAATAGAAAATATACCAACTTACGTTACAAAGTCGAAATTTCTTGCCCTGCGTATTTTTTAAAAAAAGTCCAGCGTCTTCGGGCAATTTTGGCAAAACGTCCATCAGAAAAATAGACTACTTTAGATTTTTTGGCTATCCTGACAATGTACTCACGCCGCACGATGCAGCTTTTGTTGATGCGCAAAAAATTAGGCGGTAAGTGCAACTCGTAACTTTCCAAAGTTTTAGTAGAAATGTATTGCGGCTTTTCTTCAAACACAAAAATTGTGTAGTTACCTTGGGCTTGCAAACATATAACTTCTTGCCAATCGAAAGGCAAATGATGATTGTAATTGTAGTAGGATGCAGGGAGTTGAATCATTTTTTTTTGGTTTTAACGTTGGTGACGGATTCTATGGAATGCGTAAATTAGGTTGCCACGTTTGTTTTTGTGTAAACGATGGCTCAAAATTGTGGGCTAAGGCAGAATAAACAAAAAATAAATCGGTGAACAGTCAAGAAAATTGATCGAATGGTGTAAAAAATGGACTGGAATGTCGGAGATTATTTACACCATTCTTTGGCGGGTAACAAATTTCATTATTCGCCAAAATCAAATTGAACTTGAATGGTACTTTTCTTGAGACAAACTGTTTAAGTCCGTTTTTTTACTATTCAGGGTTAGATTTGTGCAGTTCAATTTTAAATTTTTGTCATTACAGTCTTTTTTTTTATTATTTGTTAAAAATATAGATTGTTGATATGAAAGCTATCATTATTGAAGACGAGAAGTTAGTTGCGAAAGAACTAATCATGAAAATAGAGGAAATTGATGCCGAAATGAAGGTTTTGGAAATCTTGCCGAGCGTCAAAACTGCCCTGAATTGGTTTGCCAATAATGCAGAACCTGACGTGGTTTTTGCTGATATTCAGTTGGCTGATGGTGTGAGTTTTGAGAT
This sequence comes from Cytophagia bacterium, assembly GCA_004293645.1. Classification (GTDB taxonomy): domain Bacteria; phylum Bacteroidota; class Bacteroidia; order Cytophagales; family Spirosomataceae; genus REAB01. Next base: position 5,320 of record REAB01000109.1, on the reverse strand, counting down.
TTTCGAGAAATTCAAACTAACGTGTCCAATCATATTTATTACCTCGTATAATGAATATGCTATCAAGGCTTTTAAAGTCAATGGCATTGATTATCTCTTGAAGCCTGTAGAACCCGAAGATTTGGAAAAAGCCATTGAAAAGGCTAAAAAAATCAATAAAAACCTTTCAAAAGCCCCTGTTGATTTGAATCGTTTGGTAGAAATGCTACAAAACGGCGGAACAGCAAAGCCAATATACAAAGAGCATTTTTTATGTAATCATCGCAATGCGTGGGTTCCTATCAAAACGACTGATATTGCGTATTTTAATTACGAATCCATTATTTTTCTTTTTACAAAAAATAACGAAAAGTACACTATTGGCGACGATACATTGGACGACATTGAAGAAATGCTCGACCCTGATAAGTTTTATCGCGTCAATCGACAGTATATTGTTAGCATAGATGCAATAAACAAGGTTTGGGGTTTAGAAAATTCAAAGTTGATGGTAAAACTCAAAGAGCCTTACCAAACTATAGAAATTGATATTAGTCGCCAAAAAGCTCCAATTTTCAAGAAATGGCTTGAGAAATAAGCCCCCTAACCCCCGAAGGGGGAATTTTCGCTATGAATTTTAAAAAAAACTTATGGAAACTTTTGTTCACCCTTCGGGGCGGTTCGGCGTTCCGATTTGGGGGCTTTTTGTTGTTTGGAGGCTTTTTGTTGTTTGGAGGCGATTGCTTTGCCCAGCGTCTTCCTTACACCTTCGAACAAGTTAGAATTGAGGGTAACTCCTTGGATAATGTCATCATTTGCATGCTCAAAGACAGCAAAGGCTATCTTTGGTTGGGCACTGCAAATGGGCTCAAACGCTACGACCCGAAAGTTACGGTTAGTTTTAAAAAAGAAGAAGGAAATAAAAATAGTTTAGTTCATAATTATATAGAATCGCTTGCCGAAGACCGACAAGGTAGAATTTGGGTTGGAACTAATGAAGGTGTTTGCTATTTTGACAGAAAAACCAACCTTTTTACCCGATTTGAAGAGCTAAACAAACCTGATTTCGCTTGCCGAAATATTCTTTGCGATTCAAGAGGCGATATCTGGTTTTCCATTCGAGATAGTGGATTGTATAAATTTGACACCAAAACCAATAAACTGACCAATTTCAGAAAAAAACCTACCAGTTCACCCAGTTTAAGTAATAATCGAATTATCGTTAATGGCTTGGTCGAAGACATTGACAGAAAGGGGCTTTGGGTGGCTTGTATAGACAAATTGAATTACTTTGATTTTGCAAAACAAACCTTTTACAATTCTAATCATAATCCACTCAAAATTCCAATTTTAGATAACAGCTACAAAAGTGCTTTAATCTTTGAACAAAACCTTTTGGTGTATTCAAATAGCACTACCAAAGAAATCTGTTGGTACGATACCCGCCAACAAAAAATGGTAAAAACTTTCAAGGTTATTGATAAAAATGGCGAAATTATAACCGATTTTTATCAAATTTTCTTCGATTCAAACCATGATATATGGTTGGGTAGCTACGAAATGCGAAAGGTAGTATATATAGATGCTCAACTCAAAAAAGTTATACCAGTAGAATATGAAAGAGGAAGCCGAATTTCTTTTTCGGATAACGTGTTAAACGATATTTTTCAAGAAAAAAATGGCACGATTTGGTTTGGCACCGACAATGGCATCTCAACAATTAATGGGTTGGCAGCACTAAAACCTAATGACCAGTTATTCAGTATTTTTGATTTCTCAAAAACTTATTTCGAAAACAGGAATGACGATGGATTTATTCATTTTTTAGAAGATGCCAAAGACAGCACATGGTGGTTTGTTACGCATAAAAACCGCTTACTTCATTATAATCCCAAAACTGACAGCCATAAAACTTGGAATATTCCGCTCGACCCCCAATTTGATAGATGGGATAAATCGAAATTTATTGCAGAATATAGAGACAAGATCCTCATTACTAAAGCATTTAAACTGTATGAATTTGATAAAAAAACGCATAAATTTACTACCATAGAAATCACAGACGAAATCAAAAACAAAAGCAAAGGGGAAATTTGTCATATTAGAGTTTTGGGCGATTCGATTTGGGTTTTTACTAAAGAGAAGGTAGTTCTCAAAGCCTATAATTATCATTTTAAAAAGAAAAAATGGGCAATTTACCCCATAGTTTATGAGAAAAATATTACAATTGACACAAGTCAATATATTGCCGTGTCAAAATCGTTGATAAGTAAATCAGGTGATTTTTGGCTTGCGATTCATTCGGGGGGGGGGGCAAAGTTTAACCCCATAAAAAAAGCATTTGAATTAATCAAGACCAAGCAAGATATTGATTTTAGGAAGATTGGATTTACAGGATTCGACGAAGATAAGGACGGAAATATCTGGATTTCAACGTACGATTTAATTAAATTTAACCCCCCAAACGTTTGATTTCCAATCGGTATTAGACTTAGATGGTATCAACTCAATGTTCGTTGATAAAAATGACAATGTTTGTTTAGGTATGGCTGACGAAGTTATCATTTTTAATAAAAAAAGGAATCAACGATTAACTTTTACTTTTCAAACCAACAGTTCTCTTAATAAAGACCTAACTCAACTTTTCAAATTAAAAAACTCAAAAATTTTAGCTCTCTGTAGACAAGACGCAGTTTTGGTCAATTTTAAAAATTTAGCCAGCCCCTCATTTAACGACCAACTTTATATTCATAGGATAGGAACTGCTGATACAATTATCAATATTAACGAAAAGAATACCGTTGTTAAGCTGAGAAAAAACCAAAATTCATTTGCAATATACTACGGAATTCTCATGCCCTCCAAAACAAGTATTTACAGCTATTATTATCAATTAGAAGGATTTGATAATGATTGGCGGGAGGACCCTAATGGTTTAAATTTTGTGAGTTATGGCAATTTGGAGGGTGGAGAATATATTTTTAAAGTAAAAGCAAAAGATAAAAATGGGAAATTTTTGCCTACACAAACGCTCTTTGTGCATATTGAAACTCCATTTTATAAAGCCTTGTGGTTCAAAATTTTAGGTCTTTTGTTCATTTCCATTTTGGTTTTTGCTTTTATTCGTTTTCGAGCCAATCAACGCAAGAAAATCCATCACCTTCAACTGCAATCCACTCGTTTGGAAAAAGACAAAACCGAAATTCAATACCAAAACCTGATTAACCACCTAAATCCTCATTTCCTTTTCAATAGCCTCACTTCGCTCAATAGTCTAATAATGACCGAACCGAAAACGGCATCTAAATTTTTGCAAAAGCTTTCGGCAATTTATCGGTATATCTTACAAAGTAAAGACAAAGAAGTGGTAACACTTGACCAAGAATTAAGTTTTGTCAAAAACTATATTGAACTGCAAAAATCAAGATTTGAGGAAGGAATTGATTTCAGAATTGATGTTCCAGACGAATATTTATCAAGTGGTATCGTACCCGTTACACTTCAAAACTTGTTTGAAAATGCCATCAAACACAATACGATTGAAGAAGATAAGCCTTTGTTTATCAGTGTATTGATTGACAAAGACTACTTAATTGTGAAAAATAATTTACAAAGAAAAAAATTTGTAGAAACCTCCAACAAACAAGGACTTGATAGCTTAAAAAAACTCTACAATTACCTTTCCCCAAATGCTTTGCAGACGATTGAAACTGAAAGCGAGTTCATTGTTAGAGTGCCTTTGATTTAAAAGCTAAAATAAATGTGGCACACCTGATTTTGATTGAAAACAAGGTGTACCACATTTATTTTATTTTGCCTGACTATCCCTCGTGTTTTTCTGAACGGCAATTGCTCCGAAAAGTGAAAGTAAAAAGGCAAATGCATAAAAGCCTTTTTCGGATGGAAGCATCGTAGCATTCCAAAGTCCAACTGCCAATAATACAATACACAAAATCGTGCAAAACCAGCAAATACCATAATAAATATCAGTAACAGCAATTCCTTCTAATCGGTCTCTGACGCTTTTTTGTAAAGAAATAACGGCAAAAAGTCCGAAAAGTAATACTGTAAAATAATAGCCTTTTTCGTTGAGTAAAAGCTCCGAACGCCAAAGTCCAATAATGTAGCCGAGCATTCCTGCTCCTAATGCTACCCAAGATGCACCGACAAATGCGGCTGATGGTTTTTGATACATGGTTTATTGTTGGTTAAAGAAATATTGGAAATGCGGCCACACAACTTTTCTTGTAAAGGAAAAAATGAAGTAGAATATGCTCAAATGTATAAAAAAGTACCCGTAAAATATTGAAAAATGTATTTTTTAGTACCCGTAAATTGGCACAAAACGACTTTTTTAGTACCCAGAAAGTAGTTATCAATGAAATTAAAAAACCATTCTAAACAATTCTTTCAGCAAAGCGGGCAGACCAATCAAACTAAAAATCAAACCAAAACCTGCTAAAACCATCGAAATTAGCCATTCGTCTTTGCCTTTTAATAGCACTTCGGCTGGTTTTTCTTTCAAATACCATAGCTTGACAGTTTCACCAATCTGGAACATGACGGGTGTTGTATAGGTAGTCGAATAAAAGACCCTTGGTTGGTTGTTTTCATCCATAAACTGTACCACCACCGCCAATGCGGTCGTTGTCGGGATTTGTTTTTTTTGATGATGAGCTATCACGACCCCCATTTTTTCGATGCCTTTGGTCTTGATTTGACGGTTTTTGTTCCATAAATTATAGGAGATTATCAAACAAACGATGCCAACTGTGCTAAACAAAATGCAGAATAATAACCAGAATTTGTCTGTTGTATTCATATTTTAGATTTTGTTGTTTTGTACTTGATAAAACAAAACTCAACCTAAATTTTTAGTGCATAAAAAATAATCAGATGAACGGTTGGAAAAGTAAATCGAAGTGCATCTAAAATGAATTGAGTTGAAGTTGATTTAGGTTGTATCTGCCTTTAAAGAAGCATTTTCATTGAATTATTTTCCACCAAAAACGATAGAAATTATCAATTTTGGCGAAAAAAAACTCCAAAACCAACTAAAATCGAATAAAACATTCAATTTTGGTGGTTTTGGAGATAATTTTATTTGTAAATAAACCGCTATCATTCTATTTATACAGAGTTTAAGGTTTACTTATCTGATAATTTCTCAGTTAATTTACTTTTTACCAATTATCATGGCTCTAATTGTTCCATTTGTAGCAACAGAAGGTGAATTCCCAATATTTTTGTTAGTGTAAATTATAGACTGGTAATATAGGAGATTTATTAATTTTGAGGAAATATATTAACCCTCAATAAAATGGCACAGATAGAAATAATT
>REAB01000151.1 GCA_004293645.1 Cytophagia bacterium | reverse complement strand
TAGAATCTTCTGAAAGCTGGTTGCTTTTAGCAAATTCTACGATAATGTTACAAAGGATAATAGAATAACACCAAATAATATTTCCCAACATGTTCTAAACAAAGATATAAGAAATTGCGTAGAAATAGTTGGCACTGTTTCTACGCAACTATTTGTCAATTCTTTACAATCGGCCATTTAATCTGCGACGGATAGACCAGAAAGTGATGCACTTGGGTGATGGCTACAACTCCCGTTTTTTCGTCAAAATTAGGGCAATTTGGTAGTAATAAATTGACAAACAGCGGCCCCGACTCGGGCAGCTACAACAAATTACTGCAATTACAAATACTTACACGTAAGTACTTCATTAAGAGCCTATTAATATTTTTTAATGACCAGTTCCACGCGGCGGTTTAGTTTGCGGGTTTCTTCGCGGTTGTTGCTCGACAGCGGTCTGCTTGCCCCAAATCCGCGCCCCGTAATGCGCTGGGCTACAATGCCTTGTTTGACCAAAAATATTTTAACGGCCTCCACTCGTTTTTTTGAAAGCTCCAAGTTGAGGTTAAAATCGCCTTGGTTGTCGGTGTGGCCTTCGAGTTCTATTTCTACTTTGGGGTTTTCGCGCAGGTAATTGAGCAAACGCCCCAGCTCTACATCCGACTCGGGCAAGAGTTGAGCGGTACTTTGCATAAAATACAGGTTTTTGAGTTCAATGTGCGTGCCCAACTCAACGGGTTGCAGCATTAACATATTGTTAAAGTTGGTTTTTTGGCGCAAATCATGGGCCGATAGCGTAAACCCAATGGGTGCAAAACCAAGCGATTCCAACGTAAAATTATACTCCCGATTGGGTTGCAACAACACGCTAAAACGCCCATCAGTTATATTTTTGCGTTCCAATTCTACCATGTTGCTGTCGAGTACCAACAGCGTGGCTTGCGTTATAATTTGCTTACTGACAGTATTTTGCAGTATGCCTTCCCACTTCAAAGGGTTGTTGTCGATGGTTTTGGGGGCAAGCGTAACTGCGGTAGATGGTGCAGCGGAAACAGTAGGCACGCTGACGGCCACCGATGGATTTTGAACCGTTTTTTTGATGTCCGTGAAATTGCGTTTCACCTCTTGCGGGTCTATTACGTAGTCGTAGATTTTGAGCAGGGCTATTGCGCCTTCGCTGGCTTCGTCTTTGACCATCAAGTCGTCATAAAAAAAATTCAAGACGTTTTCCTCGTCGAGTGTGCCTTCGTTGGTGCGGTCAATAAACTCAATTTTTGAAACCCCGTCCACGTACATTTTGATTTGTTTGGTGGTGGCATTGCGCGACATCACGTAGTGCGTGTAGCGGTTGGCAACTACGGGCGCTTTCTCACCTACCGTAAAATTATAAAAGTTGAGTTTACCGTCGTAAATGTAGCAGCCGTTGTCGGTTTTGCGGTTTTTGAAATCAATAACGCGCTTCCAACTGTCGAGCATAGCGAACCGAAAATAAATCTCGATGGTATAAGAGCCACCAAAAAACCCTTGCGCGGCGCGGTTGTCAAATTGTAGTCCAGAGTTTTTGTCAAAAACGTAAACGGGGCGTTTTACGTTGCCGAGCTGTGGAATAAGTTCTTCTTGAAAAACGCCCAGTCGATTTAATATTTTTAGGGTCGGAAACTGTCCCGAAGATTCAGCAAAATTATTTTCAAAATTATAAATACCCACGCGCTGCGCCGCCGTTTGCCCAGCAAGGGCAACGAGCCAACACAAAAGTACGAGCGAGGGCATTTTCATGAGATGGGGTTCATTTGCGGGTTTAAAAATACAAAGATTTCTTGACACGCTTTGAATTGCTTGTAAAAACTATTCTTAGCCCTTGGGCTAATTATGGCTTTCAAAATACTGATTCGCAAACAATCAACCAGATGGCGCGAACGTCCTCGTTCGTGCTTTTTATTACTTGGCCGCGCCGCGCAGGCTTCCAGCCAAAACCCATCAAAACAATCAACCCTTCAATGCTTTTTGATAAGTAGCCAGGCAGCGTTCGCGGGCAAAAGTATGCTCTACCATGGGGCGCGGGTATTCAAAAGAGCTAATTTCGGGCACCCATTTCTTGATATAGACCATTTGCGGGTCAAATTTCTGAGTCTGGGCGGCAGGGTTAAAAATTCGGAAATAAGGGGCGGCATCTGTCCCCGACCCCGATGCCCACTGCCAACCGCCGTTGTTGGCCGAGAGGTCAAAATCCAACAACTTTTGGGCAAAATAAGCCTCGCCCCAACGCCAATCTATGAGCAAATGCTTGGTCAGAAAACTGGCAACCACCATTCTGACGCGGTTGTGCATAAAACCCGTGGCGTTGAGTTCGCGCATTCCTGCATCTACAATAGGATAGCCCGTGCGCCCCGCGCACCACTTTGCAAACTGCGCTTCGTCGTTGCGCCACTCAATTTTATCGTAGTCGGCCCGAAACGCCTTGCCCGCCCCCACGTGCGGAAAATGCCACAAAATTTGCATATAAAAATCGCGCCAAATAAGCTCGTTCAAAAATGTTTCGTTGAGGTCTTTGACTTGCCGCGCCAACGCTCGAATCGAGATAGTACCAAAACGCAAATGAACGCCCAGCCGCGACGTGCCTGGCAGGGCGGGAAAATCGCGCTTTTCTGAATAGTTTTTCACCAATTCGTCGCGTACTTCCTTTTTTGGAAACGACTGCCCCACGGCTTCAAAACCCATTTCAGCCAAACTTAAGACAGCTAATGCGCTGGTTTTGAGAAAATTACTAAAATAGTCTTGGTTTGGATAAGATTGAATATGAAAATCAGTCAGGGTTGCTTTCCATTTGCGACTGTATGGAGTAAACACCGTATAAGGCGTGCCTGCCCCGCTCAATATTTCGCTTTTTTCAAAAATACACTGGTCTTTGTGGGTATAAAAAGCAATGCCTTTGGCGTTCAGAAATGCCCCAATTTCGCGGTCGCGGGTTTGGGCATAAGGTTCGTAATCGTGGTTGGTATAAACCTCGGCCACATCGTATTCTTGGGTCAATTGTTGCCAAACTTCGGCGGGTTTGCCGTATTTTACAATCAACGTGCTGCCCAACTCGGCAAGTTGCGCTTGCATCTCACCGAGTGCCTGGTGAATAAACTCCACGCGGCGGTCGCGCTTGTCGTCGAGTTTATCCAAAATTTCGGAATCAAAAATGAAAACGGGCAACACCGCATGGCCCGATTGAAAGGCGTGATACAGCCCCGCGTTGTCGTGGAGGCGGAGGTCGCGGCGGTGCCAAAAAAGGGTAATTTTAGAAGACATCAATCAAGTGGTAGTTAGTATTTGGGTTGTGAGTAGCAACTTGCGGCTACTTATTTTAATTTCAACCAGTAAAAATCAAAATTGTTTTGGTCTTAAAGAAGCGTAAAAGATTTGCCCAATAATGAGATTTAACAATTTCTTCGCTTTACTTTTGCACACAAAAATAGCACACAAACAAAATGATAGGCTGGATTATTGGAGTCATTCACAGGGCATTGGGCTGGAAATTTATTGGCCCACCCACCACACACCTTCCCAAGGCAATTTGGGTAGTTTGCCCACATTGGACCAACTGGGACTTCCCGATTGGCCTCTGGATTCGGCACGAAATTGGGGTTTACATTGGTTTTTTTGGCAAACATACGCTTTTTAAGTGGTACTCGGCTTGGTTTTTTCGGGCTTTGGGAGGCTACCCTGTCAATCGAAACAAGGCGACCAATTTGGTAACTGCCATGGTCAATACCATCAAAGAAAACAAGACGATTCACGTTTGCATTACGCCCGAAGGCACGCGCGACGACGTAGAAACACTCAAAAATGGGTTTTATTTTATAGCCCTCCACGCCAATATTCCTTTGGTACTCATTGGGTTTGACCAGCTCCACAAAGAGGTTACGTTTGGACCCGTTATTTATCCAACGGGCAACTACCAAGTCGATATGAAGCCGCTTTATGAGTTTTATGCCAGCATAGGCGCACCCCCAAAAAAATGGCTCAAACGCTACGAAGAAACGGGGGAAATTCCCAATCTGAAAGAGGCGAAATGAGTAGTTACTCTTCTGCGCCCAAAAATGCCGAAAAACGCGATGGCTGAA
>REAB01000108.1 GCA_004293645.1 Cytophagia bacterium | reverse complement strand
AAAAAGAGTACCTCCATGTTTTCGGTATTTTACTACCAGCTTCTTAACGGTATGCTCTTTTTGCCAAATTTTATTTTGTTAACACAAACCTACGACGCTCCTTAGAATGATAAACGTCGGGGTTGTGCGAAGTCAGCAAGTCGTAGAGCTGAGCCATTTTGTAGGCCGCGTTGCGGTCGGCCTCGTTGTCATTGGCCGAATGATAGGCCTCACTACCCGCCAGCGGCAAAAAAAAGGCGTAATAACGGGGCAGATCTTGGATAGCGATGTCTAAATTTTTGCCCAGTTTGAGGTCTTTGGCTACTATTTGCTTGAAGTCGGTCAAAATAGCAAACCGTGGTGCGTGTTTGGTGATGCGTGCGTCAGCGGCGACGCTCTCAATGGCAATCAACAGCTGGTTGGATTGCTCTTGCTTGAAAAATACTTTTTTCTTGTACAAAAACTCGCCTTCTACTTTTGAAAGGTTGAAGTCGCCGCTTTTGAGCCGAGTAACCGACGTTTTGGAAATGCCGTAGGCCAAAAGCAAGTCGAAAATGAAGTTTTCTTCTGAGAAGTTTTCAAAGATACGTTTGAGGTTTAGTTCTATTTCTTGGCTACTCATTTGTCTTTTTTATGGCGGGTTTTCATACTTTGGTGTATTTCTGGTTTGTACAAGACCGTATTCAAACTATCTCTGCTCCAGCCATTTTCTACGGTTTCGTTGATATAAAAAAATGCCTCAGCAGTATCTTTTGACTTGCTGAATATCAATATATTATGTCCCCACGGAATTTGGGCAACAAGCTGTTGCCCAATTGAAGACTGATAAAATTGGCGGGTATATTTTAAATTCGGTGGTAAAGGACTGCAAGACCGTACTTCAAACTGATTCTCTTTGGGGGGCAAGTTAGAAAAAAAATGGGTTTATTGCACGCGCAGCACCCGCAAGCGGTGGCGTTTTCCCAAACGATAAGACGGGTGGCTCAGTTTCCAGCACACCAAGCCCAAAGAAGCAATGCCGCCACCAATCAGGATGGCTTTGGGGTCCCTGAATTGGCCATCACGAACCGAAAGCAGGTCGGTTATTGAAAACATCAATCCCGCAATTGGAAAGGCGAGCGTCCCCTGCGACACCCACGGAATACGGCGCGAAAGGCGTATTTTTCGGACGTTTCGGAGGGGTATTTCGGTATGCTGAAATTCGTTTATAATTTCGTTAAACGTCGAATACGAAAAAGAGCTATCGGTGATGGCGGTTATTTTTTCACGAATCTTTCCCCGCTCGTTGCGCGATTTAAAGGTGAGCTGGTCGCCCACAAAAAAGCGGTTTCGTTTGATAAACCCCAAGCGGTAGGTATCTAACGCCAAGAAGCGCCCGTCGCCTTGCAGATAAGCCTTAAAAGCAGGGTTTTGCCTGATTAACAACGACTTACTGTCCAGCGTTATTTCTTGCGCAATGAGCTGGTGCGCTGATGATAAGATGATAAACAAGCCGATTGTCAAAAGATATTTCATGTAGGGTGGTGTTTTGTTTACTCCCAAAAGTCGCAAGTAAATATGGAATGAGTTAGCGAGTCGAAAAATTTTGACTATGTTCGCTGAAATTAAAATAATAAGCAATGGATTTTTCAATAAACGATTTATTTGACGAAAACTTATGCTACCAATGCCTTATAAAGTTTTTCCATAATGGGGTTTTAAAAAATCCGACAGGGAGCATAAATTACATAAATGATAGTCGTCGAAGCCCTAAAATACGCTACAAAGATAAAGATAAGTAGTTGGGCAGAAATAGGCGGTTGGCCGCTGCCATTATATTATTTTTGATTTATAATAAAGGGTAATTGGGTAGTAATAAATTGATAAACAGACAATTACAACAAATTACTGTAATTACAAACAATTACGAGTAAGTACTTAGTATTCGTAGTTTTCGCTGTAAAACCCTAAATCTTCTTAAATTGCAGTCCAAAACAAATTTCTCCACGTTTTATGGCATTGCAAGTAGGCGACAAAGCCCCCGTTTTTGAGGCAAAAGACCAACACGGAAACTCAATTAAACTAACTGATTTTCAGGGCAAAAGGCTTGTTCTTTATTTTTATCCCAAAGACGACACCCCTGGTTGCACGGCTCAAGCTTGTAGCCTCCGCGACAACTATGATGCCATGCTCGCCAAGGGCTACGTGGTGTTGGGCGTGAGCGTGGACGATGAAAAAGCGCACCAGAAGTTTATCAAAAAATACAATTTACCCTTCTCGCTTTTGGCAGACACCGACCATGCCGTGGTGGAAGCCTACGGCGTGTGGGTTGAAAAATCAATGTATGGCCGCACCTACATGGGAACTGCTCGTACTACCTTTGTAATTGACGAAAATGGGGCTATCCAAGAAATTATCAACAAAGTGGATACGAAAAATCACGCAGGACAGGTATTGGATGCATGATATATGGTGTATGATATTTTTATTTTCTAATTGCCGATTTTATGAAGCAGCCTAATATCACATTACAAAAAAGTTTTGATTTTGCGATTAGGGCAGTACACTTGTACCAATATCTAAAAGACTATAAAAAAGAGTTTGTCATCAGTAAGCAACTCTTACGTTCAGGAACTTCGGTGGGAGCAAATATTCGGGAAGCCTACAATGCAGAATCTGACAGAGATTTTATTCATAAGTTTGGAATAGCCCAAAAAGAATGTGACGAAACAGCCTATTGGCTTGAATTATTAAAAGCTACTGATATTTTAACCCAACAAGAATTTGAATCAATATATGTAGATTGTCAGGTGCTTTTGAAAATTATTAAGAGTATCATTCTGACAAAGAAACAAAATATGAAGTAACTATTATAGCCAAATAAGTACTTACTCGTAATTGTTTGTAATTACAGAAATTTGTTGTAACTGTCTGTTTATCAATATATTAATACCCAATTGCCCCTTATTGCAAATCAAAAATAATATAATGGCGGCGGCCAACAGCCTGTTTCTGCCCAACTACTTATCATATCATACATCAAATATCATACATTTTATTACATGACAACCTCAGAATTACAAGACACCGCCTCGCAAGTGCGCCGCGATATTTTAAGAATGGTACACGGTTGCCAATCGGGCCACCCAGGCGGCTCGTTGGGCTGTACCGATTTGTTTGTGGCATTGTATTTTCAGCAAATGAAAATCAACAATCGCAAAGGAAAAGGCGGGCACTTGGTATTTAACATGGACGGCAAGGGCGAAGACCTCTTTTTCTTGTCAAATGGCCATATTTCGCCCGTTTTTTACAGCGTTTTGGCACGGCGCGGCTATTTTGACGTGAAAGAATTGGCAACGTTCCGTAAGCTCAACAGCCGTTTGCAAGGCCACCCTACCACGCACGAAGGCTTGCCAGGCATCAGAATTGCATCGGGTTCGTTGGGGCAAGGGCTCTCGGTGGCCATCGGTACGGCTTTGGCCAAAAAACTCAACGGCGATGCCAACCTCGTGTATTGCCTCATGGGCGACGGCGAGCAGCAGGAAGGCCAAGTGTGGGAAGCTGCGCAGTTTGCCCCCAACAATAACGTGGACAATTTGGTGGCTTTTGTCGATGTAAACGGTCAGCAAATAGACGGCTCTACCCACAAAGTAAACAACAACCGCGACTTGGCAGCCAAGTACAAAGCCTTTGGCTGGCGCGTGCTGCACATGGACGGCAACGATATGGAAGAAACCGTAAAAACGCTCCGTAAAATAAAACGCCTCGTGGGCAAAGGTCAGCCCATAGCCGTGATGATGAAAACCGAAATGGGCGCAGGCGTGGACTTTATGATGCACAGCCACAAATGGCACGGCGTAGCTCCCAACGACGAGCAGTTGGCCGCCGCGCTGGCACAATTGCCCGAAACGCTGGGCGATTATTAAATTTGAGGGACAAAAACGGAATTACTGGTTGGTAGTAAAAGCAAATTGCACAATGTTAGCTCCCATTTGGAGGGCTCTTTGGCGCAGCTCTTCGGGGTCGTTATATACACTTTGGTCTTCCCAACCATTGCCTAAATCACATTCGTAGCTGTAAAAACACACCAACCGCCCTTGATAAAACAAGCCATAACCCTGCGGCCCTTTGCCGTCGTGTTCGTGTACTTTGGGCAGCCCGTTGGCAAAAGTAAAACGTTGGCGATAAATGGGGTGGTTGAAAGGTACTTCCCGAAAGTCAAGTTCGGGGAACACTTTTTTCATTTCGCGTCTGATAAATTTGTCCAAACCATAGTTGTCGTCTATGTGCAGAAAGCCGCCCGAAATGAGGTATTTACGCAAGTTTTTGGCTTCTGATTCTGAGAAGATAACGTTGCCGTGGCCCGTTAAATGCACCAACGGATACGAAAACAAATCGGGACTGCCAGGTTCTACAATGTCTTCTTCGGGGAAAATATTCATGCGAAGGTTTTGATTGCAAAACCGAATCAAGTTGGGCATTGACGTTTTGTTGGCGTACCAGTCGCCGCCGCCGCTGTATTTGAGTTTGGCCAATTTGTAGGCATACTGCGCCTCAACATGGAGCATTGAACATTGAACAATGAACAGTAAAAGGGCAATTCTTAGCAAGTAAATTTTCAATTTCCCAGGGGTTTGTGGTAAAAACTCAATATTCAATATTCAACACTCAACACTCAATATTCAATATTCAATATTCAACACTCAATATTCAACACTCAATATTCAACATTCAATATTCAATATTCAATATTCAATATTCAATATTCAATATTCAATATTCAAGGTGTGTAATACTTGGCAAGCTACCAATGCGGCGGTTTCGGTGCGGAGGCGGGTATTTCCCAAAGTTACCATTTCAAAACCGCTGTCTAACGCCATTGTTAATTCTTGCTCGGCAAAATCACCTTCTGGTCCAATCAATACCGCGTACGTTTGGCGTGGCTGGGCGGCTCTGAACAAATGCAGCGGTGTGCTGTTTTCGGGCAAATGCGCCACAAACCGCTGTTGGGCTTTGATGCGGGGCAAATAGTTTTTCAAATCTCCCACTTCTGTCAAAGTGGGCAAGTAGGCTTGCAAAGATTGTTTCATGGCCGAAATCGCAATTTTTTGCAAACGTTCCAGCTTGATTGTGCGCCGCTCAGAGTGGTTTGTATATACAAAAGAAAACTGGTTGATGCCCATTTCGACCGCTTTTTCGACCAACCACTCTATTCGGTCTAAGTTTTTGGTGGGAGCTACCACCAACTCAATACCGTAAGAACGCGGTGTTATGGTTGTTTGTTGCAAAATTCGTACCAAGCATTGTTTTGGGTCCGTTTTTTGAACAATGGCCTCAAACCAGTTGCCCGTGCCGTCGGTTACGCCAATGCGCTCGCCTTCGCGCAGGCGCAGCACTTTGGCCGCGTGAAAGGCTTCATCGTTGGTCAAAGCCGAAAGGGCTTCAAATTGAGGTTGATAAAAGAGGTGCAATTAGGTTTTAGGTTTCTGAAGACTTGGAAGAAATTTCACCGTTTGACCCAACATTTACTTTTATGGGGACATTTTGTGCCGCAATAACAGCGTCCCAATGAAGGTCGTAAGCATTTAATTCTTCTTTACTAAAATTACTTTCGTTTAAAATTTCTAATGCCTCACGGATGTCGGGGTCAGTAAAAAAATCGGGCGAAACTTCTTCGGCTTTAACTCCTGGATAGCGCATGGCTTTATTTTTTTGTAAAGATAACCCTTTGCGAGTTTGTTTTCAAAACCCGCCCCACAGGCCATTTAAAATCGACACCAGTGCAACGGCCACGCTTGTTTGATAAACTCTTGGCAATTCGTAGGGTTTGTTTTGTAATAAAAGCAAAATAGTTGTGTTTTTTATCCATCAAAAAAGCCCCGTTCGTGCGTACGAACGGGGCTTTTTTTGTTTTGGCGAAATATTATCGGTCAGAAATGGCCACAAAATCTCGGTGCGTAGCTCCCGTGTATATTTGTCTTGGGCGGCCAATGGGTTCTTTATTGGCCCGCATTTCTTTCCACTGAGCTATCCAACCGGGCAACCGCCCGATGGCAAACATAACAGTAAACATATTGGTTGGAATACCCAAAGCGCGGTAAATAATGCCTGAGTAAAAATCAACGTTGGGGTAGAGTTTGCGGCTCACAAAATAATCGTCGTGCAGGGCGGCTTCTTCCAAGCCCTTGGCTATTTCAAGCACGGGGTCGTTTACGCCCAGTTTTTCTAACACTTCGTAGGCGGCTACTTTGATAATTTGAGCGCGTGGGTCGAAGTTTTTGTAAACGCGGTGGCCAAATCCAAACAAGCGGAAACCGCTGGTTTTGGCGTTTTTGGCCATGTCCACATATTTGGCCACGTCGCCGCCGTTGGCTTTTATTTCTTCCAACATTTCGATTACTTCTTGGTTGGCCCCACCGTGCAGCGGCCCCCACAAAGCGCAGATACCCGCCGAAATGGAAGAATAAATGTTGGCTTTTGACGACCCTACCAAACGTACCGTTGAAGTAGAACAGTTTTGCTCGTGGTCGGCGTGTAGAATGAGGAGTTTGTTCAACGCCTTCGACACCACTGGGTCCACTTTATAGTTTTCTACGGGCAACGCAAACATCATGTTCAAGAAATTTGAACAATAATCCAAGCTGTTGTTGGGATAATTGACGGGGTGTCCCTGCGATTTTTTGAACGACCAAGTGGCAATGGTCGGCATTTTGGCCAACAACCGAATGATGTGCATTTCGGTGCTGTCGGGAGCTTTGTCGTCGTAAGAATCTGGATAGAAGGCGCTCATGGCGCTCACCAACGACGACAGCACGCCCATGGGGTGTGCATTGACGGGAAAGCCCTCAAAGATTTTGCGCATGTCTTCGTTTACCATCGTGTGGCGACGAATCTTGTTTTCAAAATCCTCGTATTGCGCTTGGGTGGGCAGTTCGCCGTAAATAAGCAAATAGGCTACTTCCAAAAAGCTCGCTTTTTCGGCCAAGTCTTCGATGGAATAACCACGGTAACGCAAAATACCTTCTTCGCCGTCCAAAAACGTGATGGCACTTTTGGTAGCTCCCGTATTTTTGTAGCCACTGTCAATGGTAATGTAGCCCGACGAATCGCGCAGGCTGCCAATGTCCACGGCTTTTTCTTGCTCAGTACCTTCAATGGTAGAGAGTTCGTACGTTTTGCCTTCTAAAATTAATTGTGCTTTACCTGACATAATGAGAAGTGTATTGTTGAAAAAAGTGGAGGTTTGGATTGAATAGCTTCAAATATAGATGAAACTACCTATCAAAACCACTATTGGGTAGATTTTGTTGCGTGGTTTGGCTAAAATACGCTTTTTTATCCAAAACAATTAATTTTGAGCCTCCAATAATTGCCCCATGTCATACTTTTGGCGCGCATTTTCGAGGGCGGCTTTTACAAAATGCACAAACAACGGATGCGGCATTTCGACGGTACTTTTGAGTTCGGGATGATACTGCACACCAATAAAATAAGGATGCGTGGGCAGCTCTATTATTTCGACGAGTTTGCTGTCGGGGTTGATTCCAGATGCTACCATGCCTGCTTTTTCAAAATCTTCTTTATATACGCTGTTAAACTCGTAACGGTGGCGGTGGCGTTCGCTGATGTGGTTTTGGCCGTAAATTTGGCGAGCCAGCGTCCCTTTTTTGAGTTCGCAACCGTAAGAACCCAGGCGCATGGTGCCCCCTTTGTCGGTTATCTTTTTTTGTTCTTCCATCATATTTATGACGGCGTGCGCGGTTTCTTGGCTCATTTCGGACGAGTGTGCGTCGGCCCAGCCCAGCACATTGCGGGCGTATTCAATGACGGCCATTTGCATTCCCAAACATATTCCAAAAAACGGAATGTTGTTTTCGCGTGCGTAACGTACGGCTTCTATTTTGCCGTCAATGCCGCGCTCGCCAAAACCTGGGGCTACCAGTACGCCGTCCAGTTCGCCTATTTTTTCGGCGGCATTTTCTACGGTAAGGTGTTCAGAATGAATCCATTCTATTTGCACTTTGCACTCATTGACCGCCCCCGCGTGAATAAACGACTCAATAATAGACTTGTAGGCATCGTGTAGTTCTACATATTTGCCCACCAAACCAATTTTTACGACAGATTTGGGGTTTTTAAGTCTATCCACAAAATCTATCCACGACTGCATATCTACGTCTTTGTCGTCATAAATATCGAGCATGTACAACGCCCGCTGGTCGAGGCGTTCTTTTTGCATCAAAAGCGGCACGTCGTAAATGGTGCTTGCGTCCATGGCTTCGATAACCGAGGCGGGTTGTACGTTGCAAAACAGCGCAATTTTACGGCGAATTTCTTGCGGCAACGGATGCTCGGTGCGGCATACAATAATATCTGGCTGAATACCAGACTCTTGCAACATTCTGACCGAGTGTTGGGTGGGTTTGGTTTTTAGTTCGCCCGCTGAGCTTAGGTAAGGAATCAACGTGAGGTGAATGACGAGCGTGTCGTTTTCGCCGAGTTCAAATTTGAGTTGGCGCACCGCCTCCAAAAACGGCAGCGACTCAATGTCGCCCACGCAGCCGCCAATTTCGGTAATCACAATGTCGTAGTCGCCTGTTTCGCCGAGCAGCCGCATTTTGCTTTTCAGCTCGTCGGTAATGTGCGGAATAACTTGCACGGTACGACCCAAAAAATCGCCGCGCCGCTCGCGCATAATTACATCATAATAGATGCGTCCCGTGGTTACGTTGTTGGCTTGCGAAGTGCGTACGTTCAAAAAACGCTCGTAATGCCCCAAATCAAGGTCAGTTTCGGCCCCATCGTCGGTTACGTAGCACTCACCGTGTTCGTACGGATTGAGCGTACCTGGATCAACGTTCAGGTAGGGGTCAAATTTTTGAATGGTTACCGAAAGACCCCTTGATTGGAGTAGTTTGGCGAGCGACGAGGCCACAATGCCTTTGCCCAATGAAGAAGTAACGCCGCCCGTTACGAAAATATATTTTGCGGTTTTTTGCCCGTTTGCAGCCATAGTGTTAAGTATTTCAGTTTGACTGATTACGGGGTACAAAGGTACAGGAAACTCTGGTAAACCAATGCCAGTTTTATAATAAACCTGTTTCAGTAAAGTCCAAACAGTCGCTGAAATGCTTGTGTTTCAATGGTTAAAGAGGTGTTTTTTGGGGTTTAAAAAAAATATTTCTTTTCGGTAAAGCTATTCTATGAATGAGTTTTTAATAAAGTAACACTTTGGTAGTTGCCCAAACACGCATATCCCGTTTTTTTTCCACTCATTCAATTTGCCAACCGTTCGTATTAAATTATTTTGGGTATATTGCATTACATAGTACCTTTGTTCAACAAATAAGGCAAAAAATCTTATCTTGTTTCCATTAAAACCTTTACAAAAAACACTTAAAGCCATGAATAACAAACAGTTGCGCCGCTTTCCGCACGATTCAGTAGTTGGAGGAGTTGCCTCAGGTATTGCCGATTATTTGGGTATGGACAAAGCCCTGGTGCGTTTTATTTTTGTTCTGCTGTTCTTTTTTGCCAAGGGTGTTCCCGTGGTGCTGGTCTATATTGTGCTTTGGGTGGCGTTGCCCAAAGCCGTGAGCGGCGCAGATGCCCTGGCAGGCAATTGGTCTTACCCCGACACCCAACCCGCCCGCATTACGCCCGAACGTGCTACGCAATATGCGGGCTACGGCCTACTGGGGCTGGGCGCTTTTTTGCTCTTCGACGACCTGTTTTATTGGATTAACATTGACCGCTTTTTGCCCGCTGCGTTGTTGATTGGCCTGGGAGGCTACCTCATTTGGCGAGATAGTAACAAAAAGGAAACCACGACCGAGCCAACCTTTACCGCGCCACCGCAAGAACCTGCTCAGGCCGAAGTTACCAAAACCGAACCGTCTATTTTTGACGAACCCGAAACACCAACCGAATCTGAACCAAACAAGTAATCATTTTTTAACAACCAACAACCATGAACAATAAAACCACTTTCTGGGGTGCTATTTTAGTACTCATTGGCACGCTCTTTTTGCTCCGCGAACTTTTCCCAGCGTTAGATTTAGAACGTTTTTTCTGGCCTATTTTGCTTATCGCGGGTGGCATCTTGCTCATTTTCCGCGACAAATTGAAGCAATTGTAAATTTCCAAAACAAACAGAACCATGAAACAATCTTCAAGTGGCCTCGTGTGGGGTAGTATTTTGCTGGGCTTCGGCCTGCTGTGGCTTGCCAAAACCCTCGGTTGGTTTCACATAGAATGGGGCGAATTGCTCCGCTTTTGGCCTTTTTTACTCATTGCGGCGGGCGTGGTATTGCTCGCAAAGCGCAACTGGTCGGGCGCAGTGGCCGCCCTTTTAATTGCGGTCGCTATACCCTCGGCCATCATAAACGGCGTAAACAAACGCTGGAGTGGCTGGGACGGCGACCGCATGTCGTGGAGCTTCAACGATGATAAAAACGACGATGACAACGAACAAGACGATACAAACCAAGACCGCGACGAAGCCTACGAGAAAGACAGCAAAAACGGGCGTTTTGTGGAAGCGTTGCCCAAAGAAGGCTTAAAAGAAGCAACCCTTCATTTTGGCGCGGGGGCGGGCGAGTTTGTCATTGAAGGCACTACCAGCCAACTCATCGAAGCCGATACAGATACGCAGTTTGGCAGCTACGTACTCACCACCAAGCGCAACGATGCCACCCAAACCAGCGAAGTACGCTTCAAAATGGAAGGAAAAGACAGCACAAAAGTACGCTTCAAAGATTTGGACGACATCGAAAACCGCGTGGACATGAAACTCAACAACTCCATATTCTGGAACGTGGATTTGGGATTGGGTGCGGGAAAAGGCAGGTTTGACTTAACCGAATACAAAGTAAAAAAATTGAAAATAGAGGCGGGCGCGGCTGATATTGATCTCAAATTGGGCGACAAAACCGACTTGACCGAAGTAGAAATCAACACGGGCGTAGCTTCTATTGAGGTAGAAGTGCCCGAGTCGGTAGGCTGCGAACTCATCACCGACGGTGCATTGAACGTGCGGGAGTTGGACAACTTTGAAAAAATAAAAGATGGCGTTTACCGTACCTCCAACTACGACAAAGCCGCCAAAAAAATCAACATCAAATACGAAGGCGGTTTGTCGAGATTGGAAATAAACCGCTACTAAAAATCAGCGTATTACATAACTCTAAACAGCCCCGAAATAGTTTATTTCGGGGCTGTTTGCTTGGGTAAGGTGAAAATAGAGGCCGCGAAAATTGTGCTTCATTTCAAAACAGGCACAGTAAAGGCCATTCATCTGTATTTACCGTAGTCTTGCAAAAATCCTCTCAAAATTAAATTGTTCCTGAAAATACTGAAAAATATTGACTACTGTCTTTATCTTTGTAGGGTATTTTAGGGCTTCGACGACTATCATTTATGATGTAATTTATGATCCCTGTCGGAGTTTTTAAAACCTCATTATGGAAAAACTTTATAAGCCATTGGTCGCATCAGTCTTCGTCAAATAAATCGTTTATTGGAAAATACATTGCTTATTGTTTTAATTTCAGTAAAAATAGTAACGTGTAAATAATAACGTGGTAAAATTGGAACGCAGATGACGCGGATTTTCAAATCGCAACTGCGGATCGTGCGGATTTATTTTTTTGTTTATCCGCGAAAATCCGCGTTACTCCATATCCGCGTCATTCGCGTTCTATAAACTAATTCGACCAATTTATTATTTACCTGTTACATCATCAAAATTAAACAACCGTGCTTTAACTGTATGAGTCAAATTTATTAACAAGATGAATCACTTTGCCATGAAAACCAAAATATATAACCAAGCTTTAAAAGCAGCTTTCAGAGAATTAACTATTTTAAAAAACGTAGCTCATGCGTAACATGAGTTATTTATTTTCAAACACCATTGAAACGCCATTGTCAGTGTCTTCACTGACGATTTTCGGTTCTATTATTTATTTTCAAACATGATTGAAACCCGCGCTTACGCTCGCGCTGGCCTGCTGGGCAATCCTTCTGACGGCTATTTTGGCAAAACCATCTCTATTTCAGTCCGAAACTTCGGGGCATCGGTTACGCTGTACGAGTCGCCCGAACTGCACATTGAACCCCAATTAGAAGACTCCAACGTTTTCAAAAGTGTGTTTCACCTGCGCGATACCATTGGCACGATGGGTTATCACGGCGGCATTCCGTTGGTAAAAGCGGCCATCAAAAAATTTGTGGAATACGCCGAAAATAAGGCCATCAAACTCGCCAACCGCAATTTTACGATTCGTTACCGCACCACCATTCCGCGCCAAGTGGGCTTGGCGGGGTCGAGTGCCATTGTGGTAGCTACGCTGCGGGCTTTGATGCAATTTTACGAAGTGGATATTCCACAGCCTGAACTCCCCACGCTGGCCCTCAAAGCCGAAGTAGAAGAACTGGGCATTACGGCAGGTTTGCAAGACCGCGTTATTCAATGCTACGAAGGCTGCGTTTACATGGATTTTGACCGACAACTCATTGAAAGTCAAGGATATGGTAATTATACGCCTATTGACCCCGCCACGCTGCCCAATTTGTACATTGCCTACAAAACCGATTTGAGCAAAGTGTCGGGCAAAGTGCTAAACGACATTCGGCTGCGCTGGGAAAAAGGAGAACCGCAGGTGGTAGATACGCTCCAAGCCATTGCGGGCGTAGCCGAAGCTGGCCAAGCTGTATTGCTCAACCGCGACTACGACCAACTACACGCGCTTATCAATCGTAACTTTGACCTGCGGGCCAACATCATGCACATTACCGAACGCAACCGCGCCATGATAGAAACTGCCCGCGCCTGTGGCGCATCGGCTTCATTTACGGGTTCGGGTGGGTCTATTATTGGTACTTACCGCGACGAGGAAATGCTCAATCGGCTTTTTGTAGCCCTCAAAAAACAAAATGCCCGCGTCATTAAGCCATTTGTGGTGTAAACTTTTTGGGTATTTATTGGTTACATAAGCTATGATAGTCCCCAAACAAACCCGCGTCTTTAACGATGCCCTGCTAAATTCTTACCGACAAATGGGCGACCCCGCCGCCGACGCAGCCGTGGCCGCCGTGGCTACGCTGGGCGGCCACGCCGCGCTGGGTGGCCTCATGCGCTACCTCGCCGACAGCCAAAATCTGAGTTTTGCCGAGCAACCCGCTGCCATTCAGGTTTTTTTTGAACAAAATAACCAATTGCCCGCTTGGGCCAATCGCCAACAAATGGCCGAAGGTTTAAAGTTTTTTTGGCAAAATCCACAACCCATTGCACTGACGTTGGGCTGCTATTCGTTGCCCTATTGCTACGCCGCCGCCGACGGGGCGCAGGTGCTGTGGCTGTCGCAACGCATCAAAGACGACACCTTTAAGCGACTCGAAGAAACGGGGGAGTTTTTGTTTGGGGTGATGCAAGAACGCGACTGGGAAAACGGCAAAAATATCATTAAAGTGCTAAAAATAAGACTCATGCACGCCGTCATTCGCTACTTTACGCTTCATGCTGGCCAGTGGAACAACGCCTGGGGACACCCCATCAACCAAGAAGACATGGCAGGAACAAACGGTGCGTTTTCGTACATTGTGATTCGGGGTTTGCGCAAATCGGGCATTAGCACCACCGAAGCAGGCGAAGAAGCCTACCTTTATCTTTGGAACGTAATTGGAACAATTTTGGGCGTGGCCGAAGAACTCCTGCCGCAAAACCTCCGCGAAGCCTACCACCTCGACCGCGCCATTGCCAAGCGTCAGTTTAAGCCTTCGGAGGCGGGGCGCGGCCTCACGTTGGCCTTGCTCAAAACACTCCAGAAACAGCTCCCAAACCCCAACTTAGAAAATTTGCCCACCGCCCAAATGCGCTTTTTACTCGGCGACCCAATTGCCGATTTGCTGGGGTTGCCCCAAGTAGCTTTTGAAAAACGGCTCATTGAAGCCACCACACTGCCTATTTTTCCAAAAACTATTTTTCAAAACGCCGCCCCATCTCCGTCTGCTTTAAAAAAATATTTACGCTAAAAAATACAAACCATGACAAAATTTGAATACAAAGTGATAGAAATCAAGCCCGAAAGTATGTGGAGTATGGAAGTTGCACCTGAGCTGATTGAGCAAAATATCAACAAAATGGGCAACGAAGGCTGGGAATTGGTCAGTACCCTGCCCAAAGCTATGACGGGCTCTTCTATGACTGGTATTACCTTTATTTTCAAACGTCCTGCTACGTTCTGATGGTATTTCAACAAGAACCCATTTGTGCCGTTGCTACACCTGCGGGAGTGGGCGCGCTGGGCATCATTCGGGTGTCGGGGGCGGGGGCTATTGCGCTCACCAATGGCATTTTTAGCGGCAAAGACCTCACCAAAGTCGATAGCCACACGGTGCATTTTGGCACCATTCGGGCAGATAACGCTGCAAATCCAATCATTGACGAAGTATTGGTGAGCATTTTTAAATCGCCGCGCTCGTTTACCAAAGAAGACGTGGTGGAGATTTCTTGCCACGGCTCCGACTACATCATTCGGCAAATTCTCCAAGTTTTGGTAAAAAACGGCGCACGATTAGCCAAACCAGGCGAGTTTACGCAACGGGCTTTTTTGAATGGCCAATTCGATTTGGTACAAGCCGAAGCCGTTGCCGACCTCATCGCCGCCGATTCTGCCGCCGCCCACCACTCAGCTTTAACGCAGCTACGCGGCGGTTTTTCTAAACAATTGGCCGCTTTACGCCAAGAACTCATTCATTTTGCGTCGCTTATCGAGTTAGAATTGGATTTTGGCGAAGAAGATGTGGAGTTTGCCAATCGAGATGATTTAAAAAACCTCATTGCCCATCTTCAAAGTGCCATCGCGCCGCTCATTGCGTCGTTCAGCCACGGCAATGCCCTCAAAGAAGGCATTCCAGTGGCCATTATTGGTGCGCCCAACGTGGGCAAATCAACGCTGCTCAATACGCTGCTCAACGAAGAAAAAGCCATTGTTACGCCCATTGCGGGCACTACCCGCGACATCATCGAGGATATTTTGTTTATTGATGGCCTCAAATTCAGAATCATTGATACGGCGGGCATTCGTCAAACCGACGACTTGGTCGAGTCTATGGGTATTGAGCGTTCAAAACGCGCCATGAACCAAGCCGATGTCGTTGTGTTGATATACGACGATGCCACCACGCTCGCCGCAGTGAGCAGCCTCGCTACCGATTTAGAACCCACCAAAAAACTGATTTGGGTACAAAATAAAATAGACCAAGAAGATAGTAATAAATTGTTAATCAACGAGATAGCTCCCATTTTTATTTCGGCAAAAACGGGAGTTGGAATAGAAAACCTCAAATCTCAAATCACGCAATTACAAATTAATCCCTCACAAACAGTCGTTACCAACCTGCGCCACTACGAGCATCTGCTCAAAACCAACCAAGCCCTTACCGATGCCCTCATGGGTTTAGAAAACAACATTACGGGCGATTTTTTAGCGCAAGATATTCGTTTGTCCCTCCACCATTTGGGCGAAATAACGGGCCAAATTGTCAATGATGATTTATTAGCCAATATTTTTAGCAAGTTTTGCATTGGCAAATAATGAGCCAAATTTTAACCAACCAAAACCCTTACCAATTCATGAAAATCCGCTTTTTATTCATCTCTTTCTTGGTTAGCTTGACCGTTGCCCACGCCCAAAACAACCCTTTTGTGTACGGCGACCTGCTGCCCGATGCCCCCGAAATGGCCGCTCGCGGACAATACGGCGTGGGCGTGCAGACATTAAAACTGGTCAATCCCAATCAATTGGACGTTATTCATTCCAAAAAAGGCAAAGATTCCTTGTACAATCGCCCGCTAACCGTCGAAATTTGGTACCCCGCCACAGTTGAAAAAAATCAGGTACAATCCATTGATTATGAAGAAGTAATGGGCACCAGCAACGACCCCAAGCGTCCGTTGATTCCTTTCAAATTTAAAGGTCGCGCCTTGCGGAATGCCCCCAGCAACAAAACCGACGGGCCTTATCCTTTGGTTATTGTGTCGCATGGCTACGTGGGGTCGCGGTTTTTGATGACCTATCTCACCGAAAATTTGGCCTCAAAAGGATACGTAGTCGTGGCCATTGACCACACCGAATCTACGTTTAGAGATGCCGCCAGTTTTGCCAGCACCCTACTCAACCGACCGCTCGACGACCTTTTTGTACTCAAAGAAATGGCGCGTTTGGGCAATAAAGACGGAAAAACTTTTTTGGCAGGTTTGCTCAACGCCGACAACACCGCGCTCATTGGCTACTCCATGGGCGGCTACGGCGCACTAAACGCAACGGGTGCTGGATTCAGCCCGCAAGCTGCCGTGTTTTTTGGCCAAATGGCGAGTGGTAGCGACGCGCTCAAAGTTCGTACTGCTGGCAATGAGGTGTATCAATCTACCCTCGACCCGCGCATCAAAGCTGTGGTGGCGTTTGCGCCCTGGGGCATGGAACGCGGTGTGTGGGATAGCACTGGCTTGAAGGGATTGACCGTACCCACGTTTTTTGTGGCGGGTAGCCAAGATGATATTTCGGGTTACGAAAAAGGCATCAAAGCCATTTACAACGGGGCCGTTAATGCCGAGCGTTTTATGCTTACCTACGCCAATGCCCGCCACAACGTGGCCCCCAATCCACCGCCCGCCGAATCGCTGGCCCCAGGTTTACCCCTCGACGAGTACCTCCGCTATGCCGAACCCGCTTGGAACGAACGCCGAATCAATAACATCAACCAGCACTTTGTTACCGTTTTTTTGGGCATCAAACTCAAAGGTTTAGACTATCACAAATATTTGGAAGTAAAGCAGGACTCAAATGAAGCTACTTGGAAAGGCTTTAAACCACGCACTTCGGTCGGGTTAGAACTAAGACACGCCAAACCGTAGTAGCTTTAATCGCAGTGAAACACTGCTTTAAGTCTTGCACGGCGCGGTATTTGGCGCACATCGCGCTCACAATGCACAATGTAGACATTCTTACTTTTTCATGCGTTTGCACTAAAAATCCCCGCAAGGCTCGAACCTTGCGGGGATTTCTACTTACTTGTAACCAATTAGGCTATTGCACCTTTGGCTTTTCTGGCTTCAGTTGCATTTTTTGCAATGCTGTAAACCACCAAACCAAATCCGATTTTGTTGATGGCATCGGCGATGTTGTAGGCCAAATCAACTGGTGATGATTTACTCAAATCTACACCTTCTACAAAACCGCTCAACAAATTGCCTGGCAACAACATGTAACCGATTGGGTAGATTGCCCAACCTACCAATGTGAACCAACGCAGTACGCTGTAACCATCTTTTACGGCTTGATTGTCTGACGATGCTGCTACTTTTGAAGCTTCGCCCATGTAGATTTCATAAATGATAGCACCCCAACCGATTGTAGAAATTACTCCCCACAAAATGTTAGATTCTGGACTTACGGCTTCGCCGATGTAACCCGCTACCAACATCACGATTGAACCAATCAAAAGACGTACCAACATACCGCTTTTGGCACCAGCAGGACGCAGAATTAAGTAGTACTCAATACACATCAAAGGTACTGTCAATGTCCAGTCAATGTAACGAAACTGAGTAGGTGAAGTTTGTGTTTCGAGCCACACGCCTCTCATGTAATAATAGTGTACTGCCGCAATGAACGTAATGAGGGCAGATACCAGCAATGATGTTTTCCACTTGTCGTCCATGGTGCCACGCTCAACAATGAAGAAAATGGAGGCGGCCAACATAGACATGTAGCCAGTGAAAAATGTGAACCCGATGTAGTCGCCTGCGCCGAGTACCGTGTCCAATAGAATGTTTAAGGACTGCATAGTAATTAAAGGTTAGATAAGTGAATAAAAAAAGTTAAGAAATTGATTACAATACTATAAGAAGTTTGGTGGTATTTTTGTTTAACTTTTTATCAATTTTTTTTAACAAAAATAAAAATTACCCCAAAAACAGTCTAAAAAAGGCAATAATAAATATAAAATTAAGTCTATTTGCTCTTACTCCCAGTCCGTTCGGAGCAACGATACGTGCCAACGCGACTCCTTCCACGAACCGTCGGCCACGGTTTTCCAAATAATGGTAACCACACAATAAAATTTTCCGTGCTTACCGCCCAACACTAAATGTTGGCAAAACTCTACAACCGAGTAAGCCATGTCAGCACCAACCCGAACTTTATAATCAATGATGTCGGTATGAGTTTGGGCTTGCATGGCACTCAAATTGCCAAACAAAGTGTGAAACCAATTTTCCCATTCGGCGCGATTGCGAATCATAATACTCTGACCTTCAGTCCCTAAATCTACAATTCCAAAGTCGTCATCGCAAAGTTCGGCCAACGCGTCGAAATTGTGGTCTGATACGTAGCCAAACAGTCTAACCGTCTCGGCATACAGCGGTTGTTCGTCCACTATTAGTCGGCGGCAGTAGCGTCTTTAATAACCGACTGAAGAACCATAAAGCCCAAAGCCGCGAGTAAGATGTACAAAACGTAAGGCACTTCTATCATGCGCTCAACGTGGTAGTCTGTGTTGTGGAAAACCACAAATATGACCATGAAAAAATAAAAATAGGGGGCAAGAGATTTTAAAATTTTCATATTTTTTCTGTTTATCTTTATGAGTACAGATAAAACACGGTGTTTTTATTTTTGTTTAATTTTTTGGCAAAAAAAATAAACAAAAACTAACGTAAAATTTGTTGTATCACTTGCAAAACGCACAGCGTAGCACCAGCGTGGGTTTGCACGTAGGCACGGGTAGTTTGGGCTTGCGCCCGTTGTAGGTTTTTATTTTGATACACTTTCGCAAATGCCATTTGTAGTTCTGGCGCATTTGCCACGGCGTGGGCAGCTTTTTGTTGGCACAAATCAACGGCTTCTTGAAACTTATCGTAGTATAAATTACCAAAAAAGAGGGGCATTCCAAAAGCTGCAGGCTCCAAAATATTGTGCAGGCCATCGCCGTAAGCTCCGCCCACAAAGGCAAAGTCGGCGTAGCGATACAGCCTCGAAAGCAGTCCAATGCTGTCCACGAACACCATTTCGTAGTCGGTTACGTTGTGTTTGTTTGCCTCCGACCATTTGATAGAAGAACGTTTGAGCTGTTTTTGCCAACTTTCAATCTGGGCACCATTAATTTCGTGCGGGGCAACGATTATTTTGAGCGGGGCAGCCCATTGGTTCAAAAACGGAATCAGCACGGCCATGTCGTCGGGCCAGGCCGAGCCGACGATGAGCAATGGCGTTTGATTTTTAAACTCCGCCACCAACGGCACTTCGCGGGCTTGGTGGGCTATCTGCGCCACGCGGTCGAGGCGGGTGTCGCCCGTCCAAATGGCGTTTGGGTAGTTTATACTTGCCAAAAGCTGCCTCGACGCTTCATTCTGAACCAAAATTTGGTCAAAACAAAAAAGCATATTGCGATAAAACCCGCCGTAAGGCTTAAAAAACAATTGATTGGGCCGAAAAATAGCCGAAAATAGCAGCGTAGGAATGTGGCGTTTGTGAAGCGCTGTGAGGTAGTTGTGCCAAAATTCGTACTTGATAAAAAGCGCCATGGTAGGCCGAACGGCATCTAAAAATTGCTGAACATTGGCGGGCGTGTCGGCGGGCAAATACAACACTACATCGGCAGTTTGATATTGATGTTGCAGTTCGTAGCCCGAAGGAGAAAAAAACGTGAGCACAATTCGATAGTCGGGATAGGCCGCTCGAAAGGCTTCAATGACGGGGCGACCTTGCTCAAATTCACCCAAAGAGGCCGCATGAAACCACACCGTGGGGCCATTGTGCTGCAAAACGCCCGCCCGTTGCAGTATTTTAAATTGTTGTTGCCCCGCCACCCAACGCTTGGTTTTGGCATGAAACAACGCCACTACCCGCGCCAAAGCAAGCGAGGCATAGACAAAAAGGTTGTAAAAGAAAGTGAACAAATTGCGAATGGGTTTCGTTGTGAAAGCAAAGCTACAATACAGTTTTGTTTCACCAAACCGTTTCTAAATTCAATGGAAAGTTATAACACGCTCGTCGAAGCCCTCAACGACCTCAAAAGCAAAGGGTTTGAACACGATTTCAACTTAGACGTTCACTGTCTAAGTTGCCACTCCATTGGGCAGTCGTTGCGCCCCGATGAGTTTGAAATTGTTGATTTTTATCGTTTTGAAGGCATGACCGACCCCGCCGATAGCAGTATTTTGTACGCTATTTCTTCCAAAGATGGCCAATTTAAAGGCACATTTATCAATGCCTACGGCACCTACGCCGACGAAATGTCGGACGATATGATTGAAAAACTCAAAATTCATCGCCAGAACTAACAATTAATTTATCTTCTGGTACTTTCGTAAATTTAGTGGTAATGCCTATTTCCTACTAAGGATATAGATACAATTTACCAAAGTGAAATAGAATGGCAATCCTAAAAGCTGCTGC